>DFMR01000099.1 GCA_002376325.1 Proteobacteria bacterium UBA3588 | reverse complement strand
TGGGACAATGGATTGTGGTTATGGTGCATGAGACTCCTCCAGCGTGGGGTTGTTGTACCCTGGTACCCATACGAATAAAGCAAATCACGCGGTTTTTCAATTCGCGGGAAGCAAATAACTGGCGCAAACCATTAGCAATTTCAATACCCGATAAATCCCCCTTTCGGGCCATTGGCTTCGATCTGCTTCATAGGCCGCTCAATCGGGCCTCGGTTTCGGGCGCGTCGCCGCGGCGTGGGACGCCGAACAGGGCGTGTTTCGGCGATTTGCACGACATCACGCCGCCTATGGCCCATCTCGACGGCCTTCGTACCTTGGCCCCGCCGTGGAGCCGGCGATAGCGGAGAGGGCGATTGCCGAGGCGGCGGTTGAGCGGCAACGCCGCTAAGACCACGCGCTGCTCAGCGTCGAGGCAGAGGTAACGGATACGCCGACGCCGCGGGCTGCCTCTGGCGCTGGTATCCAACGCCTCCAGTGGCGAGGTCGTGACTTAGCCGAGCTCGCCGTTGGCGCCCCTATGTGATGCGGCGCTATTCAGTTACGAGTGCGGTTGACGCAAACCGCAGCCGGAAATCCAGCGGGAAGGCTTGCTGCGGCTCGATGTATCGGCGACCGGATTCTGTTGGCAGGTGACGGCGGCAGCGAAGCGTTGCTCGGCGCACGCGACGCCGGAATGGTGCCGGTGTGGATGTCGGACTATTTGGCGGGATGGTGGCGGAGCGGTTGGCGCAATGCAGGCACGCTGCTCAACGGTACGCCGGTCGGCTGTCGGACTCGCTGGATTGGTAATCGTGCTGCCGAAAAAAGGGCCGGCGGAACCGGCCCTTTGGTAGGGCGGGAAAAAGTCGCTTAGGCGACGACTTCCTTCAGTCCTTTCAGCGCGGTCAGCTTGATGGAGTTGCGGGCCGGTTTGGCCTTGACCGTGATCTGTTCGCCCGTGAATGGGGAGATCATCTTGCGTGCCTTGGTGGCGGGTTTTTTGTGGCGACGAATCTTCACACCGACTTCCGGGATGGTGAATTCACCGGAACCGTTCCTTTTCATGTGAGCTTCGACCATCCCGGCCATAGTGGTGAATACCGCACCGACATCCTTCTTGGGCAGGCCGGTCGCATCAGCTATGGCGGCCATGATCTGGGTCTTGGTCTGTTTGGCAGCGATCGCCTTCACCGGTGCAGCGGCCTTGGGGGCGACCTTGGGGGCGGCCTTTTTCGGGGCGGCCTTCACAGATTTTTTTGCAGCGCTCTTCTTCTTAACAGCCATTTAGTATCTCCCTTGGTCCGTGTTGGAACAACTCGTAGAAGAGTTGTCGTCGGCGAAAGATTTTGAAGCGGTCTTTTGGAAAAGACAAGCGGAAAAGCGGTCAAAACCCCCTTTTTTTCCAGTCGGACGCCTTCTGGAATGAAATTTCTCCGCTTGCGGGCTCAATGCGATCATCGACATACGATCGGCGCAGCCGGAAGGGTTCTCCCAGGGTGCGCCGGGTTGTCGGCGACGATGGCGAAAATGATAGGATGCGCACTTAGCGAATGAGCGAACCGAGGTATGATGTGATTGCCGAAATCAGTGTCGATGTCGCGGCGCAGGGACTGCATGACATCACCGGACAGGTGGCGACAGTGGTGCGGCAGTCGCAGCGCCAGGAGGGTCTGTGTACCCTCTTTTTGCAGCACACGTCGGCCAGCCTGCTGATTCAGGAGAATGCCGATCCCAGTGCGCGACACGATCTGGAACGCTGGATGAACCGCTTGGTGCCGGAGAACGATGGCCTTTATACGCACACCCTGGAGGGTGCGGACGACATGCCGTCCCACATCAAGGCGGCACTGACTGCGGTGAGCCTTTCCATTCCCATCGTCGGCGGCTGCCTGGCGCTCGGAACCTGGCAGGGTATCTACCTGTGGGAGCATCGCCGGCAGCGGGGACGGCGACGGTGCGTGGTGCATATCGGCGGATAGTTGGCGCACAGCCCCGCTCGACGAGCGGCGTGGCGGAGAATCTCCATGTTCGACGTAATACTTCAGGCCGGAGCGCTGATCATCTGCGGGGTGATTTGGCGCGTCACCGCGCCGCTGGGGCTGGATGCCGAAACGCTCAGACGCAGCCTGACCGGCGTAGTCTACGTACTGTTGCTGCCGGCCTTGGTTCTGCTGGTGCTGTGGCGCGCGCCCATGGGGCTGAATTCCGTGCGTATTGCGCTTGCCGCCGCGGCGGGTGTCGGCGTCGGGATCCTCGCTGCATGGCTGCTGTTCCGCCGCAGTAAGCAGCCCAACATGGTGGTGGGGGCGCTGCTGCTGGCCGCGGCTTTTCCCAATGCCACCTATCTCGGGTTGCCGGTGTTGGAGTCGGCACTGGGGCCGTGGGCGCGCAGTGTCGCCATTCAATACGATCTGTTTGCCTGCACCCCGTTGCTGCTTTCTTTCGGTATTGCCTTGGCTGCACACTATGGCGGGATCGAGCAGAAGGGTCACCCGGTTCTGGCACTGCTGCGGGTGCCGCCGCTGTGGGCGGCGGCGGCCGGCATTACGCTCAACGTCCTGCGCTGGCGGCAGCCCCACATCGTCAGCTCGCTGTTGCAGATGCTGGGCGGCGGCGTGGTCCCGCTGATGCTGTTCTCCATTGGTCTCGGACTGCGCTGGGCCGGGAGCTGGCGCCGTCAGATCCCGTTGCTGATCCCGATCGTGATCATCCAACTGCTGTTGACGCCCTTGGTGATTTGGGGGGTCGCCGGGATCATCGGCCTGCACGGCTCCATGTTGGTCGCAGTGGTATTGGAGGCGGCCATGCCGAGTATGGTGCTGGGCATCGTCCTGTGCGACCGATACAACCTCGATACCAGTCTCTACGCCATGGCGGTGACCGTGTCGACGGCCGGCAGCATGGTGACCCTGCCGCTCTGGTTCCGGATACTGCACGCGTCATGAACCAGGGAGCAGCACCCTTAGCCGATGGTGAATGCCGCGAATTTGAACTGGCGGTGGAGGGTAACGCCGTCGCCTGCTTCGTGGTACGTCATGATGGAGGCTGTTACGGCTACCGCAACCGCTGTCCTCACAGCGGGGCGCCGCTCAACTGGCAACCTGACCAATTTCTAACGCTGGAGCGGGATATGATTCAGTGCGCCCTCCACGGGGCCTTGTTTCGCATTCACGACGGGTACTGTGTCCATGGCCCCTGTGTCGGGCGCGTATTGGCGGCGGCTCCATGGCCGCCGACAGCGGGGGGCGGGTGACAGAAGGCATAAGTAACACGTATGATGAAAAGGTTGAGTCCCATGGCATGGGTAAGGCTAAGAACAACGATAAGGGATGATGAAGATGCGAATGGCCCTGCTTCTGTTATTGGTGTTCACCTGCGGTACCGCGCTGGCGGCAGACACGGTGTACATCAACGACATCCTGCGCGTCGGGGTGCGCTCGGAACCGAATTCCACCGAGGCGCCGCTGGCGGTGATCACCTCGGGTACGCTGGTGACGGTGCTCACGCGCCAGGACGGCTACATGCAGATACGCACTCCCGACGGGGTTGTGGGCTGGATTAACGATACCTATACCACCACTGAGCTGCCGCCGCGCCAACAACTGGCAGCCATGACGCAGCAGCGCGATCAACTGCAGGCGGAGTTGGCGAAGCTGAAGGCCGCCGGCGCCGATACGACACAGCTGTCTGCGCAGATCGCCGGCCTGCAGCAGCAAAACGCCAAGCTACAACAGGCGAAGGACGCATTGACCGCACGCCTGCAGACCAAGCAGGGCGGATTCGGCTGGCTCTACTACGCACTGGGCCTGATCGTGCTGTTTGCACTGGGGATCTACCTGGGCGTGCGTTGGGACAGGGAGCGGGTCGCCCAGAAGCTCGGCGGGATCGAGCTGTAACCGGGGTGCCGGAAAGAGAGCGGGCAACCCCGTCCGCACCACAGGTCTGCCTGCTCCCGCCGGACCGCGGGTTTTACCCCTTCTGCACTACGCCCGCCGCCCGCGGGAACCCTCGCCTTCTGGCCGGCTAACCCGCGCCAAATACGGTCGAACCGTAACAGCCGGCATTGCCGATATGGCTGCGGTAGAGATCGGCAAATTCCGGTACCACCGAACCCCGTACCGCCGGCCGGGAAAGCAGCGCTTCGGCCCACGCCTTCACCTTCGGCAGGCCATCGTACAATCCAATGGCGTGCCATCCCTCCAGCAGGCTGAGGCGCATGAACAGCGGTGCAAACGCTGCGTCCGCCAGAGAGAGGTCGGTGCCGTTGAAATAGGGCCCCGCCAGTTGTGACTCCACCTGGGCCAGTTTGGCGCGCATCTCGTCGCACTGGCGGTTGAACTCCGCCTCGTCCTTGGCCGTCATGGTGAGGTTGTACTGACAGAAGAACAGGGTTGATGAAAATTCGATCCAGGCGCGGTTTTGCGCCTTGCGCAACGGGTTCTGCGGATGCAGTGTCGGCGGATTCACCTCATCCAGATACTCCATGATCACGGCCGACTCGAATAGCACGGTGTCGTCCACCTTGAGTACCGGTACCTTTCCCATCGGTGAAATCGCCTTGAACCAGTCCGGCGGGTTGCTCAGATCGATATAGGTGATGTCGAACGGCGCCTCCTTTTCCAGCAGGACGATGACCGAGCGTTGCACGAAGGGGCAGAGTTTGAAGCTGATCAGTTCGGGTTTCATGGCGTCACCTTATGGTTCCGGGTTCGAGTTTAGCCGGGCGGCCAGTGGCAGTGGCGGCCGGCGAGCAGGTGCAGATGGATATGGAAGACGGTCTGGCCTCCGTCGCGATTGGTGTTCATTACCAGACGGTAGCCGTTTTCGGCGAAACTCAATTCTGCCGCGACGCGTTTGGCCGTGAGGATCAGCCGGCCGGCGAGGTGCATATCGTCGGCATCCAGATCGTTCACGGTGGCGATGTGGCGGCGCGGGATCAACAGAATGTGCGTCGGCGCCTGCGGGTGGATGTCGCGAAACGCCACCACTTCGTCGTCCTGATAAACGATGTCGGCCGGTGTGCTGCCCGAGGCGATGCTGCAGAAGATGCAGTTCATGTGGATCCCGGCGCCAATCAGTGGGCAAAGGGCGAGTAGAACCGCGCCGCACCGCCCAGTTCGCGCTCGATCTCCAGCAGCCGGTTGTATTTGGCGATGCGTTCCGAGCGGCAGACCGAGCCGGTCTTGATCTGGCCGCCGCCCATGGCCACGGCAAAATCGGCCATGAAGGTGTCCTCAGTCTCGCCGGAGCGGTGCGAAATGACGAAGCCCCAACCGGCCTGACGGCACAGCTCTATCGCTTCGATGGTTTCGGTCACGGTGCCGATCTGGTTGAGCTTGATCAATACGGCATTGCTGCTGCCTTCCCGGATGCCGCGGGCGATAAACCGGGTGTTGGTGACGAAGATATCGTCGCCGACGATCTGAATGCGATCGCCCAGCGCTGCCGTATGCTCGCGGAAACCTTCCCAGTCGTTTTCCGCCAGACCGTCCTCGATGGAGACGATGGGGAAACGGTCGATCCACGTGCGGTAGAGCTCGGTCATTTCGGCGGCGCTCTTGTCGCCCTGGCCGCTGCGGCTGAGACGATAGCGGCCGCTGTCGTAGAACGAGCTGGCCGCCGGGTCGAGGGCGATGGCGATATCCTTGCCGGGTGTGTAACCCGCGGCGTCGATGGCCTCGACGATCAGCTCACATGCCTCCTCGTTGCCCTTGGTGAGCTGCGGCGCAAAACCGCCTTCGTCGCCGACGGAGGTGGCGTAGCCTTTTTTGCCGAGCAGCCGTTTCAAAGCGTGGAACGTTTCGGCGCCGTAACGCAACGCTTCGGAAAAGGTCGGGGCGCCGATGGGGAAGATCATGAATTCCTGGAAGTCGAGGCTGGAGTCGGCATGTTTGCCGCCGTTGAGGACGTTCATCATCGGTACCGGCAGGCGCGTGGCGCCGCCGCCGCCCAGGTAGGCGTAGAGCGGTAGGCCGCAGGACTGGGCCGCCGCCCGCGCCACCGCCTGCGACACGCCGAGCAGCGCATTCGCGCCCAGCCGTCCCTTGTTCGGGGTGCCGTCCAGCTGGATCATCAGACGGTCCACTTCGGCCTGAGCCTGGGCATTGTGCCCCACCAGTTCGGGGGCGATGATATTGCGCACATGGGATACCGCCCGCAGCACCCCTTTGCCGCCGTAGCGGCCTGTGTCGCCATCGCGCAGTTCCACCGCCTCATTCTCGCCGGTGGAGGCTCCGGAAGGGATGGAGGCGGTGCCGCAGCTGCCGTCGGCCAGACGAACGGTCACCCGCAGGGTGGGATTGCCGCGCGAGTCGAGGATCTCGAAGGCGTCGATGGATTGGATCTGACGTGACATGGATTGATCTCCTTTTCGGGCCGGCGAGGGGCCGGCGGTCAAACGCCGTTGATGATCCCGAACTGTACCGGGGTTTTGGTAAAGAACAGTGACAAGCCGCTCTGCTGTGCCAGTGCCATCAGTTGGTCCGCCTCCTCGGCGCTGACCACGAACTTCACCACCACCGGCAGGTCGCCGGCCAGTTCGAAGAAGTGGTCCTCGTGCAGCACGCCGTGGCGGCCGAAACCGGCGATGGCGCGCAGCGCCGAACCGCCGTGGATGCCCAGCCCCTCGGCCTGTTCCAGCAGCCATTCGTAGACCAGACGATGCTGGTGGCGGCGGTTTTCGTGGACGTAAAAGCTGAGGCAGAGGCCTTCTTGTTGTTGCATTGTGCTATTCCCCTATTACATTTTTGCCAACAGTCGCACCGACTGCATTCCGAGGAAGGTGCAGCTCAGAGAACCGAGCAGATGAATCATGGCCTCTCCGACACCCCATGCATACTGGCCACGTGCCAACAGGGTCACCACCTCGCCGGAAAAGGTGGAGAAGGTGGTGAGTCCGCCGAGCATGCCGGTCACCAGCAACAGCCGCAGTTCCGGCGGCGTTGCGGTGTTGAGCGAGAACCACGTGATCGCGACACCGATAAGATAGCCGCCGAGCAGATTGGCGGCCAGTGTGCCGGGTGGCAGCGTGGGGAACAGGTGATTGAGGCCGATGCTCAACCACCAGCGGATCGAAGCGCCGATGCCTGCGCCGACAAAGACCGAAAGCCAAGCCAAAAATCCCATACCGTGCCTCATCTTCAATTGGGCGGCCGGGACAGCGCAGGCGGGGGAACCAGGGACGAGCCGACAGCCTGCGCCACCCGTCGCCGGGATAGCGGTTCTACAGGCATCATCAGCCCCGAGGGCGGTTACAAGGAGGAATGCCATCTCCTGTGGGCCGAGTTTATATGCTAACCGGAACCGCAGTAAAGCCGCCGTAGGGGCTAGGATTCGGCTGCGCCGCGATCTGCGCCGATAGCTTCGCCCTGACGTTATCGATATTGTTCTTGAACTGTTCCTGGGGGCGCCGGTGATGGTTTCGGTCGCGCCGTGGGTCTCGGCGCGCGGCGGGATGGTGTAGAACTCNNCCCAAAGTCGGTTTCATCTCCCTCGGCTGTCCCAAGGCGACGGTCGATTCCGAGCGCATCCTGACCCATTTGCGCGCCGAGGGCTACCGCATCGTGCCGACCTACGACGATGCCGACCTGGTGGTGGTGAATACCTGCGGCTTCATCGATGCCGCGGTGGAGGAGTCGCTGGAGACCATCGGCGAGGCGCTGGCGGAGAACGGCCGCGTCATCGTCACAGGTTGTCTCGGCGCCAAGGAGCAGGTGATCCGCAACGCCCACCCGCAGGTGCTGGCGGTGACCGGTCCCGACTCGCTGCAACAGGTGATGGATGCGGTGCACAGCCACCTGCCGCCGCACCATGACCCCTACAGCGATCTGGTGCCGCCGGGCGGGATCAAGCTGACGCCGCGCCACTACGCCTACATCAAGATCGCCGAAGGCTGCAATCAGCGCTGCACCTTCTGCATCATCCCGTCGATGCGCGGCGACCTGATGAGCCGGCCGGCGGGCGATGTGCTGAAGGAGGCGGAGAAGCTGGTGGGTGCCGGCGTGAGGGAGCTGCTGATCGTGGCGCAGGATACCGCCGCCTACGGCGTGGACCTTAAATACCGCACCGGTTTCTGGCAGGGGCGCCCGGTGAAGACGCGCGTCACTGAACTGGCGCGCCAACTCGGTTCGCTCGGCGCCTGGGTACGGCTGCACTACGTCTATCCCTATCCGCACGTGGACGAACTGGTCGAGTTGATGGCAGAGGGTGTGATCCTGCCCTATCTCGATGTGCCGCTGCAGCATGCCAGCCCAAGTATCCTCAAGGCGATGCGCCGTCCCGGCAATATCGAAAACACGCTGCAACGCATCGAACAGTGGCGCGCCACATGTCCCGACCTGACGCTGCGTTCCACTTTCATCGTCGGTTTTCCCGGCGAGACCGACGAGGATTTCGAGCAACTGCTGGCCTTCATCGAGGAGGCGCGGCTGGATCGCGTCGGTGCCTTCGCCTATTCGCCGGTGGCAGGCGCCGCCGCCAATGCATTGCCGAATCCGGTGTCGGAAGAGTTGAAAGAGGAGCGGTTGGAACGCTTCATGGAATTGCAGACGGCGATCAGCGCCGACAAGTTGCAGGACAAGGTGGGCAGGACGCTAACGGTGTTGGTGGACGAGGTCGGTGAGGACGAGGCCTATGGCCGCGGCAGCGCCGATGCGCCGGAGATCGACGGCACGGTGATCATCGAAAAGAGTGCGGGGCTGGAGGCAGGGCAGTTGGTGCGGGTTACGATAACGGCTGCCGGCGAACACGACCTGTTCGGCGAATTGGCCGGTGGTTGAATCGTACGATGCCGACGGCGCGTTGCGTGCTCAGACCGAAAACATCGCATCGAGGTCGTGGCGGGAGTAGGCCTTGAACGCGAGCATGGTGTCGGTTTTCTCGATGCCGTCGATCTTCACCAGGCGGCCGGTGACCAATGCCGCCAAATCATCATTGTTGTTCACCCGCACGATGGCGACCAGATCGTAGTTGCCGCTGACCGAATAGACTTCCGATATCTCTTCCATGCTTGCCAGCTGCTCGGCAATGTCGTTGATCCTGCGGCGGTCGACGTTGAACAGGATGATCGCTGTGACCATGGTGGGCATACCTTCTGTCGAAGTGGGGCGGCGTCACCGCCGGTTGTGATGACATGATAGCCAACTATGTCGCCGGCGGCACGCCGAGCGTGCATGCGGCGTCGTTATGCAACAGCGCGAAAAAGAAACAGGCCCGCTGTTGCGGGCCTGTTTCACATGCGATGCTGGGATGACGCCTACTTCGCGCCCTTGCCCTTCGCCGTGCTGCTCTTCTCCATCATGCGGTGGATGATGGGGGCGAGAATGACTTCCATGGCGAAGCCCATCTTGCCGCCGGGGACGACGATGACATTGCGGCGCGACATGAAGGAGTCGTGGATCATCGACAGCAGGTAGGGGAAGTCGACGTTGAACTTCTTCGGGTCGTGGAAGCGGATCACCACGAAGCTCTCGTCCGGTGTCGGGATGTCGCGGGCGATGAACGGGTTGGAGGTGTCCACCGTCGGCACGCGCTGGAAATTGATGTCGGTACGGGAGAACTGCGGGGTGATGTAGTTCACGTAGTCCGGCATGCGACGCAGGATGGTGTCGACGATCGCCTCGGCGGAGTAGCCGCGCTGGGCGTTGTCGCGGTGGATCTTCTGGATCCACTCCAGGTTGACGATGGGCACCACGCCGATCAGCAGGTCGGTGTGCTGGGCCACGTCGACCTTGCCGTCCACGGCGCCGCCGTGCAGCCCTTCGTAGAACAGCAGGTCGGTCTTGTCGGAGATGGTCTCCCAGGGGGTGAATTCACCGGCCTTGTAGCTGGCGTTGAGGCGTTTGTTGTGGTCCACCGCTTCGGCGTCGCTGTGGATGTAGTAGCGGCGCTTGCATTTGCCGGTGCGGCCGTAGGTGGCGAAGGTCTCGGCCAGCAGGTCGAAGTGGTTGGCTTCGGGACCGAAGTGGCTGAAGTGGTCGTTGCCCTTCTTGGCGGCCTCGTCCATGGCGGTCTTCATGGAGGCACGGTCGTACTTGTGGTACGAGTCGCCTTCGACCACCAGAGGCTTGAGCCCTTCGCGGTGGAAGATGTGTTCGAAGGCGTTCTTGACCGTGGTCGTGCCGGCACCGGAGGAACCGGTGACCGCGATCACTGGGTGCTTCTCGGACATGTTGTGTGCTCCTTAGCAAAAGTAAAAATAGCTGGAAATCTTTCTTGTATCCGTCGCTTACGGCTGCCTCACCGCTTCGTTGTAATGGTTTTTTCCGACAAGAATCCGACCATAATACGAAAATCATGGGGTCGAGCGCCAGATGGCGGGGTCGTGTTTCCCCGGTCAGCCCGTTTGTCCCCCGTTATTGCGTTTCCCGGGCGATGGCGCGGTAGGCGATATCCGTGCGGTAAAACAGGCTGTCGCAGCGGACCCGAGCCGCCAGCCGGTAGGCGGCGGCCTGGGCTTGGGTGACGCTGTGGCCCAGGGCGGTGGCGCACAGCACCCGGCCGCCGGCGCTGACCACCTGCCCGTCACGCAGGGCGGTGCCGGCGTGGAAGACCCTACTGTCGGCATCGTCGGCCGCATCGAGGCCGTCGATGACGTCGCCCTTGCGGTAGTCGCCGGGATAGCCTCGGGCCGCCAACACCACCCCCACGGCCGGGCGCGGGTCCCAGTCGGTCTCGCACCGGTCCAGCCGGCCGTCGAGGGCTGCCTGGCACAGGGCGACCAGATCGGAGCGCAGGCGCATCATGATCGGCTGGGTTTCCGGGTCGCCGAAACGGCAGTTGTATTCGATCACCTTGGGGACGCCGTCGGCGCCGATCATCAGTCCCGCATAGAGGAAACCGGTGTAGGGGTGGCCCTCGGCGGCCATGCCGCGCACGGTGGGCCGGATCACCTCGTCCATGATGCGTTGATGGACCGCCGGCGTGACCACCGGGGCGGGCGAATAGGCCCCCATGCCGCCGGTGTTGGGGCCGGTGTCGCCGTCGCCGACGCGCTTGTGGTCCTGACTGGTGGCCATGGGCAGCACGTGTTCGCCGTCCGCCATGACGATGAAGCTGGCCTCCTCTCCTTGCAGGAATTCCTCCACCACGACCCGGTGGCCCGCGGCGCCGAAGGCGTTGCCCGCCAGCATGTCGCGCACTGCGGACTCGGCTTCGGCCAGGGTCATGGCGACGATCACGCCCTTGCCGGCGGCCAGGCCGTCGGCCTTGATGACGATGGGGGCGCCCTGGATGCGCACATAGGCGAGGGCCTGATCGATATCGGTGAAGTTGCCGTAGGCGGCGGTGGGGATGCGGTGACGGGCCAGGAAGTCCTTGGTGAATGCCTTGGAGCCCTCCAGCTGGGCCGCCGCCTTGGTGGGGCCGAAACAGCGCAGACCGGCCGCCTGAAAGGCGTCGACCACGCCCAGCACCAGCGGCGCCTCGGGCCCGACAATGGTCAGATCCACGGCGTGATCGCGGGCAAAGGCCACCAGAGCCGGGATATCGTCCACTGCGATGGCGACGTTCTCCAGCTTCGCCTCGCGGGCGGTGCCGGCGTTGCCCGGCGCGACATAAACCGTGGTCACGCCGGCCGACTGGGCCGCCTTCCAGGCCAGTGCATGCTCGCGTCCGCCGCTGCCGATTACCAGTACCTTCATTGACCGTTCCTTCCAGAGTTGGGCAAAGGGGGCATTTTACTCAAATCGACGGGGGAGGGTGAAAAGGCGGGCGGCATGAAACGCCACGGGGCCGCCAGGGTGTTGGTCCCTGGTGGCCCCGTGGTTTGGTTGGTTGGCGCTTACTTGTCGCCCGGCAGCGGTTTGTTGTTGTACAGCATGTAGACCGCAGTTTCGTAGTAGCCGCGGAGGAGCGCATGCATCTTGGCGAACACCTTCGGGTACTGCTTGCTGACGTCCTGCTTCGGATCGGGGCTGTGCAGCAGGAACAGGTGTTTGTCGCTGCCGTCCGGATGCATCTGGAAGTAGAACTTGTTACCGATCATGCCAATCAGAGGATGGCGCTGATGGACGATCTTGAACGCATAGCGGTTTTTGCCGAAGCGCGGATCGAACAGGTCTCGCCCCAGGGTGGTGTTGACATAGGTCTGGCCTGACAATCCGGCCATGGTCGCCATGATGTCTTCCTCTCCCGCCACCTCGTTAAAGGTCTGGGGGTTTTTGATCCGCGGGCTGTAGATGACCAGTGGTACCCGGTTGTGAACAAAACCAAGTTGCTGGTCGGCCAACGGGGCGTTTACCGCCTGATAGAAGAAAGGCAGGCCGTGATCGCCGTAGAACGCGAAGACCGTATTTTTGGCATAGCCAGCCTCGGTCGCCATCTCGATGAACTGGCCTACACAGAAGTCCATAAAACGGAAAGAGTTGAACTCTTCTTCAGAATGGAAACCGTAGCGTTTGAGTTGCGCCATCGGCGGGTGCTCATATTTGAAACCAGACTTTTTGGCGTCGGGCGGGATATTGTAGGGACGATGATTGCCCGCGAGCTGGATGATGGCGAAAAACGGCTTTTTCTTCTTCTCGAAACGTTTGTTCGCTTCGCGGAACAGATCGAGATCCGAAATGCCCCAGACATCCATGCGTGGTGCGCTGTAGTCTTTCTCCTCCATGATATGGATACCATGGATGTTGTGGCCGAGCAGACCGCGAATATTGCCCCAGCTGGCGCTGCCGCCGATGAAATAGTACTTGTCATAGCCCTTGTAGCCGTTGGCGATGACCTGCTGGTTGATGACGCGCGGGTTGCGGGTGGAGGTCCAGTTGTCCGCCACATCAGGGATGCCGGTGACGGTGGCGAATACCGAACGGGCGGTGCCGGGGGTCGGGTCATAATAATTCTTGAAGAAATAACCTTCGTGGGCCAGCCGGTCCATGTTGGGGGTCGTATGCAGCGGGTTGTCCGCAAGGTCCGACTTGTAGGAGGCGAACGACTCCATGATGACGACGACCACGTTGAGGTTCTTGCCCAACGGCTTGGCCAGGCTGGCGGTGCGCTCGAAGTTGAGCGTCTGCGGGTTCGGATGATCCACCCCCAGATAGTTGGACATCATGCCGTAGTATTTGCGGACCTCGGCCGGTTTGACCTTGACCCCAACGCCGGCACGCACGGTGTCGACGAAGTAGATCACCGGGTTGATGGCCAGCTGGCCGCTGAAGTTGTGGGACATGGCAAAGGCATCACTCCAGCGCAGCGGGTACCAGCCCCACTTGCCGTAGAGACCGAACAGCACTAGGAAGAAAGTGAGCACGGCGGTGACGGTCTTGCCCTTCCAGCGGTAGGCCGGCGTTGACCGGGTGCTGCAGAATCGGATCATGCGATGCAGCAGGTAACCGAAGGCGGTGACCAGCACAATCAGCAGCAGCGTCAGGGTCACCACCGGATAGGTTTCCCATACCATACCTGTCGAGTCACGCAAGTCGCCGAGGAAACGCAGTACGCCGATGCCCATATCCGTCTTGAGATAGGCGAACCAGCCGAAATTGAAGAAATAGAACAGCAGTACCCCCGCCGTCACTACCGACAGGTAACCTATCCACAAGTTCTTGGCGCCACGACTTTTGAACGGGCTGAGCCAACTGATCCAGCCAAGCAGGAAGATCGGCAGCAGCATGATCAGCGTCAGACGCAGGTCGAACTTCACACCGAGATAAAGGGAGTACAGCAACTCCTTGGTGCTGATACCGTGGGTATCCTGGTGAAAATACCAGAGAAAGCCGAGACGCAACACCGAAAAGGCGACCAGGTAGATGACGATAGTGGCAAGCAGAAAGCGGAGCAGGCGGGGGATTTTGGTCATTAAATTGTTCTCTACGCTGCCCGGACGGCGCGCGGGTTAGAAATTCTGTCGGGATTATATCATAGGACCGGAAACGGCCATGCCTTTGCTAAAGACCCCACACTGGCGCCAGGAGTTCCCGTGAAATTGCCATTATTTTTCCATTGGCTGTGCCGCGCTGCCGTGGGTTCGGTCATATTCCTGCTGGCGGGGGGCGCCGGCCGGCCGATCGAGGTTGCCTGGCAGAGCCCGTTACGGCGGGCAGCGCGCCCTATCTGCAGGTTATGACACCCAATGGCGTCACCGTGCGTTGGCAAAGCGGCCGTCAGGAGATGGGCTGGTGCGCTACGGCCATGGTGCCGGGGCGGCTGGAGCACTCGGCAGGCGAGTGCGCCGCGCGTATGGGATATGTGGTGCGACTGGGCCGTCTGCAGCCGTCGACCCGCTATTACTTCTGCGGTCGGCACCGAGTACGGTACCTACCGCAGCGGCGGCGGTGTAGCGCCATCAGCGCGGCTCGCTGCTGCTGGATCTTGCCGGCGGCACGGTCAGCGACCGTTTCAGCATCGTCAAGTCTGCGAACCTGTCCGCACCGCACAATAATGGGTGCGGCGCGGAGTGAGGCGGACGAGGGATGAGTCGAGTCAGGCGTTACCGAACAGGCGGCCCAGGGTTTTCGACAGCCAGCCCTTGTCGATGTCGCGGCGCAGGTGTTCCTTGACGACGCCCGAATAATCGCCGTCCTCGTGCTTGATGTGGTTGGTGAGCCAGATGCGCAGGTCGGACAGCAGCTTCTTGGCGATGTCCTCGCCGTTGTCGAAGCGCTGCTTGTAGGAGGCGATACGATTGGTAAAGGCTTCGTGCACCGCTTTATGGGCGCCGACGTGCGCATAGCCCGCCTTTTCCATCAGGCTCTCTTCGAAGGTGAAGTGAGTGATGGTGTAGTCGATCATCTGATTGAGGATGCGCTCGACTTCGTTGCGATCCTTATCGGAGATCGCCACGTGCAGCTGATTGATGTAGTCGACGATACGCCGATGTTGCGTATCGATGATATCGATGCCCGTCTCCAGGCTCGATTCCCAGACAAAGTAAAACATAGCTCACCTCTCCCTTGATGCTGGGCGTTATCCCATACTCAGGTGACGGTTTTATGTCCTCGCCCGGATGGGGTGCTCGCCGTTGCCGCGGTGATGCCGCGGCTATTGTGTGTGCAGTGCAATAACCCATTGGCCAGCAATGGTTATTAGGCAGATGCTACCAAATATTGCGGCAAATGACATAGCCTGCTTAGGGGGAATGAGCGGCCTCGTCACCGGGACGGCAGTCCGGCTCAGTGACGGAAGTGGCGCATGCCGGTGAACACCATGGCCATGCCATGTTCGTCGGCGGCGGCGATCACCTCCTCGTCGCGCATCGAACCGCCCGGCTGAATCACCGCCGCGATGCCGGCGGCGGCGGCCGAGTCGATGCCGTCGCGGAACGGGAAGAAGGCGTCGGAGGCCATCACCGAGCCCTTCACCTCGAGCCCGGCGTGCGCGGCCTTGATGCCGGCGATGCGCGCCGAATTGACACGGCTCATCTGGCCGGCGCCGACGCCGATGGACATCTTGTCGCGGGCGTAGACGATGGCGTTGGATTTGACGAACTTGGCGATACGCCAGGCGAACAGCAGGTCCTCCATCTCCTTCGGCGTAGGTTGGCGCTTGCTTACCACCTTCAACTCGTTGGCGAGGACGAGGTCCGCATCCTGTACCAGCAGACCGCCGGTGACTTTCTTGTAGTCGAGGCGCGGAGCCGGTTGCTCCGGCCACTGGCCGCATTCGAGCAGACGCACGTTCTTCTTCGCCGCCACCACCTCGATCGCCGCGGCGGAGACGGTGGGGGCGATGATCACCTCGACGAACTGGCGTTCGACGATGGCCTTGGCGGTAGCGGCGTCCAGCTCGCCGTTGAAGGCGATGATGCCGCCGAAGGCCGACTCGGGGTCGGTCTGATGGGCGCGGTCGTAGGCCTCCAGTAGGTTGCTGCCGTAGGCGACGCCGCAGGGGTTGGCGTGCTTGACGATGACGCAGGCGGGCGCCTCGGCAAACTGCTTCACGCACTCCAGCGCTGCGTCGGTGTCGCCGATGTTGTTGTAGGAGAGCTCCTTGCCCTGCAGTTGGCGGGCGCTGGCCAGGTTGCCGGCCTCGGGACGGTGCTCGACGTAGAACGCCGCCTGCTGGTGCGGGTTCTCGCCGTAGCGCATCTCCTGCGCCTTGACGAACTGCAGGTTGACGGTGCGCGGAAACGCGGTTTTCTCGCCGTCGACCAGGCGACCGAAGTAATTGGCGATGGCGCCGTCGTAGCGCGCCGTGTGTTCGTACACCTTGATCGCCAGCGAGAAGCGGGTGGCGTGACGGGTGGCGCCGTCGTTGGCCTTCATCTCCTCCAGCACCGTGGCGTAGTCGGCGGCGTCGACCACCACGGTGACGTCCTTGTGGTTCTTGGCGGCGGCGCGCAGCATGGTGGGGCCGCCGATGTCGATGTTCTCGATGGCATCCTCAAGGGAACAGTCGGGCTTGGCCACGGTCTGCTCGAATGGATAAAGGTTGACCACGATGAGGTCGATGCCGCCGATGCCGTACTGCGCCATCACCGCGTCGTCGGTGCCGCGCCGGCCGAGGATGCCGCCGTGGATCTTCGGGTGCAGGGTCTTTACCCGGCCGTCCATCATCTCCGGAAAGCCGGTGTAGTCGGAGACCTCGATCACCTTGAGGCCGTTCTGCGCCAGCAGTTTGGCGGTGCCGCCGGTGGAGAGCAGTTCGACGCCCTGTTCGGTCAGCGCCCGGGCGAATTCCACGATGCCGCTCTTGTCGGAGACGCTGAGCAGCGCGCGTTCGATCTTGTTCATGGTTGTTCCTCGATAAAGGCAATAAAGCAATTAACCACGGGGAACACGGGGATGCATGATGAGCAGAATTCCCCCGCTCCGTGTCCCCCGTGGTTCTAATCTTGTTTAGTTGTCCAGGCCGTACTGCTTGAGCTTTTTGCGCAGGGTGCCGCGGTTGATGCCGAGGGCCTGGGCGGCGCGGGTCTGGTTGCCGCCTGCGTAGTGCATGACGGTCTCCAGCAGCGGCCGTTCCACCTCGGTCAGCAGCAACTGGTAAAGGTCGTTCGGCTCGTGGCCGTTGAGATCCCGGAAATATTGTTGTAATGCGTTGCGCACCATGCCGTTCAGCGGAATAGCGCCGCTCGCCACGCTGGTTTCGTTCATGCCGCCAGCTCCCCCCCTATTGTGGTGCAGTCAAAAAAAGCCTTGACCATTGCCATTTGTTGTTCCGCGTTCTCCACGCGGTTGACTTCCTGGCGGAAGGCGGCGCCGTGGCGCTGGCCCTTGCTGTACCAGGAGATGTGTTTGCGTGCCATGCGCACGCCGGTGTATTCGCCGTAGAAGGCGTAAAGATTGTGCAGGTGCCCGAGCAGGATGTCGCGTACTTCCTGCGCTGTCGGTTCGGGCAATTTCTCGCCCGTCGTCAGGAAGTGGGCGATCTCGCGGAAGATCCATGGACGGCCCTGGGCGGCACGGCCGATCATCAGGCCGTCGGCGCCGGTACGGTCGAGCACATGCCGGGCCTTTTCCGGCGAGGTGATGTCGCCGTTGGCGATGACCGGGATGCGTACCGAGGCCTTGATGGCGGCGATGGTGTCGTACTCCGCCTCGCCGCTGTAGCCGTCGGCGCGGGTGCGGCCGTGGATCGCCAGCGACTGCATGCCCACCGCCTCGGCGATACGGGCGATGGCGACGCCGTTCTTGTGGTCGCGGTCCCAGCCGGTGCGGAATTTGAGGGTGACCGGCACCTCGGGGATGGCACCCACCACGGCCTCCAGAATGCGCTGCACCAACGCTTCGTCGCGCAGCAGCGCCGAGCCGGCCATCACATTGCACACCTTCTTGGCCGGGCAACCCATATTGATGTCGATGATCTGGGCGCCGTTGTCCACGTTGTAGCGGGCGGCGGCGGCCATCAGCTGCGGGTCGGCTCCCATGATCTGGACGTTGCGCGGTTCCACCTCGCCGTCGTGGTCGGCGCGGCGTTTGGTCTTTTCGCTGCCCCACAACAGGGAGTTGGACGACACCATCTCCGATACCGCCATGCCGGCCCCCAACTGCTTGCACAATTGGCGGAACGGCCGGTCAGTGACACCCGCCATCGGCGCGAGCACCAGATTGTTGAGCAACTTGTAAGGTCCGATCTGCATCGCTTGAAAACAGGTGTAAAACGGGAACCGCAAATCATACCCCAGGCCTCGTCGGCGTACAAAGCGAAGCCGCTCCCCGGCTCAATAAAATGTGAATTCGAAACCGACCGCCGCCGGTCCCGGGTCAGCCACCCGCAATTCAAGTTGCGCCGTCGCCTGCGCCGCAAACGACGAATGTCGGTCGCCGCCGGCCAGGTACTCGTTGGGATGGAATAGCCGCGACGCCACCACGTTGCCGTCCACATCGTGCATGGCCACCTTTACGTCGGGGTAGGGCTGGGCGAACGGGGCGCGGTTGACCAGNNGCTGCGGGTTCGGCTGCGGAGCGCACCGTGCTCTGGTCGATGTCGCTGAACAGCTGATCCAACTGGATCGAGAGGTCATCCATTTCCGCCGCGGGGTCACCGCGATCGGTTGCGATGCTCCGGACCGGCTCAGGCACCACCGGCTCAGGCACCACCGGAGCGAAAGTTGGGGAAGGGGCTTTGTCCGCGGGGGCGCGCGGCGGGACGGGTGCCTCTGCAGGCACCGGTTTCGGGGACGGCTGCTCGACCAGGTGGTGGCTGGCGTCGAAGACGCTGTGGCATTGACCGCAACGCACCTTACCCCCGGCGGCGCTGAGCTGCTCTGCGCGCAGACGGAATACGGTCTTGCATTGCGGGCACTGGGTTAACATGGTTGTCGGTGCCCTTTCCTGTTCATTTTGCCCGGCGGCGGAGACATGCCCGCGGCCCGCAAATTCTCGACACGTTAGCTTATTTTCGCCGCCCTTCCAAGCGCACCCAACCATCGCATTCGACGACCGGCGCCATCTCGAACCAGTCACTGTAAGCGCTTAATACCGCCGTCGCCTGATCGGGCAGAATGCCGGAGAGCACAAGCCGTCCCTCGGGTCGCACCAGCAGGGCGAAGCGCGGCGCCAGGGCGATCAGCGGTTCCGCCAGGATGTTGGCGATCAGCACGTCGCAGCGCGCCTCGGGCAGATGCTCCGGAAGAGCCGTGACGATGCGTTCCTGCACGTCATTGCGGGCCGCGTTGTCGCACGTCGCCAGCAGCGCCTGCGGGTCGTTGTCCACGGCCCAAACGCGGTCGGCGCCAAGCTTGGCGGCAGCGATGGCGAGGACGCCGGAGCCGCAGCCGTAGTCCACGACCCGGGCGTCGGCCGGGTCATTCTGATCGAGCCACTCCAGGCACAGGCGCGTGGTGGGGTGGGTACCTGTGCCGAAGGCGAGGCCGGGATCGAGCAGGATATTGACCGCTTCCGCCGCGGGCGCTTCGCTCCAGCTCGGCACGATCCAGAGGCGTTCGCCGAACCTCATGGGCCGGAAAGTATCCATCCATTCGCGGCTCCACTCCCGATCTTCCAACTCTTCCAGGCGCCAGGCGGGGAGTTCCCGCGGCGCCCAGGCGGCGGCGACCGCGGCGAGGATTGCGTTCATGTCGTGGCCCTGCTCGAACAGGGCCACGACGCGGGTGGCCTGCCACAGCGGCGTGGCGCCGGGCGGCGGCTCGTACAGCGGTTGATCGGCGTCGTCCTCCAGGGTCACCGCCAGGGCGCCGGCCTCGCTCAGCAGGTCGGAGAGAGACGGCGCGCTGTCGGCGTCGGTTTCGAAAATCAGTTGTAGCCAGGACATGGGTGGAACCGTTCGACGGGAATGCGGGGAATGATACCGCAACCGACGGGGGGTGTCCGCGCTCGAACCGTTCTGCGCGAGAGGAATATGGCGCCGCTGCCGCCATGCAGCGGCGCCATCGGGTGCGAGTGGCTACAAGCCCAGCTTCTTTTCCAGATAGTGGATGTTGGTGCCGCCGGCCCGGAAGGCGGTGTCGCGCACCAGTTCCTGATGCAGCGGGATGTTGGTCTTGATCCCCTCGATGACCATCTCGCTCAGCGCCGTGTGCATACGCGCCAGCGCCGATTCGCGGTCCTCGCCCCAGGTGATCAATTTGCCGATCATCGAGTCGTAATAGGGCGGAACCTTGTAACCGCTGTAGATATGGCTGTCGATACGTACGCCGGGGCCGCCAGCAAAGTGCACCTGGCTGATGGTGCCGGGCGAGGGCATGAAGTTGTTCGGATCCTCGGCGTTGATGCGGCACTCGACGGCGTGGCCACGCAGCGTGATGTCTTCCTGCCGGTAGGAGAGCGGTTCGCCGGCGGCGATGAGGATCTGTTCCTTGACGATGTCCACGCCGGTGATCATTTCCGTGACCGGGTGTTCCACCTGGACACGGGTGTTCATTTCGATGAAGTAGAACTCGCCGTTTTCGTACAGGAATTCGAAGGTGCCGGCGCCGCGGTAGCCGATCTCCTGACAGGCACGGGCGCAACGTTCGCCGATCGTGCGGCGTTGTTCTTCAGTAATGCCGGGGGCCGGGGCCTCTTCGATTACCTTTTGGTGACGGCGCTGCATGGAGCAGTCGCGCTCGCCCAGGTAGATGGCGTTGCCGTGGGTGTCGGACAGCACCTGGATCTCCACGTGACGCGGATTTTCCAGGTACTTCTCCATGTACACCACGTCGTTGCCGAAGGCGGAGCCGGCCTCGGCGCGGGTGAGCGAAATGGAGTTGAGCAGGTGGGCTTCGGAGTGCACCACGCGCATGCCGCGGCCGCCGCCGCCGCCCGCGGCCTTGATGATGACCGGATAGCCGACCTCGCGGCCGATGCGGATGCACTCGTCCGGGTCATCGGGCAGGGCGCCGCCGGAACCGGGCACGGTGGGTACGCCGGACTGGATCATGGCGTCCTTGGCGGAGACCTTGTCGCCCATCAGGCGGATGGTGTCGGCGCGCGGTCCGATGAAGGCGAAACCACTCTGCTCCACCCGTTCGGCAAAGTCGGCGTTTTCGGACAGGAAGCCGTAACCGGGATGGATCGCTTCGGCGTCGGTTACCTCCGCCGCGCTGATCAGCGCCGGTACGTTGAGATAGCTCTGGGCGGAGGGTGGGGGACCGATGCAGACCGACTCGTCGGCCAGTCGCACATGCTTGAGGTCACGATCGGCGGTGGAGTGGACCGCCACGGTTTTGATGCCCATTTCGCGGCAGGCGCGCAGGATGCGTAGTGCGATTTCGCCGCGATTGGCAATAACGATTTTGTCGAACATAAGAGGTTGGTTGCTCGCGTGCGGCGTGATTATTCGATGATGAACAGCGGTTGGCCGAATTCCACCGGCTCGCCGTTTTCCACCAGGATGGCCTTGACGGCGCCGGCCTTGTCTGCCTCGATTTGGTTCATTATTTTCATCGCTTCGATGATGCACAGGGTGTCGCCGACATTGACGCGTGAGCCGACCTCGACAAAGGCCTTGGCGTTGGGCGACGGCGAGCGGTAGAAGGCGCCGACGATGGGGGAGGTGACGGCATGACCGCTGATCTCCTCTGCCTTGGCTTCGGCGGCCGGCGCGACGGCGGCGGGGGCCGCGGCTACCGCCGCTGCCGGGGCGGCGACTGCGACCGTCGGGGCAACGTTCTGGCTGTAGCGGCTGATGCGTACCGATTCTTCGCCCTCGTGGATCTCGATCTCGGCGATGCCGGACTCCTCCAGCAGCTCGATGAGTTTCTTGACCTTGCGAATGTCCATCGTGGTGTGTCCTATTCAGTTGTTGTTCGCAGAAATTTGTTGCAGCGCCGCAGTGAGCGCCAGTTCGTAACCCAGTGGTCCCAGTCCACTAATGACGCCGCGGGCAATGTCCGACAGATAGGAATGTTTGCGGAACGGCTCACGGGCGTGCACGTTGGAGAGGTGTACCTCGATAAACGGGATCGCTACCGCCGCCAGCGCGTCGCGCAATGCGACGCTGGTGTGGGTGAAGGCGGCCGGATTGATGATGATGAAGGCGACATCTTCGTCGCGGGCGCGGTGGATCCGCTCCACCAGCCCATGTTCGGCGTTGCTCTGGAAGTTCTCCAGCGTGTGGCCGGCCCCGGCCGCCAATTCGGTCAGTCGGGCGTCGATCTCGGCCAGGGTGGTGCGGCCGTAGTGTTGGGGTTCGCGCGTCCCCAGCAGATTGAGGTTGGGACCGTTTATAACCAGCAGTTTCGCCATGGAACTCCCCTAACGTGCGGTATCGTCGAGATATTATTATTTTGCCGTCAGATCTCGGTGGTTGTCCGCAAGTTCCCACGCGCGGGTGGGATTGCTCCCGCAGAATGAGCGACATACGGCGGGAGATTGTGCACGAAGGGCGTGGGTTTGTCTAGGAAGGAGAGATGACGCAAATTCACCACCGTTCCTGTCATGATGGCGCCAAATAAAGCCGTGACGCCCGTCACATGATGGGGCGTAGTATCTGCTCCACCCGTGCTGGATCGATCTCGCTGCGGTGGGTATAGAGCACCTCTCCCCGGCGGTCGAGGATGACGCTGTAGGGCAGTACGCCGACCGTATTGCCGAGCCTTTTTGCCAGTTCAATCCCTTTTTCGCCGCCTACCAAAATGGGGTAGTTGAGGTCGAACTGCTGGTCGGTGAATGCCTGGGTGTTGTCGGCCGTATCGATGGCGATGCCGACGACGGTGAAGCCGCGGTTTGCGTATTTCGCCTGTAGTTTCACCAGGTCGGGGATCTCCTTGCGGCACGGTGGACACCACGGCGCCCAGAAGTTGAGCAGCACCACCCTTCCTTTCCATTGCGCCAACGGTTGCAGCTTACCATTGAGGTCGGGGAACGCCTCTCCGGTCGCGAGCACCGACGGTGCCGAGCTTGCCACGACGCTGTCGGATTCGGCGTGCTTGCTGCATGCAACCAGCAGCAGGCCGGTGCTCAACAGCAGCAGCGAGGCGAACAAGCGGCGGCGCACGAGACGGTTCACTGGGCCAGGGCGCGACGCACCTGCGCCTGGAATGCGGCCGGGTCCATGTAGCCGATGACCCGGTCGCTGCGCACTTCATGTCCGTTCCGGTCGAAGAACAGGATGGCGGGCGGCAGGAACACTCCCACCTTTTCCATCAGTTTGCGGTCGGCGTCATTCTGCGCCGTTACGTTCGCCTGCAGCAGTACGACGCCCGCCAGGCTTTGCTGGACCGCCTGGTTGGGGAAGACATAGGCCTCGTAATCCTTGCAGTAGCCGCACCAGTCGGCGTAGAAGTCGAGCATTACCGGTTTGCCCGCCGCCTTGGCGGCCGCCAGCTCGCGCTGTAGGTCGGCGACTGAGCTGATGCGCTTGAACGGCAGAGGCCGCGCCGCCGTCGCAGCGCCGCCGGCCGCGCCGCCCGATTCCGACACGGCGCTGCCCAGCAGGCGCGAACCGTGCAGCGGGTCGGTGACGCTGACGCCGCCGCTGATGCTGCCCAGCAGCACCACCGTTCCGTAGATCAGCAGCACGATACCCAGTCCCTTCCACAGCCGCCGCCAGCCGCTGGCGCCGGCGGCGATCGATTCCAGTGCGCCCATGTAGACGGCGGAAACAATGAATAAGGTGCTCCACAGCAGCATCGTAACCCCCGGCGGGATCAAGGCCGGTAGCCGTTCCAGGAAGATGATGGTGACGCTCAACAGGATCACTCCGGCCACGGCTTTCACCGTGCTCATCCAGCCGCCGGCGCGCGGCAGCAGCGCGCCGCCGCCGAGACCGACCAGCAGCAACGGCAGCCCCATGCCGAGGCCCAGACTGAACAGGGCCAGGAAGCCGTCGGCCAGTTTGCCGTTGGAGGCGGCGTAGCCGAGGGCGCCAATCAGGAACGGGCCACCGCAGGGACCGACGATCAGCGCCGAGAACACGCCCATGAGCGCCACGCCGATCAGCGTGCCGCCGCGCTGGCGGTTGCTCAGCGCATTGAGGCGGCTTTGCAGCGCGCTGGGCATCTGGATGTCGTAGAAGCCGAACATCGCCAACGCCAGGATCACGAACAGCGCGGCGAACGGCAGCAGCAGCCACGGGCTCTGGAACGATGCCTGGATGCCGACGCCGCCGCCGGCCAGGGCCGTGATGCCGCCCACTACGCCGAAGGTCACCGCCACCGCCAGTACATAGACCAGCGACAGGCCGAAGCTTCTGGCCACACTGGTCTTCTCACCCTGGCCGACGATGATGCTGGAGAGGATCGGGATCATCGGATAGACGCAGGCGGTGAAGGCCATCAGCAGGCCTGCGGCCAGGGCCGCCAGTACCACCGTCAGCAGGTTGCCGTGGGACAGAATGTTGAGGAAGCGCGCTTCGTTGGTGGTGGCGCCGCTGTCCGAGGCGGCAGCGGTGGCCGCCGCCGCTGTCGCAGGGACGGCGGTGGTCGTTGCGGCGCCCAATGTCAGCACCACCCGCTTCTGCACCGGCGGATAGCAGACGCCGCTCGCTGCGGAGCAGCCCTGGTAACTGACCAACAGCGTGACCTGTTTGGTTGCCGGATTGGTGACGGTCAGCGGCAGCTGCACTGCCAGCCGGTTACGAAAGATCCGCTCGTGTTTCTGCAATACCTGTTCGTACTTGTCCTCGCCCGGCGGCAATGTGTAGGCGCCGATACGGACGCCCTGCGCGTCTGCGAGGCCGAACTGTACCTTGTCGCGATAGAGGTAGGTGCCGGGCGCAATCTGCCAGTTGGCGCTGATTACGTCGCCGTTGATGGCGGCATCGAAGCGGAAGGCCTGGTCCACCGGCAGGATCTCGCTGTCTCCGCTGTTGTCGCCGCCGAAATTCTGATTGAACTGCGCCAGGGCCTTGTTCAACCGTTGCGGGCGGTTGCCGGTCGTTGTTGTGGCGGGTGTCGGGGCCGCCGCGGGCAGCGTCACCTTGACGCTTCGGTGCTGCGGCGGGTAGCACACCCCCAGCACTTCGGCGCAGCCCTGGTAGGTGACGTTCAGCGTCATCGTCGTCCCGGCGCCTGCGCCGCGGCGCAGCGGAATGTCGATGGTCACCCGGTTGTGATAGACCTCGAGCCGGCCGAAGTTCGGATCTTGTTTGATCTGCGCCGACGGGAATGCGGCTTCGCCCAACCTCATGCCGGGGCTGGCGCTGGTGAAGCGGAACTTGCTCTTATATAGGTAGTAGTTCTTGGCGATGACCCATTGGGCGCGCAGCGTGTCGGCGCCGGGCGCGGTGACGGTGAGACGAAAGGCCTGGTCGGCGGGAAGAGGCTGGTCGTCGGCCCTGGCCTGTGGGCCGAATAGCGACAGCGCGATCGCCAGCAGGATGAACCATTGTCTGAGTTGTTTTCTCATTCCCTACTCTTCCGTTTGTTGGTCGACCCAGGCGAGGTAGGCGGGCAGACCGCTCTCGATTGGGACCGCGATGATCTCCGGCAGTTCATACGGGTGGTGGCGCCGCAGCGCCTCCTCCAACGCGGCATAGCGGTCGGCTCGCGTCTTGATGTAGAGCAGGCACTCCTGATCGTGCTGCAGTGCCCCGTTCCACGCGTAGATCGACTGCACCCCCGGCACGACGTTGACGCACGCGGCGAACTTTCCGCCGACCACAATTTCAGCCAACCGCTGCGCCGTTGCCAGGTCGGGGCAGGTATTGATCACGAGATAGTGCTTCATGGGCGCAAGATAGCGAATTTGGCCTGTTTCCGCATTAATCCCCCGAATGTGCGCCGCAGGGGGTGTTTGGGGCATAATGGCTCATCGACCGCTTCCTGCACGTTGTTCTAGAGATGCCCCTGTTTCGTCTTTTATTCCTGCTGCTGCTCTTCATTCCCCTGATCGAGGTCTATCTCCTGATCAAGGTGGGGGCGCTGATCGGCGTCATTCCCACTGTCGCGCTGGTGGTATTTACCGCCGTGCTCGGGGCGCAGCTGATGCGCCACCAGGGGCTGGCGGCGTTGGCGCGGGTGCAGACCCTGTTGGCGCGGGGCGAGCTGCCGACTATGCCGATGCTGGAGGGCGTGGTGATCCTGGTCGCCGGCGCGCTGCTGCTCACGCCCGGCTTTCTCACTGACGCGTTAGGTTTCCTCGGGCTGATTCCGCCGGTACGCCGGGCCGTGATCTGGTTCGTGCTACGGCGCGGCTTGGTGCGCCCGGTGGTGGTGCAGACGCCTCCATCGCGCGCGCATGGCCATGATCCCAACGTCATCGAAGGCGATTTCAAGCGCGAAGACGACTGAAAGAAGCCGTTCGCCGATGCTGTGAGCGCTACCCCGCGGGGAAGGACTCCCGCGCCATAATCGAAGGACCATGCAGCTTGTCTAAACGACCGGCGGTATTCACTGGTCGAATAGACTACTCGCTGCCCAAGTGGGCTTTGACGACGCCCACGTAAGCGCCGTCTTCCCGTTTGATGTGATCGATCAGCCAGACGCACAGGCCGGAACGTAGCTGCTTGGCGATGTCCTCGCCGTTGTCGAAACGCCGTTTATAGGATGCGACGCCGCTCTTGAAAGAGTTGTGCACCGTCTTGTGGGCGGCGAGATGACTATACCCAGCCTTTTCCATCAGGCGTTCTTCGAACGTGAAATGCGTAATGGTGTAATCGATCAGTTGATCGAGAATTTGCCCTACTGCCGCGCGTTCCTCGTTCAAAATCGCGTCGTGGAGCTGATTGATGTAGGCAACTATGCGACGGTGCTGGGTATCAATGCTATCGATGTCCGTATCCAGGCTGGGTTCCCAGTGCAAATGGGACATCTATCGCATCTCCTTTGGTGGGTTGGCCGTGATTCAGTCGTGCGCGCCAGTTTGAACCGGTATCGTGTCGATACGATAACTGGCGCCGAGGAAGCGCTGCCGGGATTGTTTCCATCGACGCACGCAGGAATGGAATCATGTTGCGTCGCTATCGTCAACTCATTGGGCGCGCGGTGGTCCCGTTTTGCGGACAGGCATGCCCTCGTCACCTGACGGGGGCCGGATGATGGCTGGGGAGGCGGAAAACAGGCCAATGGTGCCGGGCTATCGGGTTTATTGGCGGCCGCCGGCCGCTGCACCCCTTGACTAACCGAGACTCGCCATTATTATTAGCACTCACCAGCGGCGAGTGCTAATAACTCGCCGCATAGGCTCGGCCGCAACCCTAAGGAAGCGGCTATTTCATTGAAAAATCATCAGCTTAAAAGAGGATTTGCAAGAATGAAAATTCGTCCCCTGCATGATCGTGTGATCGTTCGCCGCAAGGAAGAGGAGCGCATGTCCGCGGGCGGCATCGTGATCCCCGACAGTGCCACCGAAAAGCCGATCCAGGGCGAAGTCGTTGCCGTGGGCAAGGGCAAGCTCCTGGAGAACGGCGACGTGCGACCGCTAGATGTGAAGGCCGGCGACGTGGTGCTGTTCGGCAAGTATGCCGGTACCGAGGTGAAGGTCGAAGGCGAGACCCTGTTGGTCATGCGCGAAGAAGACCTGATGGGCGTGATCGAGGGCTAAGCGCCCGGATCTCCGCCAATCTCACCCGAAAACAACGAATTAGCAGAGGAAGAATAGATATGAGCGCAAAAGAAGTTCGGTTTGGTGATTCCGCCCGCCAAGGCATGGTGCGTGGCGTCAATATCCTGGCCAATGCCGTCAAGGTGACCCTGGGTCCGAAGGGCCGCAACGTGGTTCTGGAGAAGAGCTTCGGCGCCCCGACCATCACCAAGGACGGCGTCTCCGTGGCCAAGGAGATCGAGCTGAAAGACAGGTTCGAGAATATGGGCGCGCAGATGGTGAAAGAGGTCTCCTCCAAGACTTCCGATGTCGCCGGTGACGGCACCACTACCGCCACCGTGCTGGCCCAGGCCATCGTCATCGAAGGCATGAAGTCGGTTGCCGCCGGCATGAACCCGATGGATCTGAAGCGCGGCATTGACAAGGCCGTGGCCGTGGCGGTGGAAGAGCTGAAGAGGCTGTCCAAGCCCTGCACCGACAGCAAGGCCATCGCCCAGGTCGGCACCATCTCCGCCAACTCCGACGACTCCATCGGCCAGATCATCGCCAGCGCGATGGACAAGGTGGGCAAGGAAGGTGTCATCACCGTCGAGGACGGTTCCGGCTTCGACAATGAGCTGGACGTGGTCGAGGGCATGCAG
>DFMR01000018.1 GCA_002376325.1 Proteobacteria bacterium UBA3588 | reverse complement strand
TACGTGGTTGATACCGCTTAGATCCCATAGGCACGGCGCAGCAGGCTGATGGGGTGTTCGGCCGCTTTGCCGTTGGCCAGGACCTGTTCAATGTGGTGGCCGGCCATGGCGCAGTCGCTGCCGTAGTGATCGGCTTCGATCTTCTGCACGCGGCTCGCCACCGGCCGGGCGATCTTCACGGCGAATTCGTGGAACTCCTTTTTCACTGCGTAGGTGCCGTCGTGGCCGGAGCAACGCTCGATGATCTCCACCTCGGTGTCGGGGATCAGGGCCAGCGCCTCGCGCGTCTTGGGGCCGATGTTCTGCACCCGCTGATGGCAGGCGGCGTGGTAGGCCACCTTGCCCAGACCCTGTTGGAAATCGGTGCGCAGCTTGCCCTCCTTGTGGCGCAGCATCAGATATTCGAACGGGTCGTAGAAGGCGTTCTTCACCTTGAGCACCTCCGGGTCGTCNNTCCAGCTTGGGCATGCCGCAGCAGTGGGTCTCGTTGGCCAGGATCAACGGGATGCCGTTGTGTTCGTAGACCGCGGCCAGGTCTTCGCCGGGGCCGGGTTCGTTGCGGTTGATGTAGCAGGTGGCGAACAGCGCCACCTTGCCGCTGGTGCGGCCGGCCGCTTCGGGCTGGGCGGCGCTGCGGTGATCCTTGAGGCGCTTTTTCAGGGTGTTGCTGTGGAACTCGGGCAGGCGCGCCTCGGCGCTCACGCCCAGAGTGGCCTCCAGCGCCTTGCGCGCGGGCGGCATCCGGTTCACGGCGTTGACCACGCCGGCGACGATGGGCAGGCCGGCGAAGTTACCCACGGCGACGGTGCTGGTGAGGATGCGGTCGCGCAGCTTGACGTCGCCCTTTTGATATTTCACCGCCTTGGCACGCAGCATCAGGTGCGGGAAGTCGAGGTTCCACTCGTGGGGCGGCACGTAGGGACACTTGGTCATGTAGCAGAGATCGCACAGGTAGCAGTGGTCGACCACTTTCCAGTAATCGTCCTTGCCGACGCCGTCCACCTCCATGGATTCGGATTCGTCCACCAGGTCGAACAGGGTGGGAAACGACTGGCACAGGCTGACGCAGCGGCGGCAACCATGGCAGACCTCGAACACCCGCTCCATCTCCGTCAGCAGAGCCGCTTCGTCGTAGAACGCNNCATGATCGATTCCTTGTGTACTGCCGGTGGCGAAAAAAGGGGGCCGGGGCACCGCCCCGGCCCGGCGGCGATCAGTCCATCTCGTTGAGCGCCTTCTGGTAGCGGTTGGCGTGCGAGCGCTCCGCCTTGGCCAGGGTCTCGAACCAGTCGGCAATCTCGTCGAAGCCTTCGTCGCGCGCCGCCTTGGCCATCCCCGGGTACATGTCGGTGTACTCATGGGTCTCGCCGGCGACGGCGGTCTTCAGATTGTCGGTAGTGGCGCCGAACGGCAGGCCGGTGGCCGGGTCGCCGCACTCTTCCAGGTACTCCAGATGGCCGTGGGCGTGGCCGGTCTCGCCTTCGGCGGTGGAGCGAAACAGTGCCGCCACGTCCGGATGGCCCTCGACATCGGCCTTGTTGGCGAAGTAGAGATAGCGGCGGTTGGCCTGGGACTCGCCGGCAAAGGCGTCCTTGAGATTCTGTTCAGTCTTGCTGCCTTTCAGATCCATGGAATATCCCTCCTTAAACAGGGGTAGTGTGCCTATGCGGCCGTGGTGCCGCGATGAAAGGGTAGAAACTGGCGGGCCGATTTTGAAATTGTTTGTTCCGTTACCAGCGATAGGTATAGCCGATATATCAACGCCGATAAGGCAATTTAGAGCAATTCTAAAGCAGTCTAGACAGCAGCCGTACCGATAACAAGGGTATTACGCAGGAAGCCCGGTTGACGCCCTCCTTCGGACACGACGAATTCACCGATGGGGCTCGCGGAGGGACATTATGCTCCCGGCGTGCTGGCGAGAGCCTGGGATAGGTTGACTGCGGCGGTTGCGAATCGGGGGGGAGCGGCGACGTCAGTCGGCGAAGCCGTAGCCGTTGCGGCCCGACCACTTGACGCCGTACATCGCCTTGTCCGCTTTGTCGATCAGCTCGGCAGAGGTGCGCCCGTTGTACGGATACATGCTGATGCCGATGCTGGCGGCGAGGTGATACGGCACCCCCTGGACATCCAGCGGCACGGACAATGCCCGCGCGATCTTTCCCGCCACCGTGATAACGCCTTCGCTGGTAACGCCGTCGGTAAGCAGCATCACCAACTCGTCGCCGCCCCAGCGCGCCACCTGATCATTGCGGCGCAGGCATCCGCTCAGCCGCCGTGCCATCTCCTTCAACACCAGATCGCCCGCCGCATGCCCGTGACGGTCGTTGATGTCCTTGAAGTTGTCCAAATCGACGAACAGCAGCGCCAACGGCTTTGCATTGCGCTTGGCGACCATCAACGTGCGTTCCAGGTACTCGATGAACAGATGGCGGTTGGGCAGGCCGGTCAGCGGATCGCTGTGGGCCAGCTTGTCGAGCTCCTCGCGCTGCATCACCTCGGCAGTGATGTCGTAGAACACGCCCACGTAATTTTCGATCCGGCCGTCAGCGTCCTTGAGAGCACTGATCGACAGCAGTTCCGGATAGGCGTCGCCGTTGCGGCGCTGATTCCATATCTCTCCGTGCCAGCAGCCGTTGCGGCGGATGCTTTGCCACATGCGCCGGTAGAATCCGGCCTTGTGTCGCCCGGACTGCAACAGCCGCGGCGTCTTGCCCAACACCTCGTGTTCCTGATAGCCGGTCATGCGCGAGAACGCATTGTTCACAGCGACGATTTCCATGGCACCGTCGGTAACCAATACGCCGGCGCAGATGTCCTTGAATATCCGCGCGACACAATCCCGGCCGGCCGTGCCCGGCGGTGGCGGCGGATCGATATAGAGCAGGTAACAGGCGCCATCGGCGTCGACCGTCCGCGACAAGGTGGTCCGCAACGGCAGCTGTGCACCTCGCTTGGAGACGAAAGTGATCTCCGCGCTTTGCACCGACGGCCAATCGTCATCGAGATCGGCCAGGCAGCGACTCACGGCAGGAAATTGTTCATCTGCAACCAGGCTGGAGAACGAACCGCTTTCGATTTCGTCCGGCGCGTAGTCGAGGATATCGCACAAGGCACGGTTCGCGCGCATCGCCAGCGAACGCGGTTCCAGGCGCAATACTCCGGGGGTGGATACCGTCCGCATCATGACTTCCTTGTCGCCGTCATGATTTAGGACGCGGGTGCGCGGAGGATTGCATCGATCAGATGGCAATCCTTGCATGGGCGCTCGACACAGACACCGCTCATCAAATCGACGATACGTGCGCGGACATCCGTGAGATGCGCGATGTTCCGATCGATTTCCACGACGCGGCGCTGCAGCCGGTCCTTCATCCCGGAACACACGGCCGGACCGGCCCTGGCGATCGTCAGCAGCTCTTCAATTTCATTGAGCGAGAAATCGAAGCCGCGTGCCCGCTTGATAAACTGGATGCGCTCGACGATGTCCGAGGTATAGATGCGGTAGCCCGCCTCGTTACGTGCGGGACTGGGAATCAACCCTTTACGCTCATAAAAACGAATCGTATCGACTGCCAGACCTGTTAACGACGAAACTTTGCTTATCGTCAGTGCTTTCGCCATTCAACCCTCCCCTCAGGCAGTGCCACGATAAACCTTGGAGTTGCTCCAAGGTCAATTCGTTGCGGCAATCACCGCGTCCGGCTGGCGCATCGTCCCTTGCGCTATTCGTGTCACAATTTCTTTGCTACGCCTGCATGCGTCAAATAATCGTTAATTAGGCGATTAAAAGCGTCGGAGAAAGGCGGGTAACGGCGGTGGCAAGCGCCGCTACCCGGGGGGTGTCAACTCTGATGGACAAAGCGCCACGAGGTCTGCCCGCGCTCGTCGGTGACCTCCTGCTCGATGATCCAGAGCCGTTTCTTGTCTTCGTTCAAGCGCATCTCGCCGTGCGGGGCGCGCACGACGTTCCCCTGAAAGGTGGTCTTGGCGACTTTCAGTTCGGCCTTGCCGGAGCTCTCCTGGGTCCACTCGTGCAGGCCGGTGATCTCTGCCCGGTTATCGTCAATCGAGGCGCGTTGTTCCACCTGCTGCCGGGCAAGCGCGTCGATCGTGTTGTTCACCTCATCCTGCCTGGCGAACAGCGCATCCAGATCCGTCGCAGCGCTCTTTATCTGCTCCTCCACCAGTTGCAACTGCGCCGTGGCGAGGGAGTCACCGGCAGCGGTCTTCGCCTCCAAGGCGCGCTGTTGCACCTGCGCCTTGTCCTGGACCTGTGCCATGGCGCCGATACGCCCGTCCAACTCGTCGCGCAGATGGGTCAATGTCGCCATCTCGTCGTCGGCCGCGCTCAGTGCGGTTTCCGCTGCGGCGATCGCCGCCTCCAACTGCTCGACCTTGTGCTGCACCCGCTCGTCGACACCGATGGTGATGACGCACGGCGGCGACGAGTTGGAGCCGATTTCCCCCGCCACCACGCCGCTCTTGGCGGAGACACGCGATCCGAGCAGCGTGCAATGGTCACCGTGAAAGGTACCGCTGGTCTCCACCTCCGAGTCGAACAGCTCACTCTGCACGATCACATCGCCCAGGGCGTCGATGTGCGAGGTATGGAAATATTTGGCACGGACGCTGCCGTCGGTGCGAATGCGCGCGCCGATCACTCCCCCCTTGATCACCACGTCGCCGGTGGCCTCGATCTCTGCCCCCTCCACCTCGTTGGCAATCAGCTCGCCGCACTTGACATGGAAACCCGGCTCCACCATGCCGGAGACGATTACGCGCCCGTTGAAGTCCACGTGACCGGTGGCGTAGCCGAGATCGCCATCGATGCGATACTCGGGGAACACGGAAACGACGCCCGACGGCGTCAATGCCGGGTGACCGGCCAGCGCCGCAACCACGGTCAGGTTATCCGGCCCCAACTGGGTGCCGCTGCCGGCGCCCAGGCGCCGATCCTTGATCTTGGGCACCTTGATGGTACGGCCATGCACATCCTTGCCGGGGTGCCCTTCCACCGCCGGCGTCTTGCGCGCCAGCACGTCGCCGGGATTCACCTGCGGGATGTCGCCGCGATCCCTGAAGTCGATGGTGTCGTCGCCGGTCTCGCGCCCCGCCTTGAGCGGATGCAGTTCGAACAGGTACTCGATGGTCGCCGCGACGCCGGGCTGCGGCCGCTCGCCCTGCGCCACCTGCACCGGCTCGTCCAGCGGGGCATCCTCGGCGCATAGCCGTTGCAGTGCCGCCTCGTCGACGCCCCGCGCCACGTTGCTCACATGCAGCGCCGCACGTAGCGCCTCGTCGGTGGGGCGTTCGCCGCCGCTTTGCACCGTGACGTAGGCAGCCATGTGATCTTCGGACACCGTGACCTTGAACCCTTTGGGCACATGGCGCTCACGCGCCGGAGGCGACGCGGCCTCGGCCGGTGTTGCGGCGGCAACAGACGCCTCCGCAGCCAGCGGCGCGGCGACCGCTGCCGCCGCGGATGTTTCGGTGTCGCCTTGCAGCGGCGTCGGGGCGGCAGGCGCGGGGGCCGGCACGGGAGACACGGCGGGCACCGCCGCCGTCTGCTGCGCGCGCTCCTGACGTGCCCGATGCTGCACTGTGAGCAGGATATCGCGCTGTTCGGCGGTGATGGCGTGGCGGCGCACCAGCATGTCGCCGATTTGCACCTGCTTGCGCTCACGTGTGAACAGCAGCTTCTGCACTTCCATGGCGGCGTTCACTTCGCTATCCGTGGTCCAGCCGCGCCTCACTGCCAGTTCGCCGAACCTCTTGTCGGCGATCCGCTCCGCCTTGAAACGGCGCACCGTTTCCAGGTAATCCAACTGCGACCGCGTCAGCAACCCCTCCTCGACAAACACCAGGCCGGGGTCATGGGCGTCATCGAGGGATTTCTCACGCCGCGCGGCGAGTGCCTGCTCCACCTGGTCCGGCGTCAGAACGTGCAGCCGTACTGCCACAGCACCGATCTCGCCAGCCAGCGCCAGGGCGGAGATCGTATCGGGGCTTTGCGGAAGGCTGTTGTCGTTATCGTCGCCGGCCATGGGCGCACGGTCCTTGTAGTATTAACTATATGTTTCATCTAGGGACAAAATTCCCGTGGAGTCAAGCAGAATTGGGCGCCGACGACAGGCGGCCGGCGCCGCGTTCCGACGGGACGCAAGCGGTGGCTCTGCATTGATCGCCGGCTCGACGGCCGGCCGTCGACGGCATCGGCCGCCTTCGACGCGGCTCGCGACCATCGCCATGTGCCGGTGGGCCGGAGGCACATCGCTCATCGCACCTATAGCGACATCATGGCCGACCGCGTACTGGCGGATCCGGAGCGGCGCGTTACACTACGCTTGATGGAAAACGCGGCAGTCTGCGCAGATGACGCCGCTCCGCCGGGGTTGAGCCATGACCGACGAAGTCGAAGATTGCAAAAAGATCGAAAAGAACGAGCTGGAATGGCGCCGGCAGCTGACGCCGGAGCAATATCACATATTGCGCGAGGCCGGGACCGAATACGCCTTCAGCGGCAAGTACTACCGCAACCACGATACCGGCACTTATCACTGCGCCGCCTGCGGCGCCCCCCTGTTCAGCTCGGAACAGAAGTACGACTCGGGCAGCGGCTGGCCCAGCTTCTGGGCACCGATCGAAGGCGCGCTGGAGACGCGCGTCGACACCGGTCACGGCATGGTGCGGACCGAAGTGCGCTGCGCCCGCTGCGCCGGCCATCTCGGCCACCTGTTCGACGATGGCCCGCACCCCACGGGCCTGCGCTACTGCATCAACTCCGTTGCGCTGGATTTCAAACAAGACGAACCGGCGGACTGAGGCGCCGGATGCAGCGACCCCATCGCACCGTAGGCACGCCTAAAGAACGGTCGGCTGTCTGTTTTTCAATGTGGTCTGTTGCTGCTTAATCACCGTGTAATCGCCGACTGCCGGACTATAGTTGAGCATATAAATAGGAGGCTTGTCGGGCCGGAGATGTCCGAGCAACGGTGGAGTGCCCCGCGTCCGACAGCCTCCCGAGACAAAGGAGGGTTTCATCATGCACATGCGGATACTCATCGCGCTCTGTGCCGTGCTGGCGTTCGCTATGCCGACGGCCAGAGCGGACAACGTCCTGCACTTCAACGGCTACACCGTCTATTACAGTGCCTTCAACTCAACCCTGCTTCAAGCCAAGGTCGCCCGCGCCTACCATCTCGGCCCCGGCTGCGATCGCGGCGTGCTCACCGTCGCCGTCCACGATAAGAGCGGGACACCGGTGGCAGCCACCGTCAAGGCGACCACCGTCAATCTAATCGGCCAGACACACCGGATCACGATGCACTTGGTCCACGACGGCAAGGCGATCTACTACGTGGGCGGGTTCCATATCGGCAACACCGGCGACGACCCGGTCAAGATCGATATTTCGGTCAAGCCGCAAGGCGCGACCGGCGGGAACAACTTCGAGATCCAGCAGCGCTTCTATCAGTGTTGAACCGGCGACCGGCGCCGTGAGCAACGGCGCCGGTGCATTATGGTGCAGCGCTCAGAGGTGCGGCGCGGCGCGCATCGTCCACAGGCGCCATGCGATCCACACCAACGCCGCGACGAAACTCGCGGCGGCGGCGCCGATACGCCCCCCCTGACCTCCGCCCTCGCCTTCGTCGCCGAGCAGTACCGGATTGGTCACCGGCTCCGCCATGGCCGAAAGCTTTTCCCACGCCGCCGCCGCCGTGGCGCTGACCAGCACCTGATCGTCGACGTCCGGCGCGCCGCCGGGAAGGTCATCGAGGGTAATGACGTTTTCGGGCTTGCCCTTGGGGAAGTCGCAATCGCCGGCGAACAACACGTCGCCGAACACCGGGACACCGGGCACATGAGCGCGCAACGACGCCACCACGTCGATCACGCCATAGAGCGGGTTGGGAAAACGGCGCGTGCGCTTGTCCACCACCTGCGCCCATACGTCGATATTGTGACCGCCGAAGATGTTGCCGTTGCGCCAGTTCTGCACCAGCACGCGCACGCCCTCGGTGGTGAGCAGCAGCCGTTCGACAAAGACCTTGCCCTCCATGCCGTCGTCGATCAGTACGTTGCGCAACTGCTGCGTCCCCATCCAACCGATGCGCCGTTCGATGCGGCGCCGTGCGGCGCGGCGGCGCCATGCCGGTTGCAGCAGCAACAATGCCGCCGACAACAGAACCAGGCCGGTACCCCAGGTCAAGGCCAGCTCGATGAGATTGCGCGATAACATGAAACGTCCCCGAAAATTCCGATGCCAGATTCTTGTATTAATGCCGTGACCGCAGCAGCGGTTCGAGCACGGGCCACACCGTGTCGAGCAGCTTGGGTTGGGCGGCCGCGTTGGGATGCAGTCCGTCTTCCTGCATCAACTGGGGGTCGAGCGCGACCCCCTGTAACAGGAACGGCACCAGCGACAGTCGCTCGTCGCGGGCCAGTTCCAGATAAATGTCGTGAAAGCGTTTGGTGTACGCTTCACCGTAATTGGGCGGCAGAAACATGCCGACCAGCACCACCTTGATCCGGCGCGCCTTGGCCCGCATCACCATGGTGCCGAGGTTGTGCTTCATCACATCCAGCGACAGTCCGCGCAGGCCGTCATTGGCCCCCAACTCCAGTACCATGATGTTGGGATGGTAGCGATCCAGCGCACCGTCCAGCCGCTCCAGGCCGCCGGCGCTGGTCTCGCCGCTGATGCTGTCGTTGACTACCGTATAGGGCAGCCGTTGTCGTTGCAGCCGTTGTTGCAGCAAATGCACCCAACCCTGGGCCACATCCGCCAGGCCGTGACCGGCACTGAGGCTGTCGCCATACACCAGGATGGTGCCGGCAGAGGCGGCGGAGGCAAAGCTGAGCATGAATAGCGAGGCAAGAAGATTACGCATGACGACGATTCCGACAGAGACGCCCATTGTCACCGCCCAGGGCGTGGCTAAGCAAGTCGCCGTGGCCGGCGGTACGCTCGACATCCTGACCGACATCACGTTTTCCGTCGCCGCAGGCGACAGCGTCGCCGTCGTCGGCGTCTCCGGCTCGGGCAAATCGACGCTGATCGGCCTGCTCGCCGGTCTCGATCTGCCCAGCGCCGGCCGCATCACCCTCGCCGGCGAGGAACTCAACGGCCTCGACGAGGACGGCCGCGCCCGGCTGCGCGGGCGCCAGGTCGGCTTCGTGTTCCAGTCGTTCCTGCTGCTGCCGGGGATGACCGC
>DFMR01000152.1 GCA_002376325.1 Proteobacteria bacterium UBA3588 | reverse complement strand
AACTGGAGATCGTTACGCCTAATTAGTCGAGAATATCCACATCCTCCGACCTTCATCGGTCCAAAGGAAGCAGCGTCGCCGCGGATACTGCACGATCCAGCGCGGTCATTCCGCGGCGCTTCCAGCCAGTTGCCGGGGCGAGCGCAGATATCTCGGTTCCCGTACAGATTGCAGGTGACCCGGCTTGCGGGCTGCGACACCGACATGTCAGGCCGGCGCCGCGACTTGCCTGTCTCGAACAGCGCCTCCGCCGTCGCCGTCGCCGCGGTGGATTCAGATCAAGTGACACCGGCACAAACGCTATCTACGTCAATGATTAATTTCAAGCAAAACAACATGATGTGGCGTTGACACGCCTTTCTATACCCCCATTACTCCATCCTATTTTCCCGCGTTCTGAGGCTGTTGTATGGTGGCGGTCTTGCCGCAGGCGCCGGGGCCGCGCCGCGCCCGATTTCGCTTCACCGGCCCGCCTCTTCGGTGGGAGCCGAAAAAATAACGAGAGAGGAAATAACGATGATCAAACCCGTAGGTTCCGACGAGCTGAAGCCGCTGTTTGTCTACGATTCCAAACAGCACGATGCCCTCAAGCATGAGGCCGAGACTCTGCCCTCCATGCTGCTGACCTCCCAGGCCGCGGCCAATGCGGTGATGATGGGTTCCGGCTACTTCAGCCCGCTGCCGGGCTACATGACCGTGGCCGATGCCATGGGCGCCGCCGAGAAGATGACCCTGACCAACGGCCTGTTCTTCCCGGTTCCGGTGATGAACATGACCACCAAGGATCAGGTCGACGGCCTCAAGGGCGCCAAGCGCATCGCCCTGCGCGACCCCAACGTCGAGGGCAACCCGGTGCTGGCGGTGATGGACGTGACCGCCATCGAAGAGGTGAGCGACGCGCAGATGGCCACCATGACCGATAAGGTCTACCGCACCGCCGATCCCGAGCATCCGGGCGTTGCCGCCTTCAACGGCCAGGGCCGTTTCGCCCTCTCCGGCCCGATCCAGGTGCTGAACTTCTCCTACTTCGCCGAAGAGTTCCCGGACACCTTCCGCACCGCCGTCGAGATCCGCAACGAGATCGCCGAGCGCGGCTGGAAGAAGGTGGTCGCGTTCCAGACCCGCAACCCGATGCATCTGGCCCACGAAGAGCTGTGCCACATGGCCATGGACCGCCTGGGCTGCGACGGCCTGGTGATCCACATGCTGCTGGGCAAGCTGAAGAAGGGCGACATCCCGGCACCGGTGCGTGACGCCGCCATCCGCAAGATGGTCGAGGTCTACTTCAAGCCCAACTCCGCCATGGTCACCGGCTACGGCTTCGACATGCTCTACGCCGGCCCACGCGAGGCGGTGCTGCACGCCTACTTCCGTCAGAACATGGGCGCGACCCACTTCATCATCGGCCGCGACCACGCCGGTGTGGGCGACTACTACGGCGCCTTCGACGCGCAGACCATCTTCGACGACGAGGTGCCGGCCGGCGCCATGGAGATCGAGATCTTCCGCGCCGACCATACCGCCTGGTCGAAGAAGCTGAACAAGGTCGTGATGATGTGCGAAGCGCCGGACCACGCCAAGGAAGACTTCGTGCTGCTCTCCGGCACCAAGGTGCGCGAGATGCTGGGCAACGGCATCGCGCCGCCGAAGGAGTTCTCCCGTCCGGAAGTGGCTCAGATCCTCATCAACTACTATCAGAGCCTGAACTAGTAAGCCTCATCGGCGGCTGGTTACGAGAAGGGCGCCATCGGCGCCCTTCTTTTTTTCGGCTCTGGCCGGCCACCCCATGGATACCGGCGCCCCTTTGTAACTTAACGATTTTTTTACCCACATGGGGTATTTCATTTCCCAGCCGAACCGTCTAGATTTTCTGCAAGTTACATAGCAGAACCGCGATTCCTATGAACGCTCCGTTGCACGATCCTTTCGGCAGAAACATCACCTACCTGCGCCTGTCGGTCACCGACCGTTGCGACCTGCGCTGCGTCTACTGCATGCCCAAGGGATTTAACGACTTCGAGACGCCGGAGCACTGGCTCGGCTTCGATGAAATCGAACGGGTGGTCGGCGCCTTCGCGGCGCTCGGCGTGCAGCGCCTGCGCCTGACGGGCGGCGAACCGCTGGTGCGCAAGGGGCTGCCGGAGCTGGCGGCACGGCTCGCCGCCGTGCCCGGTATCGACGACCTCTCGCTCTCCACCAATGCGGTGCAGCTGGCACGCCATGCGGCGCCGTTGCGCCAGGCCGGCATTACCCGCCTCAACGTCAGCCTCGACACCCTGGACCCGGTACGCTTCAAACAGATCACCGGCGGCCGGCTCGCCAAGGTACTCGACGGATTGAGCGCCGCCAAAGCGGCGGGATTCGCCCCGGTGAAGATCAACATGGTGGTGATGAAGGGGGTCAACGACCATGAGGCCGAGGCCATGGTCGACTTCTGTCTGCACCATGACTTCACCCTGCGCTTCATCGAGACCATGCCCATGGGCAGCACCGGCCAACACGAAACCGGCGACCACTTCCTCGACCTGGACGTGGTGCGCCGGCGTCTGTCCGAGCGCTTCGAACTGGTGCCGGCCGTGATGCCCGGCGGCGGCCCGGCGCGCTATGTCCAAGTCGCCGGCAGCGCCCTCAAAATCGGTTTCATCACGCCCTTGTCGCANNCACTTCTGCGAAACCTGCAACCGCGTGCGCCTCAGCGCCGACGGCACGCTCTACCTCTGTCTCGGCCAGGACCACGCGCTGGCGCTGCGCCCCCACCTGCGCCAGGGCATCTCCGACGACGGCCTGCGCAATCTGGTCATCGAGGCCATCGCGCGCAAACCGCTCAAACACGAATTCAACGAAAAGCCTTCCCACGTACTCCGCTTCATGTCGATGACCGGCGGCTGACGAAGCCGCGGCAGGTTCTTCTGCGGCCGCCATCTGCACTACACTTGGATTGGTATATTCGGCCCAAATAATAAAGTTAATATAAGAAAGGCAGCTGTCCCGGACGACGGCTCACCCAGGGGGAGCTATGCCCGAGTCATCTTCCGAGAAATCCGGCTGGCACGGCGTTGAGCGGCGCAATCCATATCGCCGCGACACGCATGCCTGGAACGGTATCGAGCGCCGCGGCAGGAACGACGAACAGATCGAATCCGAGCTTATCGCCACCCTGGAACAGGAGATCGCCCGCAACCAACTGCTGCTGCCCACATTGCCCGAAGTGGCGCTGCGCGTGCGCCGGATCCTGGCCAATCCCGACTGCTCCGTCAACAAGCTGGCCCAGGCCATCAGCGGCGATGCGGCGATGAGCGCGCGGCTGCTCAAGGTGACCAACAGCGCCGCCTATCGCCGTCACAAACCGGTGGAGGACATGAAGTCGGCCATCACCCGCCTCGGCTTACAGCTGGTGCGCAGCATGGTGACCCAGTTGGCGCTGCTGCAATCGATGCATGTCTACGACGATTCAGTCAGCCGCAAACTGAAGCGGATGACCGACCATAGCCTGGACGTCGCGGCACGCTGCCACGCCCTTGCCGACCACTACACTACGCTCAACGCCGAAGAGGCATTACTGGCCGGTCTGCTGCATGATATCGGCAAACTGCCGCTGATCGTGCGCATGGAACAACTGGTCGGCCCGCGCATGGAGGTATTGCCTACCGATACGATTTTGGCCGACCTGCACACGCGCGTCGGCGGCCTGGTGCTGCGCACTTGGCAATTCGTACCGGAATTGATCGCCGTCGCGGAGGAGCATCATCATTGGCAACGCCGTCCGCTGGCCGCCATCGACTATACCGACATCACCATCGCCGCCGACATTCTCCAACACTTGGAGCGGGGCCAAGACGCAACCCACGTCGATGATGCGGCAGCGGCGCAGGTGTTCCGTAAACTGGGACGAACACCTGAACAGTTGCTTGAAGATCAAGAACTGGTGAAGAAAACCGAAGCCGTGTTGGAGCGGCTGCGTTTGTGACACTACGGCCAACCCTTGCCCTGCTTGCTCCGATGATCTAGGATCGCCGAGCTTTGATTCATGGAAATATTTTGTAGGATGCGCCGTACCTTTCATCTTGTCCTCGCCATATCGCTGCTGTTCCTCAGCGGACTGCAGATCGCGCACGAACTGGATCTGCACGCGCATAAGCTTGGACATGCCTGCGAAATGTGCCTGTTCACCGGCCATCTGGCCCACGGCGCCCCCTCTACCATCGCTACACTCAAACCGGTTCATAGCCAGTACGCCTTCTTTAGCATCAGCCTCTATCGTACCCCGCTCATCAATCGACAGTTCCGTTCCGATCTGACCGAACGCGCTCCGCCGTCCCGCGTCTCCATCGCCTAATTCGGGCAATACATACAACGTCGTCGTTGCGTCGTCTGCTGCGTGGCTCGGTGCCATACGCGGATGCCGTGGCTATTGGAGACTTGGAAGACGAAGACACGCCGGATGCGTCGCGCCCTTCACATCGTCATAGCAATTTCGCTGCTGTGCCTCAGCTGGCTGCAACTCGCGCACGAACTCGACATTCATGCGCACAAGCCGGGGCACGCCTGCGAGTTTTGCCTCTTTACCGGCTATCTGGGCCATGGTGCCACTGTCACGTTGGCCATGCCGAAGCTGGCCCATGCCCCGTACGCCTTCTACCGGGCCGGCTACTACCGCTCGCCTATCGTCAGCCAGCCTTTCCGTTTTGCACTGAGTCAGCGCGGCCCCCCTCCTGTATTCAGCGTCTGATCACCATCGAGTAATTCCGTCCAGTGCGCCTGCGATGTGTAGCGTCGTGGTTGCGTAGTGGAAATGCAGACACTGAAAAACAGGAACATGCAAAATGAAAATGAATCCCCGTCTTTATAGGCTGGGCACAGCGGTCACGTTCGCCTGTACCTTTGCGTCGCCGAGTTACGCGGCGACACCGGCAGCAACCGCCGCGACACCGCCAACCGCGACATCGGCACCGACTTCGCGGAATATCCACGGCGCCATCACCGATGCGCTGGGGCGTCCGCTGGCCAATGCGGCCGTCAATCTCCTGGCCGCCGACGGGCATACCCTCGGCACCGTGCACAGCGACGACGCCGGCCACTTTACGTTTACCGGCATCGCCCCCGGCACCTATGAACTGACCGCCGACAAAGCCACCTTTCAACAGGGGATGTCCATCGTCACCCTGAGCGCGCAAGCCGACGACACCACGACCCTGATACTCGCCAGCAACAACGCCCTGAACATCAAGGTCAAGGCGCACCGACTCGATATTGCGCGCAACGACATCTCGGTCGAGACCGGCAGCAGCACCTACCGCATGACGCACAAGGCCATCGAACACCTGCCCCAGGGCAGCAACACACCACTTAATCAGGTGCTGTTGCAAGCGCCCGGCGTGGTGCAGGACTCGTTCGGCCAACTGCATGTTCGCGGCGATCACGGTGACCTTCAGTACCGCATCAACGGTACCATCCTGCCCGAGAGCGTTAGCGGCTTCGGCCAAGTCCTCGACCCGGGCTTTGCGCAGAGCGTCAATCTGCTCACCGGCGCCCTGCCCGCCCAATACGGATTTCACACGGCAGGCATCGTCGACATCCAAACCAAAAGCGGTGCATTCGAAAAGGGAGGCAGCGTTGGCGTGACCGTCGGCAGCAACAACACCCGCAAGATCAACGCCAGCGTCAGCGGTAGCCGGGGAAATTTCAACTATTACATCACCGGTTCCCAATTGCAGAACGATATGGGTATCGAGAACCCTACGTCGTCGACCACGGCCATACATGACCATACCCTGCAGAACAATGGCTTCGGCTATTTCTCCGATCTATTGAACAACAATACGCGTATCAGTCTGATTCTGGGCAACTCCGACAATCGCTTTCAAATCCCCAACAATCCGGGACAGAGCGCCCAGTTCGCCTATACTGAACCGAGCAGCGGAATCACCTACGGCAGTGGCGGCGTCGACTACCCTTCCGCGCAGTTGAACGAGAACCAGAAGGAGACGACCAGTTACGGCATCCTCGCGCTGCAAGGCACTGCGGGCGCGGCCTTCAACTATCAGGTGTCGGCCTTCAGCCGTTACAGCAACGTCACCTATACGCCGGATGTCACCGGCGACATGGTCTACAACGGCGTTGCCGCCACCACCCAGCAGGCAGGGCAGGCCAGCGGCGTTCAGGCGGACTTCAGCTACCAGCTCAACGAGTTCCACACCTTGAGAACGGGACTGTTCTACAGCCAGGAGGATGTCACCAGCGACAACAACGTCCTGACATCCAACTCCTCCAGCCAGTTTCAGCCGGCAACCCAGATTAGCGGCACCAAACAGTTCCTGGATAACAGTCAGTTCACCTCCTACCTATCTGGCATCTACCTGCAGGACGAGTGGAAGGCGACACGGAAACTGACCGTCAATTACGGCGCCCGCTTCGACCAGGTCCGCAGCACGGTCAACGGCTCCCAGCTCAGTCCGCGTCTGGGCGCAGTCTATAAGCTCTCGACGCATACCACATTGCATGCCGGATACGCGCGTTACTACACGCCACCGCCGACCGAGCTGATCGCCGCCGAAACCATATCCAAATTCGAATATACGACCAATGCGCCCAACAGTTCGGTAAACGGCCCGGTGTTGCCGGAGACCGACGATTACTTCGACCTGGGTGTGAACCACCAAGTGACTCCGGCGCTCACGGTGAGCCTCGACAGCTACTACAAGAAAGTAAAGAACCTGTTGGATGAGGGTCAGTTCGGGTCGGCGTTGATCTATACGCCTTTCAATTACAAGGACGGAAAAATCTATGGCCTTGAGTTCAGCGCCAATTACCACGGCGACAAGCTGTCAGCCTATGCCAATATCGCCCGCTCCACGGCGCTGGGTAAAAACATCATCTCCAGCCAATATCAGATCGACCCGAAGGAACTGGCCTATATCCAGGATCACTGGATCCATCTCGATCACGACCAAACGATAACCGCCTCGGCCGGCATCTCCTATCCGTGGTACCACGTCACCTACGGACTCGATGCCATCTACGGTTCGGGACTGCGCAGCGGCTTTGCCAATGAACAGAATCTGCCGGCCTACACCCAGATCAACGCCAGCGCCAGACGCATATTCCATCTTGGCGGGCTGGGCAAATTTACCGGCCGCCTGACAGTGATCAACCTGTTTGACAACAGCTACGAGCTGCGTGACGGCAGCGGTGTCGGTGTCGGCGCACCGCAGTACGGGCCGCGGCGCGGCTTCTATCTCAGCCTGAACAAGAAATTCTGAATCCATCAAATAACGACGAGGGGCGGTGCGCCCCTCTCTGGAGACGCTCATGAACCTGAATGAAACCTGGACCGCATTGAAACTGGCCGGCATCGTTATTGTGCCGCTATCCATCCTCGCAGTGATCGCGCTTGCGGTCATGATCGAAAAAGCTGTGCTCTATTGGCGTCACGCCAAGCTTTCGATGAAATTGCTCAATCTGGTCGAGACCTACGGTTTTTCCTGGAAAGATCTGGAAACGGAACTGGTGGCACTCGATCCACGCAACTACTTCCGCCGTTTTTTTCAAACGGTGCTCACTAACCGCCATCACCCGGCATGGTGGACAGAATCCCGTGCCGCAGACGAAGCACAACTTATCGAGACCTCCCTTGGCAAACGGCTCTGGGTATTGGAAACCATCGTCACGGCAGCGCCGTTGCTGGGTCTGCTGGGGACGATCACCGGCATGATGCACGCGTTCCAACTCATTGACGGTAAAGGCCTGGTGAATCCAACCGGCGTCACCGGCGGCGTTGCGCAAGCGCTGATCGCGACGGCTATCGGCCTGCTAATCGCGTTGATTTCGTTATTCGGGTTCAATTACTTCTCGCGCCGTCAGTCGCAGACGCTGGATGAGATGGAGCGGCTCGGTACCCGATTGATCGATCACATCCGTCTGGATCAACAGGAGAAGCAGGAGAAATTCGATGAAGCGGCGTAAATCAAGAACCGCGCGCCGCGGGCGCATCGAGATCATTCCCATGATTGACGTCATGTTCTTTCTATTGGCGACATTCATGCTGGCATCGCTGTCGATGCAAAGGCTCAATTCGTTGCCGGTGAACCTGCCCAAGGGCAAGGCCGAGCAGATGACACATAAACCACCGGTCACGCTCACGATAACCGGCGCCAGCAAAATATTCCTCAACCACATCCCCGTCACCTTGGGAACGCTGGCGGTCGCACTCAAACCGTTGGTGCAGGGCAGCGATCACAGTCTGATCGTCGCCGCCGACAGCAAGGCTCCCCAGGGCGTCGTGGTGCATGCGATGCTCCAGGCACGCTCGGTCGGCATACAACATTTTCTGATCGCGGTGAAACATGAATAGCGCCGTATTGGCGTCCCCGTTACGCGACGAAGAGTCCGACTTTGGGCGCTCCCTGCTGCTGGCGGCCGTCGCCTGGCTGTTGATTATTTATGGCGTCGGCCGTTTTCTCACCGCGCCGCCGCCCGCGCCGCCGCCGCCCGCGCCGATCGATGCGCGCATCGTTCAGCTGCCGCCGCCGAAGGTGCAGCCGAAGCAACCGCCGCCGCTACCGGTGCCGCAGCCGATGCCGTTGCCGATACCGGTCAGGCACCTGGTGCACCATGTCGTCAAACCCAAACCCAAGCCGCGCCCGGTGGTCAAGCCACAACCGCCCGCACCGAAGCCGGCGGTCGAGGTGATGGGTGCGCGCGCGATTTATCACCCGTTGCCGCAGCTCCCCGACAATCTGCGGGAAGAGGCCGTGAACGTGGCGGCGCTGGCCCGCTTCACCATCGCCGTCGACGGCTCCGCCACGGTAGTGCTGGTCCAACCCACGCCCGATCCGCGCATCAATCAGATCATTCTGAATACCCTGCGCACCTGGCGTTTCTTCCCGGCCCTGAAGCACGGCAACCCCGTCGCCTCGGTGCAGGAAATCAGGGTACAAGTCGAGGTGGACTAGATGATCACGTAGCCCGCGACAGACGCCGTCCCGGCGGCTGACAGGTATCGATATCCCCGGCAGTTCGGCCAAGGCTGCCGGACGGGTTGTGGCGGGCGCCTTGCCGCTCCGGCAGCGATGGTCTAGTATCGGCCGGCCCGATCCAAGGAAGTGATTGCCGGATGCGCCGCAGTCTTCACATTGCTCTTGCCGTTTCGCTGCTGTTCCTCAGTTGGCTGGATCTTGCCCACCATTTCGACACCCACGCCCATCAGCCGGGGCATGTGTGCGAGTTCTGCCTGTTTACGGTACACATCGGGCACGGAGCGCCTGCCAGCGTCGCCACGCTGGACTCGTCCGGCGTCGACCATTTTTTTGAACTCCACACTTATCTCAACCCCGTCGTCAGACCGCCGTTCCGCTCCACCCTGAGGCAGCGCGGTCCCCCTGCCCTCCCCTGCGCCTGAATACAACGAACTGATTTTGTCGGCACACCGACCGCGGCTGCGGCCGGTGCGCCACATGCATGGGAGAACTCTTCAGAATGATACGCAAAGCGCTTTTGTTGGCGGCGGCCTGTGCCGTCCCCACCCTGGCGGCTGCCGCCGGCAGCAACGCCTTCAACCCCGATATCGCCCTGGTGCTGAGCGGCACCTACGCCGATCTGCAACACGATCCCAACAGCTACAAGATTCCGGGATTCCCGTTGACCGCCGACGCCAGCCCCGGCACCCGCGGCTTCGGACTCGGCGAATCGGAGCTGGCGATCTACTCCAATATCGATCCCGACTGGTACGGCATGCTCACCTTCTCCATGGCGGGCGACAACACCACCAGCATCGAGAACGCCTTCGTCCAGACCACCAGCCTGGGCAACGGCTTGACGGTGAAGGCCGGCCGCTTCTTCTCCGGCGTCGGCTACCTCAACGAGCAGCATTCGCACACCTGGGACTTCGTCGACATGCCGCTGCCTTATCAGGCGTTTCTCGGCACCCAGTACAAGGATGACGGCCTGCAGGTGCGCTGGCTGGCACCGACCGACATGTTCATGGAGTTCGGCGGCGAATGGATGAACGGCAGCAACTTCCCCGCCGGCGGCAGCGGCAACAACGGCCGCGGCGCCTATGCCGCTTACGTCCATTTCGGCGGTGACGTCGGCTACAGCAACAGTTGGGGCGCGGGCCTCTCCTATCTCGGCACCAAGTCGCTCGATCGCACCACCTGCGTCGACACCAACTCCAACTGCACCACGGCGAATACCGACACCTTCAACGGCAACACCAAACTGCTGATCGCCGACCTAGTGTGGAAGTGGGCGCCCAATGGCAACGACTACGACCAGAACCTGCGCTTCCAGGCCGAGTACCTGCAGAACCGCAACGACGGCCAGTTCACGCCGGCCACCTCCACTTCAGCCGTCGGCACACAGCCCTATGCGGGCACGTCGAACGGCTGGTATGTGCAAGCGGCCTACCAGTTCATCCACGGCTGGCGCATCGGCCTGCGCCACGATCAGCTGCACGCGGACAATCCGGGCGCGGCGTTCGCCGGCACCACGCTCGATCCGCAGGGCTACACGCCGTCGCGCAACAGCGTCATGGTCGACTACACCAACAGCGAGTTCAGCCGCATCCGGGTGCAGTACAACCGCGCCGATACCGGTCTGGTCACCGACAACGAATGGTACGTGCAGTACATCATGAGCCTCGGCGCCCACCCGGCCCACATGTTCTAAAGAGGGATCGAACGATGAAAACTTTTGCCAAGCTGTTTGCTCTCGTACTGCTCGCCGGCGTGCTGCGTCCCGCCGCCGCCGACGTCAACGTGTTCGCCTGCGAGCCCGAGTGGGGCGCATTGACCCAGGAACTGGCCGGCAACAAGGCCGACATCTACACCGCCACCAACCCGCTCCAGGACCCGCACCACATCCAGGCGCGTCCCTCGCTGATCGCCAAGCTGCGCCGCGCCGACCTGACGGTCTGCACCGGCGCCCAATTGGAGATCGGCTGGATGCCGATGCTGATGCTGCAAGCGGGCAACGACAAGATCCAGAACGGTCGGCCGGGCGACTTCCAGGCGACGCTGCAGGTGAAGATGCTGGAGGTTCCCGCCAGCGTCAACCGCGCCCTCGGCGACATCCATCCCGACGGCAACCCGCACATCCAGACCGACCCGCGCAACATCGGCGAGGTGGCCAAGGCGCTGACCGCGCGGCTGGAAGTGATCGACCCGGCCAACGCCGGCTACTACGCCGCCCGCGGTGCCGACTTCACCAAGCGCTGGGATGCCGCCATCGCCCGCTGGGAGCAGGAGGCGAAACCGCTGCGCGGCGTGCGCGTGGTGGTGCATCACGACGGCTGGGCCTACCTGTTCAACTGGCTGGGGCTGCAAGAGGCCGGTGCGCTGGAACCAAAGCCGGGCGTACCGCCCTCAGCCGGTCACCTGGCCGAGCTGAAGCAGGAGCTTGCCGGCAACCCCGCGAAGATGGTGATCTATGCGGCGTACCAGGATAGCCGCTCCTCCGACTGGCTGTCGCAGCAGACCGGCATCCCGGCGGTGAAGCTGGCATTCACGGTCGGCGGCACGCCCGGCGCCGGCGACCTGTTCGGGCTGTATCAGGACACCATCGATCGGATGCTCAAGGCACTGAAGAAATGAACCTCTCCAACCTTGATTTCAGCATCATCGGCCCCGCCTTCGTGGCGGGGCTGCTGGTGCTCTCCACTCATGTGCCGCTGGGGCGCCAAGTGCTCTCCCGCGGCATCATCTTCATCGACCTCGCCATCGCCCAGGTGGCCGGCGTCGGCGTCATCGTCGCCGCCAATCTGGGCTGGAACGAGCACGGCCTGGCGGCGCAATTCGCCGCCTTCATCGCCGCCCTCGGCGGCGCCGTGCTGCTGTGGGGCACGGAAAAATTGTGGCCCGACATCCAGGAGGCGCTGATCGGCGTGCTGTTCGTGCTGGCGGCCTGCGCCAGCATCCTGCTGCTGGCCCACAACCCCGAAGGCGGCGAACACCTGCGCGACCTGCTGGTCGGGCAGATCCTGTGGGTCAACTACGCCAGCCTGCTGATGCCGGCGATCATCTACGCCGCCGTCCTCGCCGCGCTGTTCCTGCTGCGCCAGAGCCGCCATCCGCTGCTGTTCTATCCGCTGTTCGCAGTCACCGTGACGGTGTCGGTGCAGCTGGTCGGCGTCTATCTGGTATTCGCCAGCCTGATCCTGCCAGCCATCGCCGTGCGTCGCCGCGACGGCCACGGCGGTCTCTGGCTCGGCTACGTGCTGGGCGCCCTCGGCTACGGCCTGGGACTGCTGCTGTCGCTGATCTTTGACGTGCCGGCCGGCGCGATCATCGT
>DFMR01000080.1 GCA_002376325.1 Proteobacteria bacterium UBA3588 | reverse complement strand
CGGCGTGGTTTCGCGTCCCGGCAGTTTTCGGATGGCGCGGGTGGCGTCGAGGCCGTTCATGCCGGGCATCTGCACGTCCATCAGGATCAGGTCGTAGGCGGTGCGCTGCGCCATCGCTACCGCTTCGTTGCCGTCGTGCGCCAGGTCGGCCGCCAACCCCGCCTCCTGCAGCAGGTCCAGCGCCACCTCCTGGTTGATCGGGTTGTCCTCGGCCAGCAGCACGCGGATACCGCGATAGCGCTGCATCAGCGTGACCTCGGCCGGGACCGTCTCCGGCGGCCACGCCTGCGCAACCGGCACCGTCGCGTGCCGCTCGCAGTGGGCGAAGCGTGCGGTGAACCAGAAGGTGCTGCCGACGCCCGGTTCGCTTTCAAATCCCGCCTCGCCCCCCATCAGCTGGGCCAGCCGGCGGGTGATCGCCAAGCCCAGGCCGGTGCCGCCGTAGCGGCGGGTGGTGGAACCGTCGGCCTGTTCGAACGAGTGGAACAGCCGCTGCTGCTGCTCCGGGGCGATGCCGATGCCGGTGTCCTGCACCTCGAAGCGGATCAGCACAGTCGTAGCGTCACTGTCGGCAACGCGGNNAGGAAGGCGCTCTTGGCGCGATTGGCCCCCTCCGCCGCCTCCTTGGCGCCGGCGAGGGCCACCTCGGCGCGGTGGCGCGTGACGATGCGCCAAAGGTCGAGGCCCATCGACAGCAATTCCTGCATATCCGAGTCGTCGTAGTCGCTTGCCTTGTTGCCGACGCCCATCACCATCCGCACCTTGCCGCCGTCGACTACCGGCACGCCGAGATGGCGGATCAGGTGGGCATGGTGTTCGGGATATCCCTTGCGCCCGCTCATGCCCTGGTAGTCGTTGTGGATCACCGGCTGGTGCGTGCGCACCGTGTCGGCCCAGATCCCCGCCTGCGACACGGGGTAATGGGTATCGTAGGCGGCGTCGCACTGCCTGAGCGTCTCCGCGCTCCAGGTGGAGAGCTCCAGGGTCTCTTCGTCATCGTTCACGAAATGGAGGTAGCCGATCTCGCTGTCGGTCAGTCGTACCGCCTGCTCCAGGCCGTGGCGCAGCAGCGCCTGCTCCTCCATCCCGCTGGCTTCCTGGCTCAGGGAGAACATGGTCTTCATGCGCCGGTCGCTCTTGCCCAGGCGATAGTTGGCCAGCGCCAGCTCGCCGGTGCGCGCCTCCACCAGCTCCTCCAGATGGTGACGGTAGTGATCGAGCTCGCGGCCGATGCGCTTGCGTTCGGTGATGTCCTCCTTGATCGCCAGGTAGTGGGTGATGCGGCCGTCGTCCTGGCGGATCGGCGCCACCTGCGCGAACTCCACGTAGGCCTCGCCGCTCTTGCGACGGTTGACGAACTCGCCGCGCCACTCGCGACCGTGGGAGAGCGCCTCCCACATGGCGATATAGGTCTCGCGCGGCGTCTCCCCCGATTGCAGAATGCGGGGATTCTTGCCGATCACCTCCGCGCGCGCGTAGCCGGAAACCGCCTCGAACGCGGCGTTGACGTATTCGATCGTACCGTCGAGGCCGGTGATTACGATGCTGTTGGGACTCTGCTCCACCGCCAGCGACAGCTTGTGCAGTTCCTGCCGCGCCTCCACCCTCTCGGTGACCAGCTCCGACATGATGACGATGCCGCCGATGGCACCGCTGCCCTCGTACCAGGGATGGATCTCCCAATGGACCCAGTCGGTATGGCCGTCGGCGCGCGGAAACGGGTCCTCGTCGCGTTTCTCGATGGCGCCGGCCAGGCAACGTTCATGCACCTCCTTCCACTGTTCGGGTATGTCGGGAAAGACATCGTAATGGCTCCGGCCGATGACCTGTTGCGATTCGAGATCGAAATCGGAGAGCCAGCGCCGGCTCACGTACAGATAGCGCATCTGCGTATCGAGCATCGCCATCGCCACCGGGGCGTTCTCGATGAAGCGGCGCAGCATCTCCTCAGTGCTGCGCAACTCGGCCTCGGCCTGTTTGCGCTCGGTAATGTCGCGGCAGGCACCGAACAAATTGCCGTCGGGCAGCCGTACCGCATTGACCTCCACCGGCACCACGCCGCCATCCTTGCGCTGCATCATCAGCTCGGCGCGTACATGGCCTTTGCTCAACAGCAAATCGAACAGCGCCAAGGATCGTTGGAGTTCATCCGGCGGCGCTACATCGATGATTCCCATGCCGCGCAATTCCTGCGCCGTATAGTCGAGCAGAGCGACCGCCTGTTGATTGGCGTAGTCAAAATGGCCGCCAGGCGTGGTGACGAATACCGCGTCGGCGGCGTTATCGAGTATGGCATGCAGCTTCGCCTCGCTCGCCAGCAACGCCGCTTCGGCGCGCTTGCGCTCGGTGACGACGTCGAACACTGCCACGAAATAGTCGCGCTTGGGACTATAGACCGACAAAGCGAACCACATATCGAGCGCCGTCACGTAGGAATCCAAATGCTCCGGCACCCCGCTGCGCGCCACCCGCCCATAGACCGCGAACAGTTCCGGGTCGGCCTCGCGGATGCCGGGAATCACTTCGCTCACGCGCCGACCCACCACCCCGCTCAGACCGGTCAGTTTTTCAAACGCGTCATTGACGCTCAGGTAGACGAAATCCTGGGGCTGATCGCCGTCGAACAACATCTTGCAGTAGGCGAATCCATTCAGCATGTTGTCGAACAGCGAGCGATACAGCGCTTCACTTTCGCGCAGCGCCTTGACGGCTTGATGACGCTCGGTGATATCCTGGATTGCGCCCTGTACCTTCACCACCTTTCCGCTCTCACTCACTGGAAAACCGATGGTGCGCACCCACTTGTGGTTGCCTTTGGCGGTGACCATATCCAGCTCCAGATCGTAAGGCGTCCCTGTCTCCACCGCCTCGCGCACGGCCGCCTCGATCAGCCGCCGCGACTCGCCATGGAAGAAACCAAGTCCGAGCTCGGCGTTGGTCTCCTGCTCCGGATCGATTTCGTGAATGCGCGCCGTCTCTTCGGTCCAGGTGCCTTTGCCGGTGAGCGCATCGAAGGACCAGCCGCCCACATGCGCCATTTCGCTCATTTCGTTCAGCAGTTGGTCTTTCTCGCGCAACGCCTGCTCCGCCGCCCGCCGTTCGGTGATGTCGCGGCCGATGCCCAGCACGCCGACCAGCCGGCCGTCGCTGTCGTACATCGGTGTCTTGATGGTCTCCAGCCGCCGCCGGTGCTCCTCGCCGGCGAAGGTGACCCACTCCTCGTTGACGCTGGGACCGCCCGCCGCCACCGCCGCGCGATCCTTCCGGCGGAAGAAGTCTGCCGCCTCCTGCGGCAGGAAATCGTAATCGGTCTTGCCGACGATCTCGGCCTCCACCTTACCGACCAAGCGCTCGAAGGTGGAGTTGCAGGCGAGGAACACGCCCTCCGGATCTTTCAGCCAGACCAGGTCGGGGATGGTCTGGATCAGCGTGCGCAGGCGGGAGCGTTCGTTTTCGATGGCCCGCAGCGACTGCTCGCGCACCGTGATGTCGAGGATCACGCCGATCACCGCCGGCCGCCCCTGATACTGCAGGGCGCGCCCATGCACCTCGACGCTTACCGTCCCGCCATCGCGCCGCAGCCCGGTGAATTCGTAATGAGCATCCGCGACTTGCCCGGCTATCCTGCGTTCGATGCTCGCCACCACCGTCGCCCGGTCTTCGGGTGCGACCAGCTCGGCAAAAGGCATGTGGTCGATGATCTCCTCCGGTCCGCCGTAACCGAAGATGCCGGCGAACACCGGATTGACGTAGCGGAACACGCCGTCCTGGATGATGTAGATGCCGACCAGCGACTGCTCCACCAGCGCCCGATAGCGCGACTCGCTGGCGACCAACCGCTCCTCGGTCCGCTTGCGCTCGGTGATATCGACGTTGACGCCGGTCAGACGGATCGGCTTGCCGTCGGCATCGCAGACCGCCTCGCCGCGCGACACCAGCCAACGCATCTCCCCCGACGGCAGGCGGATACGGTACTCGATGACGAACGGCCCTCGCGCCGAATACCACTGTTCGACCGCCGCGGCCACCTGCGCCACGTCGTCCGGATGGACCAGCTCCAGCCAGTGCTGCCGATCGCCACGGAAGGTGCCGGGCTCCAGTCCATAGAGCGCCTCGGTCTCGGGGCTCCAGTGGGTGATGCCGCCGGCCGCATCCCACTCCCAAACGCCCACCCCGCCCGCCGACTGGGCGACACTGAGCCACTGTTCGCGCTGCTGCAACCGGGTCACCAGCTGGTCGATGCGTCGCGCCATCTCGTTGAAGCTGTCGGCCATCCTGCCCAGTTCGTCGCCGCCGAGCAGCGCCACGCGCGCCTCCAGGTCGCCGCCGCTGATCGCTGCGGCGCCATGCCGCAACAGGCGCAGACCGCCGACGATGCGGCGGCTGATGAACAACGTACCGACAAGGGCCATGGCCAGCACCGTGCCATAGGCGCCGAACAGCCACAGCAGGGTCTTGTTCCACGTCCGATGCATCGCGCGAACGTGGGCGTTGCCCAGTGCCAGGGCGTTGTCGATCAGCGATTGGGAAGTATGCAGCAGCCGTTCGTTGCGCGCCTGCATGCGGGCGGTGAATTCCTTCCGGTTGTTTGGGGAGAGAGGCTGTGCCGCGATGTCGTCGAGCTGGCGCAGCATCGATCGCACGCCGTCGCCCAGTGACCTGCCCAGCGGCGAGCGCTCCGTCTCCCCCAGCTGGGCCAACGCTTTGCGCAGTTGCTGCGCCGCCGCCGCCATCTGCCGTCGTGTTGCCGGACGTTCCGGATGGTCGATAAACACCTGGTCGACGGCGATCAGCCGGCCGGTGGTCTCGACCAGACTATCCAGGCCAAGATGACGCACGAAGATCGCGTCGTTGCGTGCGTTGGCCCATAAATAGACCGGCAGGGTAAGCAGCACGGCCAGCAGCGGCAGCAACGCAATCAGCAACAATCGCAGTCGAATCGTCATCGGGCATCAGTCTCAATACGAATGGATCACCATCCCCTGCCGGAGCGAAGAGAATGGACTGGGCGCAAGGCAATCGACGCTATCGGGTATCGCCCGCGTCCGGCGTTGCAGTCACTCCGGCGCCAACGATTTGCGATCGGTGTAACGTCGAGCGATGGCCTCGAATTCGTCGATCGCGGCAACGAAAGCGTCCACCACGTCCGGGTCGAAATGACGCCCCCGCTCGGCAACGATGATGTCGCGCGATTGGGCAAACGGCACCGGTTCCTTGTAGACACGGCGATTGATCAGCGCATCGAAGACATCCGCCAGCGCCATCAGGCGGGCCGAGATCGGTATCGCGTCGCCTGCAAGTCCGTCAGGATAACCGCTGCCGTCCCAGCGTTCGTGGTGCCAATGGGCGATATCCTTCGCCAGCGAAAGAAACTCCACCGAGCGGGCGATATCGTGCTCCGCCCGCTCGATCGCATCCGAGCCGAGCTTGGCGTGAGTCTTCATGATCTTCCATTCGTCCGGCTCCAGCTTGCCCGGCTTGAGCAGTATGTTGTCGGGAATGCCGACCTTGCCGATATCATGCAGCGGCGCCGATTTTGCCAGCAGTGCGACGGTATGGTCGGAGAGGAATTCCGAGAAACGCGGATGGTCCTGCAACTGCACACCGAGCACGCGCACGTACTCCTGGGTACGCAGGATATGATTGCCGGTTTCGGGATCGCGCGTTTCGGCCAGGCGTGCCAATGCGTTGATACTGACATCCTGTATCATCTGATTTTCGGTCATCCGGCGCGCAACCTCGGCCTCGAGAAACTGGTTTTGATCGCTCAACCAGTCGCGCGCGCGTTTCAGTTCCAGTTGCGTGCGCACACGCGCCGCGACAATGGCCGGCCGCAACGGCTTGGTGATGTAATCCACCGCACCCAATTCGAGACCGCGCTCCTCATCTTCGGTGGCATCCATCGCGGTAATGAAGATGACGGGGGTGTCACGCGTGTATTCGTTTTCGCGCAGGCGCCGCAACACCTCATAACCGTCCATCTCCGGCATCATCACGTCGAGCAGGATCAAGTCGGGATAGGGCTCCGCAGCAGCGATCTCCAGCGCACGCGCTCCCGAAGTGGCGGCGCGCACCCGATATTGCGGCTGCAGCAACTCGCCTAATACCGTTAGGTTTTCAGGCGCATCGTCCACGACCAGGATTGTTACGGTTGGGCTTTCAGCGGCGATCGGCCGCGTCGGAATCTGCATGATGACGAGAGTTTCCTATATGGATAAGGAGGCGCACCGGCCAGCGACTCAGCTGCGGAGATCGCCGCAAAGGAGCGCTGCGGCACAGGCCCGTCAAACACCGTGCCACCCGCAGGTTGCCGCCTCATTCTGTCCGAGCAATGTATATGTATCAAGGTGTATCAAAAATTTGGCGAAGAACAAGCGATAAATCGACAAAGCCGCGTCCGCGGCGCCAAGGATTAACTTAACATTAACTTTACAGTAACCTTTTTATCGATCAGACCCAGGCATGAGCACCATAAACGTGCGCATAGCTTGCTGCCGCGCGATCAACGACGATCTCGCCACGACCGCTTACCCGTGTAACAGCTGCGGGAGCCGCGCGCCCATCGCTTGGCCGGTCGCCACCACGACCAGTGCCGCCGTTGCAGACTTGACGATCGCCGATACAACACTGACGCGGCGCTCCCGCGCGACGTAAAAACTGATCAATAGCAGCAACAGCGCCCCCCACGACAGCGATACGGCGATGCCGTGTCGACGGGCAACAGCAGCAAGAACAATAAATAGGCCAGCGACATGGGGAGGGCGTAAAGAAATTGGCCACGCTAACGCGAAACGCCTATCTCGGTTCCAGCCGTTCCGATTCCCGATAGATGTGGATGCGGAGCGAAGCGGCGAGATTATCGGCCAGCACCACAATCATCAGGCTGCCGATAATCGCGGAGACGGTCGCGGTGGCGGCATTCAGTCCCGTAATCAGCGCCATGCGGGGGGAGACAATGGCGCAGGTCCCGCCAAAACTGTAGCGAGTGATCTTGATCATCATCGCCGGCGGCATCGGCAAGGAGAAGAGGGCGCGCTTTCCATCCAATTGTTGACCACCAACCGCCTTCGCGCTTAACCGCGTGTTAACGGCGTCTCATCTTACGCCCATCAGTTCACATTTTACCCAATTGACCACAAGGCTGGAGCGCTCCAGCCCATAGCATCCGCCGGTAACGGACGGTAAGATACGCGGCTCCTGATAATGGCTACCTCCGCCGAAAGGCCGGGGACGCAAAGTTCCAATCTACCAGGCGCCGCTTCACGATTGAGGAACTGCCGGGAAAACTCGGGACACGCATACGCGACAGATTCAAGGCGATGCCACGGATTTCCTAGCTTACTGCCCTATGGCGGTTAACCGGTAGTTGAAGCTATGTCACATGATGATTCGACCGATGAGGTCGCCGCACGGCTCGCTGCACTTATCGAGGCGCTGCCCGATGCGATCTTTTTCAAGGACGGCGACGGCTGCTGGCGCTTGCTGAATTCCGCAGCCCTGCGCCTGTTCGGCCTGGCCGGCAAGGCGTGGGAAGGCAAGACCGACCTTGAACTGGCACTGCTCTACCCCGACCTTGCCGAGGCCTATGCCGCCTGCCACCGCGCCGACGAACAGGCGTGGACCAGCGGTTCGCGCTTCGATACGACCGAATACCTCCACGATCCGCACAGCGGCGAACTCCACACCTTCGAGGTCACCAAGCTGCCGCTGTTCCATCCCGACGGCAGCCGTCGCGGACTGTTGGCCATCGGCCACGACATCACACCCCACATCCGCATCGAAGAAGCGGAGCGCCGCCAGCGTGCCAGCCTGCGTCGTTTGAGTGAGATCGCCACGTTCTCGCGCCAACCGCTGGTGGAGCAGTTCCGCCAGGCGCTCACTATCGGTGCGGTGCATCTGGGGCTTGAATTCGGCATCGTCAGCGAGATCCAAGGAGACAGCTACCGCATCGTCTCGCAGATCTCGCCGCCGGACACATTGGCGGACAACCAGACCTTTTCCCTCGGCGACACCTATTGCGGCGGTACCGTGCAACAAGGCGGCGTCGTCGCCATCGAGCATGTCGGGAACTCCGATGATCGCGGCCACCCGTGCTATCGCACCAGCCATCTCGATGCCTATATCGCCGCGCCCGTCATCGTCGACGATAAGGTCTTCGGTACCGTCAACTTCAGTACCGCCCGCCGCTACGGCCGCAAATTCGACGACGGCGACCGCGAATTCGTGCAACTCCTGGCCCGCTGGGTCGGTTCGGCCATCGAACGCGATCGGATGGGGCGGCGGCTGGCGGACAGTGAGGGGCAACTGCGCACCATCATCGAAACCGAGCCTGAATGCGTGAAGCTGATGGCCGCCGACGGCACGCTGCTGCAGATGAATCGCGCCGGACTCGACATGCTCGGCGCCGATTCGGCCGATGAGGTTATCGGCAAATCGGTGCCGCATATGATTCTTCCGGAGTACCGGCGGGAATTCGATGAACTCACCCGCCGGGTTTTCTACGGTGACTCGGGACGTTTAGAATTCGAAATCATCAACCTCAAAGGCGTGCACTTGTGGTTGGAAACAACCGCCGCACCGCTGCGCGGCGCCAACAATGACATAACGGCGTTGTTGAGCGTTACCCGCGACGTCACTGAGCGCAAGAGCGCCGAACTGGCGTTACAGGCGAGTGAGCAACGGTTCCGCAGCATCATGGACAGCAACCCCGTCGGGATGGCAATCGTATCGCTGCACGGCATTTTCCTCCGCGTCAACGATGCGTTGTGCAACATCACCGGCTATTCCCATGACGAACTCGAACATTTGACNNTATATCCGCAAGGACGGAACGCGCTATCCGGTGCTGCTCAGCGGCGTGCGCATCAACGACGGTCCCGATCGAGACATGATCTTGTCGGTGGTGCAGGATATTTCGGAACGCAAGGCGGCTGAAGCGGAGATCCACCGCCTCGCCTTCTATGATCCCCTTACCCGACTGGCCAACCGCCGGCTGCTGCTCGACCGCATACGGCAGGCATTTCATGCCGGCGCGCGGCGCGAAACCTACGGCGCCGTATTATTCATCGATCTTGATAACTTCAAGCTGCTCAACGACACCATGGGCCATGACGCCGGCGACCAACTGTTGATCGAAATGGCGCAGCGGCTGTTGTCTTGCGTTCGCGCCGACGATACGGTGGCGCGACTGGGAGGCGACGAATTTGTGGTGATGCTGAAGCACTTGAATCACGAAGTCACGCACGCCGCCGCTCACGCCAAGCGGGTAGCCGAAAAGATCCGCACGACGCTGAATGACCCGGTTCTATTCGCCGGACACCAGTATCAAACCACGCCCAGCATCGGCGTCAGCCTGTTTCACGGCACGGACCAGACCGCGGACGAATTGCTCAAACATGCGGACGTGGCATTGTATTGCGCCAAGAATGCGGGCCGGAACCGGGTCTGCTTTTTCGACCCGTCGATGCAAGAGGCATTGGATAGCCGTGCCGAATTGGAGGCCGACCTGTGGGAAGCGCTGCGCGAGGGACAATTTTCTCTGTTTTACCAACTGCAGGTCGGCTGTAACGACCATGTGCATTGTGCCGAGGGTTTGCTGCGCTGGTCGTGCCCCAAGCGCGGGTTGGTCGGACCAAATGATTTCATCCCATTGGCCGAAGAGACCGGCCTCATCGTGCCGATCGGCTACTGGGTATTGGAGACGGCGTGCAAACAGCTCAAGGCGTGGGAAGCCGGTGCAGTTACCCGGCACATACAGATCTCGGTCAACATCAGTTCACGCCAATTCCATCAACCGGATTTTGTCGAGCAGGTGCGCAGCCTGGTGGAAAACACCGGTATCGCACCGGCACGCCTGAAGCTGGAACTGACCGAAAGCATCGTATTTAAGGACATCGAGGATACAGTCGAAAAGATGCGGGCGCTCAAGGCTATCGGCGTCGGTCTGTCGATGGACGACTTCGGAACCGGCTTTTCGTCGCTCTCATACCTGGTGCAGCTGCCGTTCGAGCAGCTGAAGATAGACCAGTCATTCGTTCACAACATGACGGCAACGCCGGCCAATAGCATAGTGGTCGAGACCATCATCAACTTGGCCAGGAATCTGGGCCTGGACGTCATCGCCGAAGGCGTGGAAACCGAGGAACAGCACGCGTTGCTGACCCGCCACGGCTGCCCTTCGTTCCAGGGCTTCCTGTTCGGCCATCCGGTGCCGGCGGCGGAGTTCGAGAAAATGCTGTCGGTTCGTGACGACTAGGCGCGGTCGAACAACATGCCGGCGATAAAAAGGCCTTCCACACCGACGGATATCCCCGCATTCGATATCCGCTTTGCAAAAAATAAAGCCGCGACGATGTCGCGGCCTTTCGTATCAGCCTAAAATAAATATGGTGGCTACGCTCAG
>DFMR01000015.1 GCA_002376325.1 Proteobacteria bacterium UBA3588 | reverse complement strand
CCGCCGGGCCGCCGTATCGCGCTGCCGCCCAATACGGTCGGCTGAAAACCGGTTATACTCGGCGTTCCCTACACAAGCGACGCCGCCCGCCGGCGGCGTTCCGCCCACCTCGAAATGCCTCTTCGGCTTCGCCTTGCGCCTCCACGGATGCGCCACGCCTAACTGATCTGCCCATTTCTCCAGGCATGAAGTACGGCGTTCGCACCATGCAGTGTTACCAGATCAAAATCGAAACGATCGCCATCGGCGCCTCGAATTACCGTATCCGCTCGCTGCTCGACCGGCAGCAGTATTTCGATCCCGACGGGACGGCTGAGCGCGCCGGCATAGCGCCGGCCATGTGGCCGATCTTCGGTCTGGTATGGCCGGCCGGAATATTCCTGGCGCAAACCATGGCGACTTTTCCGCTGCGGGGGAAGCGCATATTGGAAATCGGCTGCGGCCTTGCCCTCGCCAGTCTGGTGCTCCATCGCCAGGGCGCCGACATCACCGCCACCGATCTGCATCCGCTGGCCGAGACCTTCCTGAAGAGAAACCTGGCGCTCAATGCTCTGCCGCCGCTCGATTACCATGCCGGCGCCTGGTCGGACAGCGTCACGCTGCTCGGCAAGTTCGATCTGATCATCGGCAGCGATCTGTTGTACGAGCCCGAGCATCCGAATCTGCTCGCCGGCTTCATCGATCGCCATGCCAACGATGAAGTGGAGGTGATCATTGTCGACCCCGGCCGCGGCTACCAGGGAAAGTTCGGCAAGAAGATGGTCGCCCTCGGTTATACCCGCGAAACGGAGTGGTCGGAGCGCCAGGCGGTCAGGCAGACGCTGAAACGCGGACGCGTACTTAACTACCGCCGGGTGCACGCCTGATGTCCACTACCAGCGTACAAACGGCTGCCGTCGGTTGCGCCTCCTGTCCGGCGATCTGCTGCCGTCTCCAGGTGCTGCTGATCGACGACAACGAGGTCCCGGAGGCGATGACCGAGTGGAGCGACTGGGGCGGGCAGGTCATGCGGCGGCGCGACGACGGCTGGTGCACGGCACTGGACCGCGCCACAATGCGCTGCACCATCTACGCACAACGGCCCCAGGTGTGCCGCGACTACGAAATGGGCGGTATGGAGTGCATCAGCGAACGCGTCGCCGTCATGCAACAACCTTGATTACACGCCGGCGCCCCACGCATTTGTCGACGACGGTTCAACTCGCTGGGGCACGGCGTGCCGTCCGGCACTATACTGATATCCGGCAATCATCGGCATAGGCCCGCGCATCCCGCCGACTACATCACCAGGCAACACGGCGAGTATCAGCCGTCATGGCGCGCGAAGTCCGAGCCGCGCCAGGTGTCGTGTAGCGTCCGCTTCCGCCCGGCGGCACTTGCCGGCTTGCATGATACGGGCAAAGATAGGCGACCCCCGTGATATTCAGTCGGAGCAGCGACACCGATGAGTAGCGAGACAGACATCGCGCGCAACACCCTAAGGCGCCTATTGACCCACGACATGGCGCCCGGCGAGGCCGTCAGTGCGGTAGTCTGCGCGGTCCAACAACTGATCGGAGCGCAACTCGCCGCCGTACTGCAATTCGAAGCCCACGAAACCTTCCACATCAGTGCGCTTCCCGCCGAACGACAAGCGCTGTTCCGGCAACCGGCGCTGACGGCCTATCTACGGCAGGCGGCCGCAAGCGGCACCACCGTATTGTGGCGCAACAACGTTCCCGCCGAACTGGCGCAACTGCCGGAACTCTCACATCCGGCCACGGCGCTGATCGTGCCGTTTCCCATCGACCGAAATCGAAATGGCGTGATGTGTGCCTTCGATATCGATTCCGCGGACACCCACACCCCGGCGATCCAAGCGGTGGAAATGCTGACACGGACGCTGGGGCTGGTGTTGCGCAATGCCGCACTGGAACGAGAGGCAACGCAGTTGCACGCACAGCTCGAACAACTCACGGCAGAACACAAGCATGAGGAGCAACAGCTGCACGTCGCCATGCTGGCGCTGGAAACCACCAGCGAAAGCGTTCATTGGCTCGATGGCGACGGAAACATCATCTACGCCAATCCCGCGACCGCACGCGAGCTCGGCTATTCCGCCGAAGAGATACGACGGCTGTGCGTCTCCGACATCGACCCCCATGTTTCCCTGGAGCAGTTTCGAGCCGGGAGCGACCTCGGGCAACGCATGCACGACGGCATACGAAAATTCCGTACGGAACATCTGCGCAAGGACGGCAGCATGATCCCTGTGGAGATCGACGCCGACGCCTTCGAGTATGAAGGCAAGCGCTACATCGTAGCCATCGGACGTGACATCAGCGAACGAGTCGCTGCCGAAAAGGCGTTGCGCGAATCGGAAGCAAAATTCTCCGCCATGTTCAGTTTGACGCCGGACCCCCTGGTGCTGACGCGCTTCTCCGACGGCGTGATGCTGGAAGCAAATCACAGCTTCTGCGCGGTCTTCGGCTATGAGGCGGGCGAAGTTGTGGGGCAGACCACCCTGCCGGACGGCATCAATTTATGGACCGACGGTGAGCTGCGTGAGCAGTGGCAGGAACAGCTGGAACGCAGCGGAGAACTGACCGGCTACGAGACGCCGTTGCGGCGCAAGGATGGCTCGATCATCACCGTGCTGATGTCGGCCAAGGTCATCGAAATGGGCGGCGAGCGCTGCGTTATCGTCGATGCCCATGACATCACTCGGCGCAAGGAGATTGAACAGGCACTACGGCGGGAAAAAGCCGAGCAGGGCGAACTGATCAGGAAGCTGGAGGAAGCGCAGAGTCAGTTGCTGCAATCGGAAAAGCTGGCCTCCATCGGCCAACTCGCGGCCGGCATCGCCCACGAGATCAACAACCCGATCGGCTACGTCGGCTCCAATCTCAGCACGCTCCAGGGATACATCGAGGATCTGTTGGAACTGGTCACTGTCTATGAGAGCGGTGAGCCGCTGCTGCAGCGGGAACCGCAGTTGTTCGAACGCATCACCCAGATCAAAGATAAGAGCGATATCGCGTTTCTGCGCGACGACATCCGCAGCCTTATCGCCGAGTCTATGGACGGCGCCAACCGGGTACGGCGCATCGTTCAGGATCTGCGCGACTTTTCCCGCGTCGGAGCCACCGAATGGCAGCGTTACGATATCCATTCTGGCCTGGACAGCACCATCAACGTGGTATGGAACGAGATCAAATACAAGGCGGAGTTGGTGCGTGAATACGGCACCGTGCCGGAGGTCGATTGCATCCCCTCGCAACTGAATCAGGTGTTCATGAATCTTCTGGTCAACGCCGCGCAGGCCATTGCAGAGCGCGGCACCATCACCATCCACACCGACTGCGTAGCGGGCATGGCGCGTGTGGCCGTCAGCGATACCGGACAAGGTATCCTGCCGGAGAATCTGGCGAAACTGTTCGACCCGTTCTTCACTACCAAACCGGTCGGTCAGGGAACCGGCCTCGGTCTCTCGGTCTCCTACGGCATTATCAAACATCACGGCGGCCACATCGACGTGCGAAGCGAACCCGGCAAGGGCACTACCTTCACCGTGTGCCTCCCCCTGGATCATCCACCAACCGACGACGAGGAAAATCCGACACCCGGCTGAGGTGCAGAACAACGCATAACGACCAGAGTAACCACGAGATACGGGGCTATTGCAGCAACTGACGCCATCCCTTGGCCACGCGGCCAGCTGCATTTACCTTGGGTTTTTGTTTCCAGCTCCCGTAGAATGGCGGCCATGCCCACCGCTTCGCCGCCGCCCGATACCCCCGCCGAACAGTTTTTCGCCCTGTTGAACGACCTTGCCGCGCGCCATGAATTCGTGCGGCTGGTGCTGGGCAAACACTGCGGCGCGGAGCCGGAACTGGTGCGGCTGGTGGTGCGTCCGATAACCCTGCACGGCACCGAACAGCTGTCGTTTGTCTACAGCTACAAAACCCGCGATATCACCAAGAATTTCACGTTGGAAGAGGGCGTTCGGCTGCTGCGCGGGTTGCTCGGCCCCTCGTTCCGTAATGCCCACCTGCTTACGCCCGATGAGGAAATACAGCTCGCCCTCAGCAAGAAGGGCAAGCCGCTGCTGCGCCGCGGCAACAAGACGCACCCACAGCAGGCGGTTGCCAGCCGCGCGCACGACCGTGAAAAGCGGCGTTTTATCGCGCTGGAGCGGCCGTTCCTGGAAGCGCTGGGGGTCACCGATACGCGCCACCAGCTGATTCCCTCGATGGCACGCAAATGGAAGCAGATCAACAAGTTCATCGAGGTGTTCGAACATGCCTTCGACGCCTCGCCGTTGGCGCATCGGCGCGAGTTGCAGGTGATCGACTTCGGTTCGGGCAAGGGCTATCTGACCTTCGCCATCCACGATTTCCTGCACCATACGCGCCGCCTGGAGGCACAGGTAACGGGTGTCGAGCTGCGCACCGACATGGTGCGGCTGTGCAACGGCGCCGCGACCCAGCTGGGCCTGGACGGCCTGATCTTCCGCGAAGGCGACGTGCGCAGCCATCAACCCGAGAGGATCGACGTGATGATCGCGCTGCACGCCTGCGACATCGCCACCGATCATGCGATACACACCGGCATCCGTTCCCAGGCTGCCATTATCATGTGCGCCCCGTGCTGCCATAAGCAGGTCCGCCCGCAGCTGCGACCGCCGGCGGTGCTGCAACCGATGCTGCGCTACGGGGTCCATCTGGGCCAGGAAGCGGAGATGGTGACCGACGCGCTGCGCGCCCTGCTGCTGGAGGCCCACGGCTACGACACGCAGTTATTCGAGTTCATCTCGCCCGAACACACCGAAAAGAATAAAATGATTCTCGCAGTACGGCGTGCCAACCCGGCGCTGCGGCCGGAGTTGCTGACGCAGGTGGCGGCAATCAAGGCGTTCTACGGCATCAACGAACAGTGCCTCGAGACGCTGTTGCTGGATGCTGAAGCGCCGTACCCGCCGGTCGGCTGTAACACCGGATGCGGGGGCCGTTGATCGGCCGCATCACCAGCCGGTCAACATGCGGGTGATCTCCCGCGCATAAAGACCGGCGCCGGCAACCGACAGGCCGCTCACGATAATCACGACGTCGAGCCACCGGAGCCGGGGCGGCGCCCGGTGCAGGGCCCGATGGACGGCAATGCTATTTCCTATGGCCAGTGTGTTCATTTCCTCGTCTCCTCACTGTGCACCGGCGTCATGCCGCTACTGGGTGACAAGATATCGGCGCCGGCTTAACCGGCCATGAATTGAAACTGAGGGTGAGCTTAATGGCCGGGACGGGCCGGCGACCGCATGGAGACCGGGTGGGTCCGGCCTCGGCCACCGGCCGCAAAATAGGATTTGCCGTTTTTCACGGCCTGCTTCACAGTGAAGGGCGGCGGTAACGGGTAAGCTGCCGCACTATGATGGCGCTATGATGGCGGCTTGCGGGCGCAACGAAGACTGGCGGTTGCTGCTCGAATTTCCGTTAAAATGAACGATACAATTACCCAGCGGTCACTTGTAACGACTGCCATGCTTATCGTGGCAACAAACGGCCACCCCGCTGGGGGATGTTCCGAACGACTTTGATGTAAAGGAGATATGGCGTGGCCCAGGCACAGCGCATCACGTGGATAGCAGGCCTTTTCGTGGCATTGGCCTGCTGCGGTACGGCGGCTGCGGATGCCACCGCGACAAACAATCCGACCACCTCCACCGCGGCACCCCAGCCGACGCTCACCGCTCCCCAAACTGCAACATCTCCCCAGACGCCCGCTACGCCCCAGGTCACGACACAGCAGGTGGCGCAGGCGCTACTCAAGATGACCCAGGACGGGGACTATGCGGATTTCATCAAACGATTAGCCCCTTCCTGCCAACCCGATGAAGCGCTTGTTGCCGCTGGACGGGCCTGCAAGGACGCCGGAAAGAAATGTCTCGATCGCATCCCGCGCGAGGAGTGGTCGTTTCTGATGCGCGGCCATGTGATCAAGAAAAACGTCATGACCAAGCTGGTAATACGGCATATCAGCGAATTCGACTCATGCAAACTGCCCTCCAACATCATGCGGCTCGTCGGCGACCCGCACACCACAAACGGCGTTTACACGATCAAGCCGACCCACTACGTATGGGTCGAGCTGACCGATCCGGAGTTCGGCACCAAACAGTTTCTTCCGCTCGCCATCGTTCGCGTCGACGACAACGGCTGGCAGATCGTCGGCGGCTCCTGTGTGGTCAAACGCCCCTTCCTGAGTCTGTTGAAGAAATATTGCGACTCGACGGCGAGGCACTAGGATGGCACGCCGCCAGGCTAAATACAGGTAACGCGCAATGCATATTGTGGTAGTGGACAGCGGCCATCTGGCGGGAGAGGCGGATTTTCCGACGCTCGACCTGCCGAAATTCAACTGGCAGCAGTATCCCGCGCTGACCAAGGACGAAGTGGCCGACCGCTGCTGGCGCGCCGATGTCATCGTATCGGTCGACACACCGATCGATGGCAGCGTTATCGACAAGGCTGTCAAACTAAAACTGATCGTCGCGGCCGGCGACGGCTATGACCACGTCGATCGCGCCGCCGCGCACAAGCGCGGCATCACGCTATGCCATATACCCGGCACCGATCCTGCCGCCGCCGCCGACACCTCCGTAATCTGCAACCGTGTGATCGACACCATTAATGCCTATCTGCAGGACGCGGCACTGAACGTCGTCGCCTGACCCCAGGATATCGACCGACCCGCCCCGGCAGGAGCGCCGGTCGCAGTCGGCGCCGACAGCTCTGCCGACCGGCCGTTTCGGCTAAGGCTTCCCGCAACCGCCGCAGAACGTTAAAGTACGCCCAATACCGGGGCCCCGGAGGCGGACGATGACGAGGATTCGATGAACGATTCGCAGCGCGCACGTAATTTCTGGCTCGGCAATGCGGCACTCGCCGTGGCGCTGGTGTTGCTGCTGGAGATGGACCGGCTGTGGCACGCAATGGGGGTGTGGGCCTTTGTCCTGTGGGCCGTGGTGGCGGGCGTCGGCGCCTACCTGCTGACGGTTGACAAGAAGAAACCACCCACCAATTCCGGCGAATAACGCCGGTCGACCCGCGCAAAGCCCAACAGCTGCTGACCCTGCTTGGCCAGCCGCCATCCCGTTCCGGTTGCTGCGGCCTTATTGTTAGAATTCGGCAGACAGCGCCCACCCACAGGAAACAGATAACGCATGGCCGGTTCACTGAAAGATCAACTGCTCAAGGCGGGCTTGGTCAGCGCCAAGCAGGTGAAACAATCGCAACATCAGCAGCGCAAAACCAAGGGGCAGCCGAACGCCGCGCAATCCGGGACCGAACAGCAACGGGCGCAACAGGAGAAGGTGCAACGGGATCGCGAACTCAACCAGCGGCGCCAACAGGATGCGGAACGCAAGGCCGTCGCCGCGCAAATCCGGCAACTGATCGAGACCAACCGGGTAGAAAAGATCGAAGGCGAGACACCTTACAACTTCGTCGACGGCACCAAGGTCAAGCGCATCTACGTCACACCGGAGATTCATACGCAGTTGGTGCGCGGCACGCTGCATATCGCCAAGCTCGGCGGGCGGCACCATTTGGTGAACGTCGAGACCGCCGACAAGATCCGGCAGCGCGATCCGTCACGGGTCATCGCCCCGGTCGAGAACCAGCCTGCGGCGGCGGACGAAAACGATCCCTATGCGGCCTACCAAGTACCCGACGACCTGATGTGGTAGCAGCCTCTCAGCGCGCCTAGGCCGACAATTCCACCCGATTGCGCCCTGCCTTCTTCGCCTGATACAGCGCATCGTCCACGCGCTTCAGCAGGTCTTTCTGTGTTTCGCCCTGCTTGAACTGGCCGACACCGAAGCTGGCGGTGACCGTCCCCACCGGTTCGATCGATTCCCGCGCAATAGCGACGCGCATCCGTTCCGCGATCACGGCCATCTCCTCCAGTGTGGTCACGCCGGCCACCACCATGAACTCCTCGCCGCCCCAACGCGCCAGCAAGTCGACCTCGCGCAGTTGCTGACGACTGACGGCGGCCACGCGCTTGAGCACTTCATCACCGACCTCGTGGCCGTATTTATCGTTCACCTGCTTAAAATGGTCGATGTCGAACATGGCTAGCGTGAGCGGCGAATGGTAGCGAACACTCTTCTTCAGCTCCTGCTCCAGGGTCTCTTCCATCTTGAGGCGGTTAAATACGCCGGTCAGCACGTCCGTGGTCGCCAGTTCGCGCAGTTCCTGTTCCAATTGATGGCGGTAGCTGATGTCGATCCCCATACCGACCACGGCAGTACCCGTATCTGCACTCTCGATACGCGTGCCGTTGATGTAAAACGGTATTTCACGACCTTCGCGCGTACGCAGCGACACCTCAACCGACGAGTTGCCGTACTCGATGATGTCCTTGCAGGTACGTTCCATCGTCGGCCAATCGGTAGTTTTCACCAGGCCGCGCAACCCCATCGTGCGCAGGGCATCGCCGGAATAGCCCAGGGTCTTCTCGAAATTGCTGTTCCAGCGCATCAGCCGGCCCTCATTATCGACCAGATAGAAAATTCCGGGCAGGCCGTTGATCAGCGAATTGGCAAAATTTTTCTCGCGCAGCGCTACCGACCGCATGGCGTCCTCCACCTGTTTGCGGTCGGAGATGTCGCGCGCGACGACCGACAGATAGGCGACCTCGCCCTGGCTGTCGCGATGCGCCATCACCATCTGCGACACCGGCAATTCGCCGCCGTCGCGACTACGCAATACCATCTCCCCTTCCCACAGGCCGGAGGCGATGGCATTGGGGAACGCCTCATCGTGCAGGCGTTGCGCCACGTCGGACGGATAGTGGCAAAAAATGGTGTCGTCGCAAGCGGCGTCACACGTCGCCTGGCTGTAAAGGGTACGCGCCCCGGCGTTGCAGTAGAGGCAGTGGCCGTTGATGTCGGTGACGGTAACCAGGTCCGGCGTCGCCTCGAGGATGGCCGCCAGTCTGCGTTGCGCCATCTCCACCTGCTCGCGCTCGATGATCCCCGCCAGGGTGTCGGCGACCGCACGCAGAAACGGCGCGTCGATCGCAGTCTGTGTATAGCCGGGCGACACATAGAGATTTAGCAGCCCAATAACGCCCTTGGCCGAGCGTATCGGCTGACAGTAATGGCCATGGTCCTGGATTCCCTCGAAGCGCGTCTCGTGCGCGTCATCGAGGTGTGCATGAAAAGCCAACTCGCCGTCGGCTGCCGCCTTGCCGCATAGGCAGCGGCCAAATGGGACCTGGCGACATTTTTCAATCAACGTCGGCGACAGATAACGCTTGGACAGCAGACGCAACACCCGCCCCCCTTCGTCGGCCAGGAACACCGACCCTTTATGCTCGAATTTGAGCCATGGGATGTTGAACAGCAGTTCCAGCGTGCGGTCCATTTTTTCTTCAAGCGACACGTCTTCCAGGGCGAGATTGAGGATTTCGCGCAGGATCTGCTGCGTATCGCGTTCAGTGCGCAGTTCGCGCTCCACCCGCTCGCGTTCAGCGGTGGTGCGCAGCGCATGGATACCGAACGACAGCGACGAGGTCAGTTCGCCCAACAACCCGGACTCCGCTTCGTCGAACGCATCGGGTTCGGCGCTCAAAATGACAAGACATCCGAAAGACGCGCCGCGCCAACGCAACGGCAGCGCAATGACCGAATGGTAGCCGTAGCTCAGCGCCGAGTTGCGCCACGGCCAAAAATCGGCGTGGTCGTCGATGAAACGGATACTGCGGGCCTTGCCGTCACGTATCGCGATGCCGGCCGGTCCTCGCCCGATGGAATTGTCGCCCCAGCTGATGTTGATGGTATCGAGATAGTCGGGATGATGACCGGCACAGGCGACAAAGCACACGCTCCTGGCGTCGTCGTCGACGGGATATCCGATCCAAGTGAAACGGTAGCCGCCCTCTTCGATCACAATGCGGCAGACGTCGTCCAGCAGCGCCTGTTCGTCGCTGGCCGTCTCCAGCGAACGGTTGACGGCACGCAGCACCGCCAACGCCCTGGCGGCATGGCTAGGTTCCATCGGAACGCTGCCCTTTCCCTGCTGTGCCAGTCGATGCCTGCGAAATGCGACACATTATCCAAGCTCTCCTGTTGGCTGAATCGATGAGTCCGTTGGGATACGTATAACTGATCCTGCCGATGCGGGGCAATCCTGGCCCATCGCGGACTACAGCCATAAGGAAACGCTGATGAATTGGTTCATACCCGCAAACGACGGGGTGCGCGCTGAAATGTGCGGTTATTCTCTCCCTGCCGCTCATCGTCGCCAGCGCCGCTGCAGCCGAGACCGTAAGACGCCGCTTCTGGGGCGACGCCTATATCGGCTATGCCCGCCTCGACTTGAGCCCCGACACGGCGCCCAAGCGCAGCGACACCTGTTTTTACCAGGACCAGGGTTTCGGCTTCTGACTAGCGGCCATGCCCCTGCTCCATCAGGCAAATGGACGTTTCTACGACGCTGGATGCTGCGGGTACCTGGGCGGGACGATCTGCCGCTGCTCGGGTATGGTCACCGGGGGCTTTACCGCACTGAACCTGATGGCGCAGAGCGAACAAGGCGAAGATGCGTAACGGTACGCAGCGTGCGGCGTGCGTGCCGTTACGACAGGAAGAGTGCGGGCCGCGCGACGCGCAGCCCGGCGGATGTCAGAGGCGTCGTCCGTGATCGCGGCGCAACAGTATGCTCAATGCCAAGCCGAGCACAATCGCAAACAGCGTGAACGACACGCCGAAGACCCACGAGTAATGCATCGCCACACGCGAAACCCAGTGCTCGATGCCCACTTCCTTCACTTGCAGGATGCGTGACTTGTGCGCGATCAGATTGCCGTGACGGAAATAGTAGATATCGAGGTGGTAGGCGCCGATGGGCAACGTGGCCGGTAGCGGAAAGTTGGCGGAGAACAGTTTTCCGCCGTCGACTATGACGCCGCTCTGCTGTTTGAGAAACATCCCCTGCGCCTGCTTCAGCCGTTCGAAGGCCGCCTGCCAGTCGTCATAACCGGGTGCCGGCCCGCCGCTGGTCTGCGCTGCGACCAAGGCGGAATGAAACGTCAACCCGTTGCGCTCCAGCAATGGGCGATCGGCGATCTCGCTCAGCGGCCGATTGGACAACAGGTACATCAAATCCGGCACGTGATCGACCTTCAGCTTGCTGCCGTTGAGCCAGAACGGTCCGACCCGTCCCTTGCGCGACAAGGCCACGGGTTCATCCGGCGACGTCACTTTGACAATGATGTCGCCATCGCGCGACATACTGCCGTAGACGAATACATGGCGACCGGTGAAACCGGTGGAAATTTTGACGTGACTGCTTTCAAGCTCCGTCAGCAGGCCCGTATTCGCTTGTGCAGCGGCCATCCACGCGCTGCAGCAAAATACAACACCCAGGCAAAACATGCGCCGCAAAACGCTCATACCCCCACTCCCACCAAACGGTAGAACTCTTGTGGCGTCATCAGCAGCCCGAACAAGAATTTGATTGCCACCGCCAACAGAATCAATGCCAACAGCAGGCGCAGCTTTTCGCCCGGCAACCGCGAGCTCATGCGCGCACCCCATTGAGCACCGAGCGCCGAACCCACGATCAGCGTCAACGCCAAAACCGGATCCATCGAGTGGTTGATGCCGGCCTGCATCGTGCTGACCACCATACTGGTGGCCAGCATCAGCAGCAGCGATGTGCCGATCGCCACTTTGGTGGGGATGCGCAGCAGATAGATCATCGCCGGCACCGCAACGAATCCGCCGCCCATGCCCAGCGCGTTAAGGATACCGATGAAGGCGCCGAGCAACAGCGGCAACAATACCGACATGCGGCGATCGGCCACCTTGAAGTGCATCTGGCCGGGCAACCAACCGAACGGACCTTCTGCCGAGGCTGCCGCCGACGTACCACCAGCAGTCGCTGCCACAGTCCGGCCGAATACCGAACGCATCGACTCGACGAAGGTGGCGGTACCGACAGTGCCGAGAATGGTAACGTAGGTGAACACCACGATGGTATCGAAGTGACCGCTCTGTTCGAGAAAGCGCGTGGCATAGATCGCGCCAATTGCGGTACTCCAACTGCCGACCAGCAAGGCGAGACCGAAACGCAGGTCCATATTGCCGAGACGGTAGTGGGAATAGCTGCCGGCGGCGGCGCTTCCAGTGATCAGTGCCGGCGTAGTACCGACGGCGACCAGTGGTGGCACGCCGATAATCATCAGCAATGGCGTAAGGAGAAAGCCACCGCCGACACCGGTCAGTGCGGAGAGAAATCCGATGGAAACACCGAACATCAGAATCAGAAGCAGGTTTACATCCATGTGGGCAATAGGCAGAAATATCTCCACGCTGAATTAACCCTCTTGACGCAAGATAATGAAATTTGTGAAACGGGGATTCGACAATCCGCCGCTCCTTCTTATTCGGATTCCTTCCGGAACTCGTGCAACGCTTCGCATATCATCGATTTCGATACGTCCGGCGGCACCAGCAGCACCGGCACCGGCAATCTATCCGCCAGTTTGGCGCCTAGATGATCGCCGGCACGATCGCGCAGCAGCTCCGTCTTCTTTTCGCTGCCCACACCTTCGCGACCGGTGACGACCATGACGACATCGGGATTCGCCCGCACGACCTTCTCGATTTCGTCTGCCGGCTCACCGTCGACGATATAGAACTCAGGCACCACGTTGCAGGTGCGTCGGATCTTTTCCGAGATGTCGGTGAGCGTTGCTTCGGCCTGCGCCCGAATGTCGTCCTTGAGGCGGGCCTCGACACCTACCCAGAAACTCAACACCGGAACATCCAACACATGGAGCAGGCCCACATGCATACCGAGAGTTTGTGCGAGACGGGCGCCGGCACCGGCGGCCATGATCGAATTGTGCGAACCGTCGACCGCGACGAGCACAGTCCCATTAGCGGATTTTGTCATGTTGAACGCAAGCCTTTCACAAACGTTTCGCTCCGCATCATCAAGCGCCGCAACCGGAACGTAGCGAACTTCTTGTTCACGCCAAAGAAATTTGACCAAGGGTGGTATCTTGCGCGGCGGGCAGTCTACACAGGGCCGGCATACTAGCACATGCCGATGCGGCAGTGAAAAAAAACGCCATAAACACTGCGTATTATCGCGTTAGAAATTTGTATGAATAGGCAACTGCATAATCACTGCAACACGATCCTTCAATAATTTCAACGAGTCGCAATCAAAAGCTGATCAATGCCGCCATACGGCGGCCCTGCTTCGCTACGTCCGCAGTCCGTCAAATTAGTGCAAACAAACGCTCAATGATGCGTTAAAATATCCCCGTCATCGCGCCACCCGATCACCGTCCTTGGCCCGACCCATGAAAAGCAAACGGACGAAACGCAGTCGCCAATCGCGGTGCGTTTGACACACGGCGTCACGTCAAAATTGTGATAAGTAACCGTCGTTGTGCAAACCGGCCCCGGCGACCAGAACACCGAGATTCATTATGTCCATTAAAATGCCCCAGAGATTCGAACAACTCATACAGCGGGGATTTCTGACCCGCGAAAATCTGCAGCATCTCCGGGAACAAACCGTGACAAACGATCTCTCGCTGGAGGACGCCATCCTCGGGGCGGGCGTTCCCAAACATGAAATCCTCTCCTGCCTTGCGCAGCAGTTCGGCTGCCCCACCGTGGAATACGCCGAGGGCCTCACGGCACCTCCATCGGTCCTGCGACGGATGGACGTGGAGAGGCTGAAGTCCGAACTGTGGATGCCCCTGTCGGTGGCTGGAGAGACGGCGCAGGTGATCGCCTGCAGACCCGACGACGTCGAATTGAACCGGAACATCCGCGAAACCCTCGGGGTGAAGGCGATCAATTTCCTGGCCGCCACGCGCCCGGATCTGATCCGGATCATCGAGAACAATTGGGACCTGAACCCTGATTTTCCGCCCTCCGCCGGCAGGACGCCGCTGGCCAAGGCGCGGGCCTACCTGGCCATCGTTCGCACCCGCTATGCCGAACAGCGGACCCAGCTTGCGAGGAGCCGGACCGGGCTTGCCCTCACCCGCACCGGGCTCGCCTGCGTGAGTATCGCCGTGGCGTTCTTGCGGTTTTTCGGTGCGGGTCATTTGCTGCTGGTGGAGATCCCGCTACTGGTAATCGGTGTTGTCGCCATCGCCGAGGGCCTGTTCTGGTACTCGCCGGCGCGGCGCGAAAGAAGGGAGATCCGGAGTTTCCCTATCTACGATGTGCCGGAGGGCTTTTCCGCACTGGAAGTCTCCGATCCCGGCGGCGCGATGAACTTCGGCCGCAGCGCCGTGGTGGACAGCGCGGCAGCACTGAGACAGGAGTGGGATTCGCTCTCTCCGGTCGAACGGCGGCGTTTTCTGGCCAACGACCGTCTCAATCTCGCCGAAGAGCGAACGGTCCAAGCCTACCTGCGGACCATGATGGCCGAGGCCCGCACCGGCCTCGCATTCGGCCGTACCGGCGTCGCCTTCGCCGGCATCGGCATCGGCTTTCTGCGTCAGTTCCATCCAGGTCCGTGGTCTGTATTCGACTGGACACTGATCGTCGTCGGCACGTTCATGCTGGCGGAGGGATTCTATTGGTACCTGCCGGGCAGAAAGGCGGCCAATATCGGCTCCGAAATCATCGGCAAAGTGGGCGGGAAGAAGGGGCCGTGGGATCTCATAGTCCCTGCGTCGTGCCGCGACACGACGCCGGGCCGGGAGCCGTCGGCCGAGGCGGCGGCCCAGGCTCAGCCCGGCGTGTGGGCCACCACGGGCCTTGCGCTGGAGCGCACCGTGCTCGCCGACGGACGCAATACGATGTCGCGGTTGCGGACCATGATGGCGCGCTCGCGCCTCGGCATGGCATTCATCCGCACCGGCTTCAGCATCATGGCGGTGGGCGCCGGCCTGTTCGTCTATTTCGGCGGCGACAACGCGCTCTGGGCGGCGTTCGATATCCTGCTCGTGCTCATCGGCCTGTACCTGATCGGCGACGGCCTGTACTGGTGGCTGCCCGCGGAACGGATGAAGCGGCACTCGCCGTTCTGTGCCGGCGCTTTCGAGATCGCCAGCCCCGACTACAGCGAGCCGGCGGTATCCTGGAACAAGGTGTCCTACAGCCATGACAACTGAATCGAACAAATTCGCCTCGCTGGTGCCGGACGGCGTTCTCACCGAAGAGAGATTTCTGACGGCACAGGAGACTGCGGCGGCGCGCGGCGTGGAACTCGAACGGGTACTGCTGAAGGAGTTTGGCGTCTCCCGCTGCGCACTGCTGAACTCGCTGTCCAAACATTTCGGCTGTCCCTTCATCCAGTACGACGAACGGACACCGGTACCTTCGCACCTGTTTGACGGACTGGAGCCCGGCGTGCTGCGTGCCGGCCGCTGGTTCCCGGTGACGATGCTCGGCGACACCGCGATCATCGCCGCCGCCGATCCGCAGGACGAGGCGATGAGGAACGCGGTGATGACGCTGGTTTCCGCCGCCAGATACGAGTTCAGGGTTGCACTGGCCGAGGACATCCGCTGGTACCTCCAGGATTATCTGCATGCCCCGGCAAAGCTCCTCATCGGCATCGAGCGGACCGGCCTGGCCAATTGGCGCAGCATCATGGCCCTGTGGCGCACCCGGCTCGCCTGCCACCGGACCGACCATGCCCGGGCGCGAACGGCCCTGAAACTGGTGCGATGGGGTTTGGCCATGGTGGCCTTGTCGAACGCACTGCTGCGGATCAACGCCAACATACTCAAGCCACACCATGTCGCCATCCTGCTGGCGGGGATCGGTATGGCCGCGGTGGGGCTCTACGATTACCTGAAGATACGCCGTGTGCGCATGAGCGCCCCCTGGCGCCATGCGATGGTGGATATAACGGCCGAAACCATTCGCTTCACCGAGCGCTACCATCTGGAACAGGCGCCTGCCGAGACGCATGAAAAGCGCAAGCTTGCCCGCTTGGCCGCTTCGATCACCGATTACTGCACCATCCTTCGTCCGGTTCCGGCCAGCAAGGAGCGCACCCATCTTGCGCGGGAACGCACCATGCTGGCCGCCCAGAGGACGATCGCCGCCAGCCACCGGACGCTCTATGCCAGGGCGAGAACCGGCCTTTCATTGATGCAAACGGGCATCGCATTCATGTCCCTGGGGTTTGCGATGATGCAGATTCTGGGCGCCGGCCCGGACAGTTTCCTGGACTACCTGTTGGTCGCGGCCGGCTTCCTCATGACCGTGGACGGCATGCTGTGGTACCTGCCGGCCCGCAAAGTAAAATACGGCATCGGAAGATTCATCCCGGAGTAACGGCGGCTCACGTTTCCCGCAGCGTGGCACGTACCCGCGCGGGACGGGGTGCGCGCCGCCCCCCTCTTAGCGACAGACCGCTGACTTCAAACCGCCCGAAGACGCCAATATTTGCCGCAACGGCGAAGTCGCACCAGCCACCCGGCCGGGGCACGACAATCGCGGCCAACCGCCGGGCGCGGGCGTCCGCGCTCCGCCGCCCGGCGATAACATTGTTTGAACAAAGGCTGTGATATATTCGCGCGCTTTCCTGGGCCATCACCACCTGTGAGTTTCTGAAATGCGCAACCACTTTCAACACCAAGCGAACGCCTATCTCTCGGTCAACGAGTGGCGTATCCGGCTCGCCATGTGGGGCGGCGCCATACTGCTTGGTATCACCGCAACCATCTTCGCCGTCGTCAGCGAAAAAGCCAATGACGTCTTCAAAATGATCCTCGGCGTCTCACCCTATCTGGCGCTGGTGGTCGCACCGCTCGGCCTGATGCTGGCGCTGTGGATGACGCAACGATTCTTCCCCGGCGCTCAGGGCAGCGGCATCCCGCAGGCCATCGCCGCATTCGAGGAAGGGACTACCACGGCCATGCGCGACGAGATCCTTTCGCTGCGCATCGCTATAGGCAAAATATTGGTGACGGTGCTCAGCCTCTGCGCCGGCGCGTCCATCGGCCGCGAGGGTCCGACAGTGCATATCGGCACCGCGCTCATGTACAACATGGGCAAGTTGATGCGCTTTCCGCCCCACTACATGGAGCGCGCACTGATTCTCGCCGGCGGCGCCGCCGGCATCTCGGCGGCATTCAATACGCCGCTGGCGGGCGTCGTCTTCGCCATCGAGGAGATCAGCCAGTCGTTCGAGGAGAAGACCAGCGGGGTGGTGCTGACCGCAGTGTTGTTCGGCGGCATGACGGCCCTGGTGCTGGTCGGCAACTACACCTACTTCGGCACCTCCCACGCCGCCTTCAACAACATCAGGGACTGGGTCGTGGTCCCCATCTGCGGCATCGTCGGCGGCCTTCTCGGCGGACTGTTCAGCCAACTGCTGATTCGCAGCGCGCGCCACGTCGCGCCGCTCATCAAACGCTACCCCATGCGGGTCGCCGCCGTCTGCGGCCTGCTGCTGGCCGGCATCGGACTGCTCTCCGGCAACACGACCTACGGCACCGGCTATGCCGAGGCGAAGAGCATCATCACCATGACCGGCACCCTGCCGCCCAGCTACCCGGCGCTCAAGATCCTCGCCACCCTGGTCTCCTATCTGAGCGGCATTCCCGGCGGCCTGTTCGCACCGTCGCTGGCCGCCGGCGCCGGCTTCGGCGCCAGCATCGCCGCCTGGTTCCCCAGCGTGCCGGCCGGTGCGGTGATCATCCTCGGCATGGCCGGCTACTTCACCGGCGTGGTGCAGACCCCCATCACCGCTTTCATCATCATCATGGAGATGACCTCGAACCAAGGTATTCTGCTGCCGCTGATGGCAGTCGCCTTCATCGCCCACGGCGCCTCGCATCTGGTCTGCCCGGAACCGGTTTACCGCGCATTGGCCGAGGAGTTTCTCTCCAAGCAGAAGAAACCTGAAGGCGAGGCCGCCATAGCCGCGCCGGAAGCCGAAGCCAAGGCCGAGAGCTGATCCGCCGCGGTCGCACCCCTCCACCGGGGCAACGGCAGCGCTCGGCACGAGCGCTGCCGTTGCCCCGCTTCCTACAGGCAAAGGAATCCCGGCTGGTATTCGGTAGAATCGGGGCATGTCCACAGTCAATAGCGGATTACAGGAGAGCATCCGCCTCCAACGCGAGGCGCTCACCGCCCTGCTGGGCGAGGCGATGCACGAACTCGCCCATCGTTGCACTACGGTTATTGAAGATCGTCTGTTGCTGGAGGCGGTACTGGCCGACGCTCTGCCCCGTCTCTCATACTGCAAATATCTCTACGTACTGGACGCCGCCGGCGTACAGCTGACCGACAACATTACCCAGCACGGTCAAGACCCGACCCAGTTCGGCCGCAACCGCATGGGGCGACCCTATATGCAGGGTATCATCGGTTCCACCGACTTCAAGCTGTCCGAGGCCTACATCAGCCGCAACAACAAACGGCCATCGCTGACTGCGGTGCAGGTGGTCCGCAGCGACGCCAGCCGCCGCGTCGGTTTTCTCGGCGCCGACTTCGACATGCGCGAACTGCCGCAAACCTCGGTGCTCTACCGCGAACCGGATGCGTGGCGACAGATCAAAGGCGACCCGGCCATCCGCAGCGGCCTGTTTGCCCACCAGCGCGCCGAGAGTCCGCTGGACCGCCGCCTTGATCAGGCGCTGCATGTCATGAATGCGTTGCTCCTGGAGCATGGCGTCTACCACGGCAAACTACATTTCTCCTCCAGCCGCGGCACCCTCTGGCATGTGGACGACCCGTTCGTCTACCGCATTCTCGGTATCGAGGAGCTGACCGATCCCGATATCTGTCTCGCCTATCCGCGCCGCCCCTACCATGAGCGCGCGGTCGTGCCGCCGGGCGACGTAATGCGGGTATTCGAAATGTTCCGCGCCCTGCGTTTCGCGGACGAACACGTCTATCTGCGCGCCGGATCGCTCAACATCGTCAATGGCATGGTGGGACTCAATTTTTCCTGTGACGGCTCCCACTACATGCGCTTCGACGAATTCCTGGAAAAAAGCACCGAGTTCTGGTTCGGCGCGTTGCCGCACTGACGTCTAAAGCGCCATCACGGGCCATTTGTGTTAACCACAAATGAACCCACAGTTTGTAGGATTTCCGGCGGCGCCCGCTGCTGGTAGATTGACGTTATCCGGGCCGGACGGCCCCTCGCGCCGCTCAAATGTAGCGGGCGCAACAACCATTGGACCACGCCATGGGAAGCTATCTGTGTGATGTCTGCGGCTATGTCTTCAACGAAGACGCGGGCGACGAAGAGGGCAACGTGTTACCGGGCACGCGCTGGGAGGATATACCGGACGATTGGGTCTGCCCCGAATGCGGCGCCACCAAGGATGCATTCCTCCGGCTCGATTGACCGAAAACCGAAAGTTGTCCGCACCACGATAGCTTGAGTTTGCGCCATGAAAAAAACCATCCCGATCGATGAGCTGCAGATAGGCCACTTCGTCCACCTCCCCGGCGCCTGGCTCGACCACCCGTTTCTGCGCAGCAAGTTCAAACTCACCACCGCGCTGCAGATCGCGCAGATACGCGCCCACGGCATCCGCCAGGTGGTGGTCGACGTCGACAAGAGCGATATGTCGTCGACGCCGCAGTCGATGGCTGAACTCGCCTATGTCAGTCACAGCGATACGCCGGTCGATCCCAAAGACGAGGCGCCGCCTGCCGCGTGGAATCCGGACGATCTGGTGCCGCCGGAACTGCGGGAGGCCATCCACGATCGGCGCATGCGGCCGGAAGACAAGTCGCGTGCCGTCTACCGCCACAGCGTGCAGATGATGCAACGGCTGCTGGATGCGCCCACGGCGGAAAACCTGCGCACGGCGAAGACGGCGATCAGTTCGATCACCGACCTGATCCTGGCCGACGATCAAACGGCGCAGAACCTGTTGCGCATCACGCTGCACGACTTCTACACGTATACCCATTCGGTCAATGTCGGCGTCACCAGTCTGATGCTGTCCAAGGCGCTGTTCGGCGGAACGGACGCCCACGATCTGCACGAACTGGGGGCCGGATTCTTCCTGCACGACCTGGGCAAGGTCAAAGTGGATCCCGCGATCATCAACAAACCGGCGCGCCTGACCGAAGAGGAGATGCGGCGGATGCGCATCCATCCCTACCAAGGCTACAAACTGCTGCGCGACGCCGATGCCCTGACGGAAGAGTGCCGCATCGTCGTCATGGAGCACCACGAACTGATGGACGGCAACGGCTACCCAAAGCGGCTCGGCGGCGATCATATCCACCTTTACGGCCGCATCTGCTGCATCGCCGATGTGTTTGACGCCCTCACCGCAGAGCGCTCCTACAAAAAGGCGATGACCCCGTTCGACGCTCTCACCTTGATGCGCGATAAAATGCCGTACCATTTCGACCGCCAGCTGTTCAACGCCTTTGTCATGCTCTACAAATAATCCATCAGGGTGCCGGAGCGAGCGGCGGAAAGTGCGAGCGACTGCAAAGAAGTGCAAATTCGAGTCGCCCCGACCTACCGCCCGACGCAATTCGGCACCACAATCCACCTTATACCCACGCACCACCCGTTTCCCGTACGGCGGCGGCATGACCCGGGCCGTGAACGGAAGGAGAAGAGAAATGTCGATCGCGACGAAACGCATCACCGTATTGGTTGCCGCTGCGCTGGTAGTGCCGCTGCTCGCCGCCGCGCCCCCCGCTTCGGCCGATCGGCAGGATGCCCAATTCGGTCACCACACATACCGCGACTCCGGCAACCGGCACGACGCCGGCCGCAGCGACAACGGCTACCGGCGCGTTGCCGATTCCCACGACGTCGGCCAGCGCAGCAATGACCAGCGTCGTCCTAACGACAATCAGCTCCGTAACAATAACCGGCGCGACACCGGCGGCCGCCATTCCACCGGGCCGGTTCGTGAACGAAACGACCGGCGCGAAGTGCACCAGCGCGTACTGCGCGAGATGCCGCGTGGTTACCGCACGATGCATATCCGCGATCGCGACTATTACGTCCATCAAGGACACTACTACCTACACGAGCCGCGCGGTTTCGTGATGGTACAACTGCCTCTGGGCACCTTTGTGATGTCGCTGCCCGATGGTTTCCTGCACGTACGCATCGGCGCCATTTCCTATTTCGTCGCCGGAGGCCTCTACTACCGCGCCTACAACGGCGGCTATACCGTGGTGGCGCCGCCAGCGCCGGCTCCCGATGTCATCGGCAACGCCAGCGGCAGAGTCATGGTGAACGCGCAACTGTTGAACGTGCGCAACGGCCCGAGCTATGACTTCAACGTCATCGGCGTGGTAAACCGCGGCGACAACCTGCCGGTCTACGGCCAGGCACCCGGCTGGCACTACGTGCAGTTGCCGGACGGCAGCTACGGCTGGGTCAACGACAGCTACATCGTCGTCGCGCCCAGTCAACCACAGGGCTAATCAGCCCGCGGCGCGCCCGCAACCGCGGCGTCGGGGCACAACGACCTGGGGCAGGCCCATGATCAAGCTAACGGCACTGTGCTGCGCCGGCCTGCTGGCCGCCGCTCCAACGCTCTTCGCCTTCGACCTGACCAGCACCGATGTCAAGGCGGGGGCGGCGATGGCGAAACAACAGGAATACAACGGCTCCGGCTGCGACGGCCGCAACCTGTCGCCGGAACTGCATTGGACCCATGCGCCGGCCGGCACCAGGAGCTTTGCCGTCACCCTTTACGATCCCGATGCACCGACCGGCAGCGGCTGGTGGCACTGGATAATGTTCAATATTCCGGCCGATGTGCACACCCTGCGGCGCGATGCAGGCAATCCCGCCAGCGGCCTCGCCCCCAAAGGCAGCATGGAGGGCCGCACCGACTTCGGCATCCGGGCCTTCGGCGGCCCCTGCCCGCCCAGGGGCGACAAACCTCATCGCTACCAGTTCAAGGTCTACGCCCTCGATATCGCCCACATCGACGCCGCTCCCAACAGCCGTGCAGCGCAGATCGACTTCATGCTGCATGCCCACAGCCTTGGCGTGGCCAAATTGCAGGCCACCTACGGCAGGTAGATACGCCCCCCGGCAGCGACCTCTCTGGGTTAAGATCACGTTTTCATCCGGCGGCGACAGCCGCCCTGCATTACATGAAGGTCGTGCGATGAAGGCGCTGGTCAATCTACAGGTGGTACCAATCGGCACCGAGGTCTCCGTTTCCCGTTATGTCGCCGCCTGCGAACGGGTACTGGCCGAGGCCGGTCTGAGCTATGAGCTGCACGCCAACGGCACCAACATCGAAGGCGAATGGGACCCGGTGTTTGCCGCCATCCGCCGCTGCCACGAGGCGGTGCATGCATTGGGCGCGCCGCGTATCCAAACCTTCATTTCGGTCGGCACCCGCACCGACCGCGACCAGTCGCTGCGCGATAAGGTGGCCGCCCTCGCGCGCCATCGCAACGCGCCGCGCTGAACCGGCCCCGCGACCCATGCCCATCCTGCTGTTCAGGCTCAACGGCGTCCCCGACGACGAGGCGGAGGATATCCGCGCCCTGCTCCACGACAACGCCATCGATTACTACGAAACCGACGCCGGACGCTGGGGCATCTCGGTCGCCGCCATCTGGTTGCGCGACGACACGCATCTGCAGACGGCGCGCACCTTAATCGACACCTACGAAGAGGAGCGCGCCGTGCGCGTCCGCGCCGAGTACGAGGCGTTACGCCGTGCAGGCAGGCACGACACTGTGTGGCGCCGCTTTCGTCGTGAACCCCTAATGGTACTGATCTATCTCGCAGTCATTACGGCGATCCTCTACTTCACCGTCATGCCGTTTGTGCGCCGCTGGTAAACGCCGCGGCCCCGATAACGGCGTGAGATATTCACTTCCCTGAACCGCGGACACCCCTGTGGCCCTCAAAGCGACCATCTGCAAGGCTGAACTGGACATCTCCGATCTGGATCGCCACTACTACGCCCGCCACGCGCTGACCCTGGCCCGCCACCCGTCCGAGACCGATGCGCGGATGATGGTGCGGCTGCTGGCCTTCGCCCACCACGCCGACGACCTACTGACCTTCACCAAGGGCCTGTGCGTCAACGATGAACCGGCTCTGTGGCGCAAATCGCTCAGCGACGAGGTGGAACTGTGGATAGAGGTGGGGCAGCCGGACGAAAAACGGCTGCGCCAGGCGTGCGGGCGCGCCCGCCAGGTGGTGATCTATGCCTATGGCGGCAGGAGCGTCGATCTGTGGTGGGCGTCGCTGCGCGCGGCGGCGCAACGGCTGAAGAATCTCACCGTCATCGCCTTGCCCGAAGGCACCGAAACCGGCCTGGCGCGACTCGCCCAACGCACCATGGAGCTCAACTGCACCCTGCAGGAGGGACAGATCTGGTTCGGCGACGCCACCACCATCCTCACCATCGAGCCGCGCTGCCTGCAACAGGCCGAAGGTGCCTGAAACGTCCGAGCGATGAGGCTCGCACCGGGCCGAAAAATATTTCTTGCGCCCTCTTCCCTTTCCACCGGGGCAGGATGAGAATGGCGGCGTCCGGGGCACGAGGCCGCGCGGCGCAGCAGTCCCACGCCAAGACCGCCCGCAGCGGCCCCCTGCGAACCATCCCGGTATGCATCTGTCCCACCCATCATGCAGAGGTCCATTGCGGAGCGTGTATGCTCGGTAATACTGAATCAGGCGAAACAGTCACCATCGAACCCCACCGACGGAACAGGCCGCTGCCTTCCTATGTGGCTCCCGTAACGACACTCCGGACGCAGCATCAGGCACAGCGTTTTCTCTCCACCGGCGAACAGCGGCTGCTGCCGTTCACCATCGACGCCAAGCCGCTGTTCGACAGTCATCTGCGCAACAGCGACTTCGTGGTCGCCGATCTCAGCTTCAGCAACAACTTCATGTGGCTGTCGCGCATGAGCGGTTTCTATCAAATCATCGCCGACTGCTTCTGCCTGTTCAGCCTCAACGGCAACCAGTTGGGCATGCTGCTGCCGCCCATCGGCGCACCGGACAACCAGCTCAAGGCGCTACGCAGCTGCATCGCCGTCATGGACGACTATAACAATGCGCCTGACGAAACCCGAATCGATTACGTCACCCCGGACTTCGCGCGCCTGCTGGAGCTCGACGGCGACGGCGGCACGCGGCACCTGCCGCAAGGCGGCTGGCTGCTGGAACCTGCGTTTCCCGATTACCTCTATCGCGGCATCGATCTGATCGAACTGCGCGGCAACGGCTACAAGACCAAGCGCAGCGAGATCAATCAGTTCTGCCGCGCCTATCCGCAGCATGTCGTCGAACCGCTGCAACACCATCATTGGCAGGGGATACGGGAGTTGTTGAGCAACTGGATGCGCGCCCGTGTCGCCGGACTGGACAGCACCGCTGTAGGGGAATTCATCGCCAGCGTGGAGTTGGAGCGGCAGGGCATCGAACGGGCACTGGCCCATTACGATGCGCTGGGATTGCAGGGACTGTGCCTGATGATCGACGGGCGGCTGGCCGGGTTCACCATCGGCGAGCGCCTCAACGCCAGCGTCGCCAGCATCCTGATCGAGAAGACCGATTTCGCCATCCCCGGCGCGGCGCAATACCTGTTCCGCGAATTCGTCAAGACCTTTGCCGACTGCCGCTACATCAACGTCGGCGACGACCTCGGCCTGGAGAACATGCGCCGGGTGAAGATGAGCTATCGACCTGCGATGTTCGCGGAAAAATTCACCCTGCGGCGCGGCGACCACTGAGTAACGGCATTACCGCAGAAATGGCGCGACTCAGCAAACACACCGAAGACAATCTTTTCTTGGCACGCTTGGCGCCTTGGCGAGAGACTGGTCCTGATTTTTTGATGGTTAAAAAACAGATGTTCTCGCCAAGACGCTAAGATCGCCAAGGGAAGATAGACAGACGCTTTTTGATAAGCGTCTTGTATCTTGACATCACCAAGGCGATCCAATCTTGGCGTCTCGGCGAGAGTTCACTCTCGCCTTATTCACTCCCGACAAACAGACGACGGCATCAGGAAATATCACTCTTTCTCCGCCAGCTTGCGTTCCAGTGAGTCGATCATCTGCACGATGTGTTCGGACAGCGGTTGCACCTTGTGATAGGCCTCTTCCGCCTGCTGCGCCTCGCCCGCATGTTTGAGTTCGACGATGCGCCGGATCAGTTCGTGCAGTTCCCGATGCGGCTGTTCGATCTGCCGCATCTCCGGCAGGTCGCCGTAGCGCTTTAATCCTTCGCCGAAGTACCAGCGGCCGAACACGCAGTCGTGATCGGAAACCGCCTCCTCCCGGCTCAGCGCCTCGCGGCCGTCGAGGAAGCCGCGCAGCTTCACCTTCCACGCCAGATGCGCCGCCTTGGCCTTGCCGAAGTCCTGTCCCCTGGCACCGCCGATCTTGAACGCGCCGACCAGGCGCCCCAAATCCTCCACCAGCTGCGCCAGCTGCTCGCTGTCGGCGGCGATATGCTTGGCGCCTTCGGCGGTCTCGTCGGCGACATCGGTGATGTTGTGGATGTTGCGGTTGATGTCTTCCGCCACCGTGCTCTGTTCTTCCGCAGCGGTGGCGATCTGCGTGCTCATCGCGTTGATGGTATCCACCGAATGGGTGATCGATTCCAGCGCCTGGCCGGCATGCGCCGCCTGTTCCACGCTGGCCTGCGCCCGCACCCGTTCCTCGGCCATCACCTCCACCGCCTGTCCCGCGCCCTGTTGCAGGTTGGCGATCATGGCGTGGATCTCCTGGGTCGACTGCTGGGTGCGCTGCGCCAGGGTGCGCACCTCGTCGGCCACCACGGCAAAGCCGCGCCCCTGCTCCCCGGCGCGCGCCGCCTCGATGGCGGCATTGAGAGCCAGCAGGTTGGTCTGCTCCGCCACCCCGCGGATCACTTCGAGGATGGTGGATATCTTGGTGCTGTTTTCGTTGAGGCGGGCGATCACGTCGCTGGCCAGTTCCACCTCCTCGGCCAGGTCGTTGATCGAGGAAATGGTGGCGTTGACCTCGCCCTGGCCCTGCTCCGCCTGCTCGTCCGCCGTCGCCACCGCGCCGGCGGTCTGGCTGGCATTCTCGGCCACCTCATGCACGGTCGCCGACATCTCGTTCATGGCAGTGGCGATCTGTGCCGTCTCCATCTGTTCGCGCTGCATCCCTTCGCTGGTCGCCTCGGCGGTGGTCGCCAGCTCCTCCACCACCAGGGCGAGGCGGCTGGTGGCCTTCGTCACCTGTCCCACCATGCCCTCGATGCGCGCCATGAAACGGTTGAAGTTGCCCGCCAGCTCGGCCAGCTCGCGCGCCCCCGCTTGCGGCAGCCTCTGGGTCAGGTCGGCGTCGCCTTCGGCTATATCGCCCAGCGAACGGCTCAGCTGGCGGATTGGCCGCACGATGGGGCGCGCCGACAACCAGGCGATGGCGGCGCCGCCGATCAGCGCCAGCAGGCCGATAATGAGGACGCTGTTGCGCAGCGCGGCGGCCTGGGCATCGTAGTAGGAGGCATTCATGGCGATGGCCATGACGCCGATGGGTGCGCCGGAGAAATCCTTCAGAACGTTGCCGTATACGCTGTAGTGCCTGCCGCCGGCATAGAGGTCGCCGGTGGCCGCCGTTCCCGCCACCGCCTGTTGCAGGAGGGCGGGCGGAAGCAGCTGGGTGTCGCCGAGGGTGGAGGCAAACCGCTTGAATCCCTCCTTGTCCTTCAGGTAAACGGCGACCTCGACCCCGTAATGGTGCTTGAAGCGTTCGATGAACGACGTATCCAGCGCGGCGCCGAACTCCACCGAGCCGATGTGCGTGCCCTTATTGAACACCGGCACCACGCCGCGCAGGCCGAGACCGGCCACGCCCACTTCGATCCCGGTTACCGGCTTCAGGGTCTGGTTGGCCTCCACCACCGTGTGGCGGAACGAGGAGAGGTCGTCGCCGTATTTGCCGAGCTTGTGCACCCGCAGGAACGAGGTGGCCGGCGGCAGATGGAACTGGAACTGCCTGATGCCGTACTGCTCCTTCAGCTGTTTGAAACCGGGTGCGAACAGCGCCTCCAGTTTTGCCCGGTCGTGGTCGGCGAAGGCCTGCTGCACCTCCGGGATACCGGCCACCAGCTGGCTCATCGCCGTCGCCATGGTGCCCTCGGCAGAGATCTCCGCCAGCATGTTGCGGTAGAAGCCGTCCAGCTCGCGTTGCTCGGCCGCGTGGAGGTTTCTTTCGCTGTGGGAGAGAGTCACCCACAGCACGGCGCAGAGGACCACCAGGATGGTGAGGATGACACTGAGTTGGTAGCGGCCGGCAATGCTGAGTTTGCGGAGCATGGTCGTATTATCCTTGTCATTGATTTCGACGGTAGCCTTTCGAGTGTAGATTCCGTCGGAATTCTGGCAAGGTTCGTGCGGGAACTATCCTACCATTGGCGCCGCCCCCTCTACGGCAGCGGCAGTGCCGTCTTGTCCACCACCCGGCGCAGCACGAAGCTTGAATGGACCCCGCTCACCCCCTCGATACGGGTGATCTGGTCCAGCAGCAGCGCCTGATAGGCCTCCATGTCGCGCACGATCACCTTGAGCTGGTAGTCGGCGTCCTGGCCGGTGATCAGCAGGCACTCCAACACCTCCGGCAGTCCTGCCACCGTAGCCTCGAAGTTGGCGAAGCGCTCCGGTGTGTGGCGATCCATGGAGATGTGGATCAGGGCCACCAAGCTCAGCCCCAGCGGCCTAGGGTCGAGCACGGCGCGATAGCCGGTGATGATGCCCGCCTCTTCCAGGGCACGGACCCGGCGCAGGCAGGGAGAAGGCGACAGACCGATGCGCTCGGCCAGCTCCTGGTTGGTCAGCCGCCCCTCCTGTTGCAGCAGTTCGAGGATGCGGCGGTCGTAGCGATCGAGGTTCATGGGTTCAAGGCTCAAGTTCAGTGAAATATTATGGCGTTGATTTTATATTTTAAGCGATTAAATTGCTTTTTTACTACTCATTCAGCACTAATTCGCAAGCACATTTCGCGGTGACTGCCCTAATCTTTCATCAACCCGCAAACATCGGGTGAAACCCGCCGGACTCTTACCGGAAACCGGCAAGGCAACGTCCCATGAGGCCGCTGTCGACAACGATCAACCACGGGCGCGCGGGGACTCATCACGCAAGAACGGGGCTCCCTGTGTCCCCGTGGTTATGGCTTTTATGAACACCAACGGAGAAAACAATGAAGCCGTTCGACCCCAGCAAATACCGCCCGGCCCCGGCCGTGCCGATGCACAACCGCCAGTGGCCCGGCCGCACCATCGAGCACGCACCGGTATGGGCCAGCGTCGACCTGCGCGACGGCAATCAGGCGTTGCTCGAACCGATGAGCGTCGGGCAGAAGCGCAAGCTGTGGGCGCTGCTGGTCAAGCTCGGCTTCAAGGAGATCGAGGTGGGCTTCCCCGCCGCCAGCAAGCCCGATTATGACTTCGTGCGCTGGCTGATCGAGGAGGAGCAGATCCCGGACGACGTCGCCGTGCAGGTGCTGGTGCAGGCGCGGGAGGCGCTGATCGTGCGCACCTTCGAGGCGCTGCGCGGTGCCAAAAAGGCCATCGTCCACGTCTACAACTCCACCTCCACGGTGCAGCGCGAACGGGTGTTCGGCCTCGACCGCGACGGCATCAGGGACATCGCGGTGCAGGGCGCCGCCTGGGTGGCGCGCGATGCGGCGAAGTATCCGGCCACCGACTGGCGCTTCCAGTATTCGCCGGAGAGCTTCTCCAACACCGAGATGGACTATGCGGTGGAGGTGTGCGAGGCGGTGATGGACGTGTGGCGGCCGACGCCGCAACGGCCGTGCATCATCAATCTGCCCTCCACGGTGGAGAGCGCCACGCCCAACGTCTTCGCTGATCAGGTGGAATACTTCTGCACCCACATCAGCCGCCGCGACGCGCTGGTGGTCTCGGTGCATACCCACAACGACCGCGGCTGCGCCGTCGCCGCCGGTGAGCTGGCCGTGCTGGCCGGCGCCGACCGGGTGGAGGGCACCCTGCTCGGCAACGGCGAACGCACCGGCAACATGGACATCGTCACCATGGCGATGAACCTCTACAGCCAGGGCGTCGACCCGCAGCTCGACCTGTCGCATCCGGACGAGGTGATCCAAGTCTACAGCGAGTGCACCGGGCTGCCGGTCCATCCGCGCCACCCCTGGGTCGGCGAACTGGTCTATACGGCATTTTCCGGCAGCCACCAGGATGCGATCCGCAAGTGCCTGCACCGCCAGCAGGTGGACGAGCCGTGGCAGGTGGCCTACCTGCCCATCGACCCGCGCGACATCGGCCGCGACTACCAGGCAGTGATCCGGGTCAACAGCCAGTCCGGCAAGGGCGGGGTGGCTTTCGTGCTGGAGCGGGACCACGGGCTGATCCTGCCGCGCTGGATGCAGGTGGAACTGGCCCAGGTGGTGCAGCAGGAGAGCGAGAAACGCGGCGGCGAGATCGACGGCGCCACCATTCACCGGCTGTTCCAGGCGCGCTTCGTCGCCGACCAAGTGCCGGTACGGCTGCAGGGTTACCGCCTCCATCGCGACGGCAGCATGGACACCATCGAGATGAGGGCTACCGATCGCGGCAACGAGGCGGTGATGCGCGGCAGCGGCGAGGGGGCCATCTCCGCCTTCGTCGACGCCTGGCAGCGCCATTACGATCAGTGCATCAGCGTGGTCGACTACAGCGAACATGCGGTCGGCGCCGGAACCGGTGCGGAGGCTGTGGCCTATGTGCAGCTGAATGTCGACGGCCAGCGCGTCACCGGCGCCGCATTCGACCACGATACGGTAAGCGCCTCGCTCAAGGCGGTGCTGTCGGCGCTCAACCGCATCCAGGCGCTGCGTTCCGCAGCCGCTTGATCAATACGCCCCTCCGGACACGGCGCTTAACGCGCCATGTCCGCGATGCGCCGGAGCGCTCGACGACCAAATCAACGACGGCCTATTGGAACACCTTGGCCGCTCAAAACGGAACCCGCTGGGTTCCGATTAAAGGATTGGAGGGAATGGCCGAGGAACTCACGCTGAGCATTGATCCAACGACGGGCGAATACACACGGTTGACGCGTTTCCTCCCCGGCGCAGATACCGCTGCGAATGCAGGGAGGACTCACCCCTACCCCGAGGGGGTGTTCATAGTCAGCGGCCGTCTGTACGACCAGGCATTTCAGCTATGGCTGGAGGCCGGTCACTTACGCGAGCCGTCCTCCGGGCGAACTCCACGAACCATTCAAGACGGATGCAGACTCCATCGTGTTGGAGGTGTCATTCCCCAATCGAGCCGTTGCCAATGACCGCACCTGATACCGACGCTCAGCCAAATAGGCGACTGAGCGTCGGTTGCCACGTCGACGTCGCACCCCTACCGCTTAGGCAAAACGCTGTTGCAGATAGCCGATAATGTCAGCCGATTCGTACATCCAGCGCTCGCTGCCGTCGTCGTGGGTGATGCGCAGACACGGCACCTTGACGTCGCCGCCGCCGTTAAGCAGCTCGTCGCGCCGCTGCGCATCCTTCTGGGCATCGTGCAATTCGATGTCGAGCGCCAACCGCTTGATCTCGCGCCGCACCTTGATACAGAACGGGCAGGTCTTGAACTGATAGAGCGCGAGACGCTTCGTCTCCTCGTCGATGCGCTGTTGCTCAACTGCCTGGCGCTCGACCGCGTTGGAGGCCGGCGCACTAGCCCACAGCAACACCACCGGCGTCAGCACCAGCCGTAACGTTCGAAAAAACATCCGCACAAACCATCGCATGAAAGCTATTCCTCCACTGTCGTTTCGCTACAATGGACCGCAACCCAACCGGCATTGGCCCGAATTCCCTCGATGAGTTCAACCTGGTACGTCTACATCGTGCGCTGCAGCGACGACACGCTCTACACCGGCATCACCACCGATGTGGGGCGGCGGGTGGCCGAACACAACGTGGATGATCGCCTGGCCGCCCGTTATACCCGCGCGCGCCGTCCGGTCATCGTCGCCTATGCCGAACCGGCGGCGGATCGCGCCGCAGCGGCGCGCCGCGAGGCCGCCATAAAACAGATGAACCGCAGGGAAAAAACCGCACTGCTGCAGCGATATCCATTACTGCGCGCTGAGTGACGTTGTACCGCAATGGCGGTTACAGGAACGTTAAACATCCCCTTGCAACGGATATGGTTTAAGCAGATAAGTCCCCCCGTTGCACGACCCTTTGCGCGACGCGATGGGGATACAGCCAGACCCACGCCATTTTCCGTATTTTTTGTAGTGAAATTATTTTTGCTTCTGCATGTAGGGATGAGTTCCAACGACAACGGGCCACAACGGCACCTCGGCTGCGGTAGACTAGTAAGTCTCTGCCAACCGATGGGCATCAGCACCGCACATGACCGACACCGAACGCCGCCAAGCCCTGCGCCGACTCGCCGCCACGCTGCCGGGGATAGACGAACCCGTCTACGCCGCCTGTGGACGCGATCCGCTGGAACCGGTGATCGGCCAGGGCCTCCCCGACACCCGCATCGCCTTCTTCGGCCGCGACCCCGGCCGCGACGAGGTGCAGCACCAGATGCCGTTCATCGGCGCCGGCGGGCAGAAGGTGCGCACCGCACTCTACCAGCACCTGTATGGCAAACCGCTGCCCGACTTCGACGCCTCGGTCGCCGTCGGTCGGATGCTCTTCTGGGCCAACACCGTGCCCTACAAACCGCTGGGCAACAAGGCGTGGTCGATGAAGGTGAAGAAACAGTTCCAGCCGTTGATGGCGGATCTGCTGCTCCACGAGTGGCACGGCCGCGACATCATTACCCTGGGGCGCGAGGCCTTCCTCTGGTTCGCCATCAACCAGGACAAAGAGACGAAGACGCGTTTGGAACAGTTCTGGGAGCGCGACGATCGCTTCACAACGTCGGTTGCGATCGAATTGGAAGCCGACGGCACCAGCCGGACGTTGCGGCTGCACCCCCTTCCGCATCCGTCGCCACTGAACGCGACCTGGTACAAACGCTTTCCCGACCTGCTCGGCAACCGTCTGGGCCAGCTCAAGCTGTCGTCCGACAACTGGCGCATGACATGAACGGCAACGCCGGCAGCGCAACGCTAGCGACGCCTGACGAGGTGCTGGAATTCTGGTTCGCGCCGGAGCTGCAGCCGCACTGGTTCGCCTCCACAGCCGCCCTTGATCGTGGGATCGCGGAGCGCTTCGAAACCACCTGGCAGGCGGCGGCGCGCGGCGAACTCGACTCCTGGTGTGCAACGCCCCGAGGCGCGCTGGCGCTGATCATCGTACTGGACCAGTTTCCTCTCAACATCTACCGCGGGCAGGCACTCAGCTTCTCCACCGAGGCGCGGGCACGCGCCTGCGCCGTCACGGCCATCGACCGGGGATGGGACACAGCGCTGCACGACAGCGAAAAACTGTTCCTCTACCTGCCGTTCATGCACAGCGAAACATTGGCGAATCAGGAGCGCTCGGTGGCGCTGTTCGAAATCACTACGTTGGAGGGCGCCGCCAAGTGGGCGCGCCACCATCGCGAGATAATCCGCCGCTTCGGCCGCTTTCCCCACCGCAACGCCGCGCTGGGACGCACAAGCACACCCGAGGAGCTGGCCTATCTGGCCTCGGACGAGGCGTTTCACGGCTGAACCACCATGCGCCCCGCCCTTATCATCAAGACCGGCAGCAAGTTGCCCACCATCACAGACGTGGCGGGCGACTACGAGGACTGGATTGCCCGCGGCCTGGAATGGCCGGAGCTACAGGTGGCGAATGCGGCCGCCGGCGCGGTGCTGCCGCCGCCCCGGCAGGTGGCGCTGGCGGTCATCACCGGCTCGGGGGCGATGGTGAGCGATGGCGAAGACTGGGCGGAGCGAACAGCGGCATGGCTGCGGGCGGCCGTTGGCGCCGGCCTGCCGGTGCTGGGTATATGCTTCGGCCATCAGCTGCTGGCCCAGGCCCTCGGCGGCAGCGTGAACGACAATCCGCGCGGCCTCGAAGTCGGCACCGCCACCGTCACCATGACGCCGGCAGGACGTGCCGACCCGCTGTTTCAAGGCCTGCCTGCCGCCTTCCCGGCCCAAGTGAGCCACCGCCAGTCGGTGCTGCGGCCGCCACGGGGCGCGCGCATCCTCGCCTACAGCGCCATGGAGCCGATCCAGGCGTTTGCCTGCGGCGACCGCGCGTGGGGAATCCAGTTTCATCCGGAATTCGACGCCGCCGTCATTCGCCACTATGTCGAACACTTTCGCACGCGCCTGCGCCGGGAAGGCGGTGACGCCGACCGCACGCTGGCCGCGATCGCGGCCGGCGACGCCAGCACAACCCTGCTGCGCCGCTTCGCACAACTGGCCGCCAGCCACGACAACGAGGACCGCCATGCACGATAGTCTCGAAGAACTGCGCCAACGCCTCGCACTGTTCGCCAAGGCGCGCGACTGGGAACAGTTCCACAACCCGAAGAACCTGTCGATGGCGCTGATCGGCGAAGCGGCCGAATTGGTCGAGCACTTCCAGTGGCTCTCCGCCGAACAGAGCGAGCAGCTCTCCCCCAAGAAACTCGACGAGGTGCGGCTCGAACTGGCCGACATTCTCATCTATCTGATTCGTATCGCAGATCGCATGAATGTCGACCTGATCCTGGCCGCTCAGGACAAGATCGAGATCAATGAACGACGCTACCCGAAGGACAAGGTCAGGGGCAGCGCGAAACGGGCTGAAGAGTATAAGGATTAGAAATCCAGGGCGTTATGCTTCCCGCGGCTCGTCGGCCGCTGTTCGGCTTGCCGGGACGGTTGCCAGCCACCCAGGCCGATGATGCCGCGACCGAATGGCCTGGCGTAGCGTTTCGCCATGGCGCCCGGTATGCTTGAACCATCAGCAACAGGAGACCCGCCATGTCCGACGGTAATCGCCATTTCGCAGCGGCTATTTAGGTGTCCCAGACAACCCCATGAGTGACGGAAAGGTTGCAGTGCAGCACGACGCCGACATCGACTTCAAGGCTGTTCGGCACCGCTTCGTCCGGCTCAATCAGGCGCGCCTGAGCCGTGCCCGCAACGCGCTGCGCGAACGGCAACGGGACGTACTCGACCTGTTGCCGCTGCTGTTTCACCTCAACCACCCGATGCTCCCCGGCTACGTCTCAAAGGAGGTACCGATCGGTGTCTCCCACTACGAACCGACGCCGCATCAGGTGGAGATTGCGCGGCGCCTGAGCCGCAGTTTCGAATACAAGCGCCATCAGCAGCGGCACACGCCGATCCTGGCGGTTTACATGATGGGCAGTCCCGGCAGCATCGCCTACTCGGACGAGAGCGATTTCGACATCTGGCTGTGTCACGGCCCCGACCTGTCGCCGACACAGCTGACACTGCTGCAACAGAAAGCTCGGGCGGTCGAAACCTGGGCCGGCAGCCTCGACCTGGAGGTGCATTTTTTCCTGGTCGACGTGGAGCGCTTCCGCAACGGCGAGGCACTCCCTCTGTCGGAGGAGAGTTCCGGCTCGGCGCAACACAATCTGCTGCTGGAAGAGTTTTACCGTACCGCCATTCTGATCGCCGGCCAGGCGCCGCTATGGTGGCTGGTCCCGCCCGAAGCGGAAGGAGACTACGAAGCGTATGCCGGAACGGTAAAGGAAAAACGCTTTCTCCACGCCCGCAACCACCTGGACCTCGGCGGTCTCACCCATATCCAGGCGGAAGAGTTTTTCGGCGCCGCCCTGTGGCACCTCTATAAGGGGATCGATTCACCCTACAAAGCCACCCTCAAACTGCTGCTGATCGAGGCCTATGCCAGCGAATATCCGCGCTTCGACCTGCTCAGTCTGCGCTTCAAGCGCGCCATCTACAGCGGCGAAGACGATGCCAGCCGGCTCGATCCGTACGTCATGATGCTGCTCAAGGTGGAGGAATATCTGCAGCAACAGGGCGATCAGCAGCGGCTGGAGCTGGCGCGCCGCTGCTTCTACATCAAGGTGGACGAGCGGCTGAGTGAAGAACCGCCCCATGGACAGGGGGGCTGGCAGCGCGAATTGCTGGCGCCCCTGATTCACCGCTGGGGCTGGCAGCTCGCCGATCTGCGATTGATGGACGCGCGCGGCGACTGGAAGGTGCATCGTGTCGCGGAAGAACGCCGCATCATGTTCGATGCCCTTTCCACCAGCTACCGCTTTCTCTCGGACTTTGCCCGCCGCTATGCGGGACTGTCGCTGATAAGCCAGCGCGATCTCACCGTCCTGGGACGCAAACTGTATGCCGCGTTCGAGCGCAAGGCCGGTAAGGTGGAGTTACTCAATCGCGGCATCAACTCGCAGCTGCATGAGCCGGCGATCACGATACAGGAAGTGTTGGACGAGCAACAGCAGACCACCTGGGTACTCTTCCGGGGAGCGCTGGCCAGCGATGAGATACATGTGAACGCGCCAATCAAACGCAGCCGCAGCATTATCGAACTGATCGCCTGGTGCTATTTCAACGGCGTGGTCGACCGTTACACGGTGGTCGCCCTCCACACGCAAATTACCCAACTCGACGCCGGCGACATCAAGGCGTTGATAGAGCGCATGCACACGCTGTTTCCCGACAAGTGTCTCGATGCCAAATCGCTGGAAGAGTACGCCGGTCCCGCCCGCATCATCCACTGCGGCCTGTTCGTCAACACCGAGTTGGATACCTTCACCTCGCTGAGCCTGGGGCAGAACATCTCCAGCGGCCGACCGGATGCACTCAGCTACGGCGGCGCCGGCAAGAACCTGGTGCAGACGCTCGACCTGATCATCGTCACCAGTTGGCGCGAAGTGCTCACCTATCACTTCAGCCGCAGCCGTGGACTGATGGAGTTTTTCCGCGAGTACTTCAAGTGGGCGGCGCCCTCGCACGGCGAGGCACCGCCGCGGTTGCAGGTGTTCGGCACCAGCGCCCAACGCGGCTATATCGCGGCGCAGCGCATCGAGCGGCTATACCACGACCTGGTAGCCACCTATTATGGCGCCAACGCCCTGCCGCAGAGCCGCTATGTGGTCACCGTCAGCCGCGGCTACTACGTGCTGTCGCTCGATGGCGATCTGCTGCACTACGAAGGAATCTACAGCTACGGCGCGCTGCTCAACGCGCTGGGCCGGACGCAAGCGGCCTACAGCCCGGTGGTCATCGATCGCTACGCCCTGACCGACACCGTGCTACCGGCCATCTACGGCCGCAACCGCAGCGGCTATGTGCAGGTCTTCTACCGTCCCGCGGCCGAAATGGTGGAACTCTACGTACTGGACGAGCGCGGCTCGCTGTTCCACCAGACGCTACCGTACTACGACGGCAAGACGCTGCTCGGCCAATACAGCCGCTTTTTCGATTCGGTGCTCAATCGCATCAACTTCCTGATGCAGGAGGGTCAACAGATCAGCAGCGCCGAGGGTGTCGAGTTTTATTTGGTCAGTCGTGACAGCGAGGCGCACTACAAATTGGAGCGCCAAGCCCCCGAGTTTCGTGCCGACAACCGCAGCTACTTCAGCCTGCAGGTCATCGTCGATGTGGACGAGAGCGGCCAGACCGTGTTCACCCTCTATTGCGGCGACCGTGAATTCTCCACCATGGAATACGGCTCCGAGCTGTTCGCGTCGGTGGTGCGCTATGTACTGGAACTACGCCGCAGCGGTCAGGCCTATCCGATCTACATCACCGATATCGGCATGTCGCGGGGAGTCCTCGGCGAGGCCGGCGTGAGCAAGGTGCAGACGATACACTTTCTCAGTTACAAGCGGCGCATCGAAGAGGAATTGAATCGGGTATTGCAAGAAGAATAAAACCAGGGACGAGGAGCAAGATACGAGGTTCGAGGGTATGAACTCGCTGCGCTCGTGTTCAATTTTAGGAATAGTGTGCACGCAGTGCGCTCGTTCCCTCGTATCTCGTACCTTTCTTAATTATTGAGTTATTGAGTGTTGCGTACCTCGTCCATGATCGCGCGCAGATCGCCGCTCCACTGGCGGAACACCCGCCGCAGCTCGGCGTCAGTCTGCAACGCCTGCAACGCCTCCGGATTGGTCGTTACCGCCAACGTCTGATCGCGTTCGGCAAAAATGGTTACCGGCCACGGCAGGTAGGGGATCAACTGCGGATAGCGTTGCGTCAGCCGTCGTACCTGTTCCGGCTTGCCGAAAAAGACGATACGGTATTTGTCGGTCTTGTAGCCGCTTCCCCGGAGGCCCAGGTCCACGCGCTGCACGCGCGACACGGTGTAACCGTGTTCACTGATCGCCGATTGCAGCGTTGCCATGGCTTCGGGAAACGCCTGTTGCGAACGCGCCATGAACAGCTGCTCCGCATGGGCGACGCCGGCCAGATACATGCCCAACAGAAATAGAGCCAGCAGCGGCAATACTCGTCGAATGATCCATCGTGTCATAGCGTCGCCTCGTCGAGAATATCTTTGTAGGCCTGGGTCATCTGGGTGCAGGGCTTGTCGAGATCGGCATTGTTGTACAGGCGACTAAGGTATTTCGGGTTGATGCTCATCACCATCACCTTGCCCTGACGCTCCACCACGGTGACCCGGCACGGCATGAACAGGCCGATACGCGGGTCCAGCTTCAGCGCCTTGTTGATGAAGCCGAAATCGCAGAAATAGACGATGACCTCGTGCTTGTCCTCCTGATTGGGCGGGAATAGTCCATTTTCCAAAGTCTGGACACGGATAATACGGAAGTTGTGACCGATGGCAGCGCGCTTGACGTTCTCCACCGTCTGTTCAAGCGAATAGGAGGACTCCTCCTCCAACACCGGCTTATCGTCATTGCCCGGGCGCCAGTGGATCGGATGTTTGCTGAACGAACGCACATAGCTGACGATGTCGTCGATATCACGCTCGCTCAGCCCCTTTTTGAGGAACGACACCATCGGCGTCCCGCGCCGCCCGTGCATCAGGGTCGTCTTGATCATGTGATCGCTGGCCGCGGCGAGAAAACCGGGATTGTTCAGCGCCGGCGGGATGATCGGCAGATTGCGCGGGCGCGAGAAGGTGACGCCGGTACCGCTGCCTCCCTGGCCGTCGGCGCCATGGCACACGGCGCAGTTTTGGGCAAACAGCGCCTTGCCGTGCAGCGGATTGCCGGCCACGGGGATGTCCGTGGCGGACAGTATCGCCACCCCCTTGGGCATCCAGCTGCGCAGGTGCGCCACGATGGCCTTCACCTGGGCGTCACTCAGTTGCTTGAAGGAGGGCATTACCCGGCCGGGACGGCCGTGACGAATCGTGGCGGTCAGAAAGCGGTCGCTTACGCTGCCGAGAAAATCAGGCAGCGCCAGCGGCACGCCGACCCCGCCGTGGCCGTCAGACCCATGGCAGGCTGCGCAGTTCTGCGCAAACAGCTTGGCGCCGTCGGGCGCCGCCGCCGCAGGCAGCGCCAACGCCAAACCGAGGAACGTGAACAGGATTCGCCGCATAACGCCTCCCTAGTGTGTGCCCATCCCTGCGGCCATGGTCCGGCAGCGTAAACCCTTGGCGCTGCCGCTTGATCCTATCGCTAGATATTGATTTAGATCGGGTACAGACCCATTGTCGAACAACTGGGGACAACGAAACAAGACATCGCCATGAAACCGTTTGCCGAATCTTGCGTGGAAAACCACGCGCCCATCCTCGCTGTGCTGCGCGAGACGTTCGCCGATCGGCGCCTGGTACTGGAGATCGGCAGCGGCACCGGCCAGCACGCCTGCTATTTCGCCCCCGAGCTGCCGTTCCTCACCTGGCAGACCAGCGATCGGGCGGAAAACCACGCCGGCATCCACGCCTGGCTGTCCGACTCGGGGGTCCCGAACATCCGCCCGCCGCTGGTGCTGGACGTACGGCAAAAATCGTGGCCGATCGAGAGCGCCGACGCGGTGTTCAGCGCCAATACCGCCCACATCATGGATTGGAAGGCGGTGGCGGCGATGTTCGCCGGGGTCGGCCGGCTCCTGGAGCCCGGCGGCCGGTTCGCCCTCTACGGACCATTCAACTACGGCGGGAGCTACACCTCGGAGAGCAACGCCCGCTTCGACGTCTGGCTCAAACAGCGCGACCCCGCCAGCGGCATCCGCCACTTCGAGGAAATCCAGACCCTCGCCGCCGGCGCCGGCCTCGAACTGCTGCACGACTACCCGATGCCCGCCAACAACCGCACCCTGGTCTGGCGCAAACGTAATGAGTGAGAACCCGTAAGACGAACCACGGGGGACACGGGGCGCACCGGAGAAATGGGGATTCATATTAGTATTCCCCGTGGCCCCGTGAGTCCCATGGTCGGCGGCTTAAGCAGTCACTCAAAGGCGATCCCGGCGCCGCACTGGCTGGCGAGGATCTCGGCGAGGACCGCGGACAGCGGCGCGCCGTCGCTGTCGCGCCGCCAGCCGCCGCCATTTTCGTCCCAATCGAAGTGGAAGCCGCCGCTGCGTGCCGCCAGCCACAGCTGCCGTACCGGCGTCTGGCGGTTGATGATCACCTGCGAACCGCTGGTGCAGTGCAAGGTCAGGATGCCGCCGGCATTTTCGTAATCGACATCGGCGCCGCTGGCGTCGACGGCCTCTTCCAGCGCCAGCAGAGTGTCGTCGATGCGGCGATTGAATTCGGACTCGGTAATGGGCGCCATGACGGCCTCCTGATGCAGGTGAACGGGGCGGCAGCGTCGGCAAACAGCGGCGCTGCGGGTATACTGTGGCGATTCCAGAGCGGATTTTAAAGGAGCGGCGCCATGCGCATCTGTTGGGGCCAGTATGCCCTGTGGGCGGTCATCGTGATCCTCGGCATAGCGAGCATGCTGAGCGGCTGCGGTGCCAAAGGTGACCTCTATCTGCCGTCGCACACGGCAGCGCAACAACAATAAACTTCGAGACCATGGACCATTTCAAAAACCACGACGGCCGCCTGTTCGCTGAAGGGATCGAGGCAACCGCCCTGGCCGACAAGTACGGCACCCCCTGCTACGTCTACTCCCGCGCCACCATCGAGCGTCACTATCGCGCCTTCGAAGCGGCCCTGGCCGGCCAGAATCACCTCATCTGCTATGCGGTAAAGGCCAATTCCAATCTGGCGCTGCTCAACCTGCTGGCGCGCCTCGGCGCCGGCTTCGACATCGTTTCGGTGGGCGAACTGGAACGCGTACTCGCCGCCGGCGGCGATGCCGCGCGCGTGGTCTTCTCCGGTGTAGGCAAACGCGCCGACGAGATGCGCCGCGCCCTGGAGGCGGGTATCCACTGCTTCAACGTCGAATCGGAACCGGAACTGGAGCGGCTCAACGCCGTGGCCGGCGAGATGGGGCTGCGCGCCCCGGTGTCGTTGCGGGTCAACCCGGATGTCGACGCCAACACCCACCCCTACATCTCCACCGGCCTGAAGGAGAACAAATTCGGCATCGATATCGACATCGCACCACAGGTCTATGCCCGCGCCGCCGAGATGGCGCACATTGAGGTGATCGGTGTCGACTGCCATATAGGCTCACAGATCACCGAGACCCGTCCCTTCGCCGACGCCCTCGACCGGGTGCTGGCGCTGGTGGATCGCCTCTACGCCGGCGGCATCGCCCTGCGCCATATCGACCTGGGCGGCGGCCTCGGCATCACCTACCGCGACGAGAGACCGCCGCTGCCCGGCGACTACGCCGCACCGCTGCTGGACCGGCTCGCCGGCCGCGACCTCAAGGTGATCATCGAACCGGGCCGGGCCATCGTCGGCAACGCCGGCATCCTGCTGACGCGGGTCGAGTATCTCAAGCACACCGCGCACAAGAATTTCGCGGTAGTGGACGCGGCCATGAACGACCTGATTCGGCCGACGCTCTACGATGCCTGGATGGCCATCGTCCCGGCGGCGGAGCGCAAGGACGCGACTCCGCAGCACTACGACATCGTCGGACCGGTGTGCGAGACCGGCGACTTCCTCGGCAAGGGGCGCGAACTGGCGCTGCACGAAGGCGACCTGCTGGCGGTGCGCTCGGCCGGCGCCTACGGCTTCACCATGAGTTCCAACTACAACACCCGGCCGCGCGCCGCCGAGGTGATGGTGGACGGCAGCGACAGCTATCTGGTGCGCCCGCGCGAGACCCTCGCCTCGCTGTTCGCCGGCGAGAGCCTGCTGCCGGAGTGATGGAACGCATCCCCGAATCGGAACTGATGGACGAAGCGGCGCAGGCCCTGGCCTACGCCCGCGCCGACTTCGCCGAGCCCCACGACCGTTTCGTCGAACTGTTCCGGCAGCGTTTCCCGGCGCCGTCCGGCTGCGTGCTCGACCTGGGCTGCGGTCCCGGCGACATCACCCTGCGCTTCGCCCACGCCTTTCCCGACTGCACCCTGCACGGCGTGGACGGCGCCGCCGCCATGCTGCGCCACGGCGCGGCGGCGGTACGCGCCGTCGCGCTGGATGACCGGGTGCGCCTGGTGCATGGCTACCTGCCCGGCGCCGAACTGCCGCAGTCACACTACGACACCATCATCAGCAACAGCCTGCTGCACCATCTGGCCGAGCCGATGGTGCTGTGGCAGACCGTCCGCCGCCACGGCCGTCCCGGCACGGCGGTCTTCGTCATGGACCTGATGCGGCCGCCCAGCCGCGCCGCGGCCGAGGTGTTGGTCGGTACCTACTCCGGCAATGAACCGGAGGTGTTGCGCCACGACTTCTTCCATTCGCTGCTGGCCGCCTACCGCCCTGATGAAGTAATTGCACAGTTGCAGCAGGCGGACCTGGCACTGAAGGTGGAAGTGATCAGCGACCGCCACCTCACGGTCAGCGGCGTCCTGCCTTGAGTCATGTTCGCCAATCCGTCCGCTGAAGAGATCTGCGCCCGGCTGCGCACCGTGCGCACCATCGCCGTGGTCGGCCTGTCGCCCAAACCATCGCGTCCCAGCCACGGCGTCGCCGCCGCCATGCAGCGCTTCGGCTACCGCATCGTCCCGGTGCGCCCGACAGTGGCAAGCGTGCTGGGCGAGCCCGCCTATGCGGACCTGTATGCCCTGCCCGGCCCGGTCGACCTGGTGAACGTGTTCCGCGCCCCCGGGCACGTCGGTCCCATCGTCGACGCCTGCATCGAACTGGGTCTGCCGGCGCTGTGGCTGCAGGACGGCGTGATCAACGAGGAGGCCGCGCAGCGGGCCCGCGCCGCCGGGCTGTGGGTGGTGATGGACCGCTGCATCTACCGTGACTATGTGCAGCTGTGCGGCGGCTGAAAACTAACCTTTTCAATACCGGCGCCAAGCGGTAACCTCCTGAACATGCGAATCAAATTCACCAAGATGCACGGCCTGGGCAACGACTTCGTGGTGCTCGACGCCATCAACCAGCCGCTCGCCCTCAGCACCGAGCAGGTGCGTCTTCTGGCCGACCGCCGCTTCGGCATCGGCTGCGACCAGCTGCTGCTGGTGGAGCGCCCGGGTCGGGCCGACGCCGACTTCCGCTACCGCATCTTCAACGCCGACGGCGGTGAGGTGGAGCAGTGCGGCAACGGTGCCCGCTGCTTCGCCCGCTTCGTGCGCGATCAGGGGCTGACCGACAAGGACGCCATCGTGGTGGAGACCGCGTCGGGCATCATCACCCTCTACGTCGAAGGCAACGGCGAGATCCGGGTCAACATGGGGGCGCCGCGCTTTGCGCCGGGGCAGATCCCCTTCGTCGCCGAGGTGGAGGCGGACAAGTATTCGCTGGAGGTGGAGCGCCGGCCGCTGGCCGTCGGCGCCGTCTCCATGGGCAACCCTCATGTGGTGCTGCGGGTGGAGGACGTGGAGGGCGCCGAAGTGGAGCTGCTCGGACCGAAGCTCGAAGCGCATCCACGCTTTCCTCAGCGGGTCAACGTCGGTTTCATGCAGGTGGTCGAGCGCGACCACATCCGGCTGCGGGTCTACGAACGCGGCGCAGGCGAGACCCTGGCCTGCGGCACCGGCGCCTGCGCCGCGGTGGTGGTCGGGCGGCGCTGGGGTCTGCTCGACGAGGAGGTGACCGTCGATCTGCCCGGCGGCCGCCTCACCATACATTGGCAGGGCGGTGATGCGCCGGTGTGGATGATTGGCCCGGCGACGAGGGTGTTTGAGGGGGAGATCGACTTGTGAGCCAGCAACCGGAAATCAGCGAAGAGNNTGATGAGTGAACAGAGCGTCGCCGACTATTTGCGCCGCAATCCCGACTTCTTCCAGCGTCACGACTATCTGCTGCCCGAGCTGGAACTGCCCCACCCCGGCGCCGGCAGCGCGGTATCGCTGATCGAGCGCCAGGTGGCGGTGCTGCGCGACCAGCGCCACGAACTCAAGCGCAAGCTGTTGCAGCTGACCCAGACCGCGCGCGACAACGAACACCTGCTGGAACGCATCGAACGGTTGATCCTCGACCTGCTCAGCGCCCCCTCGGGCGACGAACTGCTGGTGCGGCTGCGCCACGGCCTGCGCGAGGACTTCCACGCCGATGCTGTGGAGTTGCGCTGGCTGGACCAGGACCCACAGGAAACGGCGATGCGCAAACTGTTCGACAAGGTCATCATGCGCGACGAACCGGTCTGCGGCCACATCGCGACGGCGCAGGCGCAACTGCTGTTCGGCAAGGCCGCCGATGAAATGGCCTCGGGAGCGGTGATCCCGTTGTTCAACCCGCGGGACCGCCATTGCGTGGCGTTGCTCGGCATCGGCAGCGTCGACCCGCGGCGCTTCCACGCCGAGATGGGCACCACCTTCCTGCGTTACCTGGGCGCCGTGCTGGCGCGGCTGCTGGAGCACGACCGCTGACGCCATGGAACCGACCGCGCTCGACTGGATCGAACGTTTCGCGCTGCATCTGCGCCACGAGCGCCGCCTCTCGCCCCACACCCTGGACGCCTACCTGCGCGACCTGCGCCACCTGGTCGAGTTCTGCGACGGCCAGGGCATCGTCGCCTGGCCGGCGCTCACCATCCACCAGATACGCGGCTACGTCTCCTGGCGCCACCGCAAGGGGATTGGCGGTCGCAGTCTGCAGCGGGAACTCTCCGCCATCCGCGGCCTGTTCAATTTCCTGCTGCGAGAAGGGGCGGCGGAACTCAATCCGGCGCTGGACGTGCCGGCCCCCAAGACACCTCGCCACCTGCCCGATACCCTGGATGTGGATCAGACCGCCCGCCTGGTGGAGATCAAGGGCGATGACGACGACACGCTGCGCGACCGCGCCATCATGGAGCTGTTGTACTCCTCGGGACTGCGGTTGGCGGAACTGGTGGGACTCGACTGCGATGATGTCGACATGGAAGACGCCACCGTGCGGGTCACCGGCAAGGGCGCCAAGACCCGTGTGGTGCCGGTGGGACGCAAGGCGATCGCGGCGCTGCGGCTATGGCTGCAGCGGCGCCATGGCCGCGCCGGCGTGGAGACCAGGGCGATGTTCCTGGGGCGTGGCGGCAAACGCATTGCGCCGCGCACCGTGCAGGAACGCATCCGGCGCTGGGCGGTGACCCAGGGGTTGCCGGTGCCGGTTCACCCGCACATGCTGCGCCACTCGCGGGCCATGCATCTCTACCAGGCCGGCATGCCCCTGGC
>DFMR01000014.1 GCA_002376325.1 Proteobacteria bacterium UBA3588 | reverse complement strand
CGGCGCCCAGAAATTCGCAAGTTGCCGACGCAGCGAGCACTTACCCTTATCCCCTTGCGGTGCAAAACAGGCCGGCAATTACTCTGTTTACCCACCGTATCCGCATGGCGAAAGATGTTGACTTTTACGATAGCTTGCAAAAAAAAACCTCGCTATACTTGGTTCTGCTGCGCTGGTTGAACATGGTCCTGATGGGACTCCGGTATGGATACCCGAACGTTCATCTTCAACGGCGGTAGTAGAAACGCACTATTATTTTTTTCTGAGGTAATTTGCATGGCTACTGGTACTGTGAAGTGGTTTAACGAGACCAAGGGTTTTGGCTTTATCGCACCTGTCGACGGCAGCGAGGATGTGTTCGTGCACTTCTCCGCAATTCAGGGCTCTGGCTTCCGCACCTTGCGCGAAGGTCAGGCGGTTTCGTTTGAAACCGAAAAAGGTCAAAAGGGATTACAGGCGCGGAACGTCGTTCCCAGCTAGGCAGCAGCGATTTTCGCTTTAAGAAACCCGCCGTTCGGCGGGTTTCTTTTTTGGCTCGGCGGCAGAATTGGCGGGCAGTCGTAGGCCCGATAGAGCGCAGCGGTATCGGGCGGACCTTGCTCGCACCAAGCCGCCAAGGCCGCAAGGAGTGGGGGGCTTCAGGTGTCCCCGCGGCGTTCTTTGCATCTTGGCGAGAGCATGAATATCGGCTGTTGAAAGAACACTCCTTCACCAGTGCCCATACACTGCCATCCTCTCAGGACGCCTTGAACGCGACGCTCTCCGCGGCGACCAGATCGTGCAGCCGGTTCATGCGCTGCAGCACCTGGGTGCGCAGCTCGAACAGCTCGGGTATCCGTTGCCGCAGCTCCTGCGCGCGGCCGGCGCTACGCAGATCGATCAATTCGTTCGCCAGCTTATGGACCCGGCTGTGGAGGGTCGACAGTGCCTTGAATTCGGCGAGGTGGCCGTAACGGGTGCGGCCGGGGCCGTCGTACCAGCGGCCGAACCGGCATTGGTGCGGATCCAACGGCGGAAACAGCACATCGACCGTGGTATTGTTTTCCAGCTTGGCCGCCAGGTCGTCGATCCAACGCCGGTGTTCCAGCTCGGCGGTGATCAACGGCAGGTCGTCGCGCGACCAGTGGCCGGCCTGATCTTCCAGCCACAGCGGTTCGGGTCTATAGGAGGCGATCCACCCCGGCAACTGCTGGGCGGGCATCGGCCGTGCGATACCGTAGCCCTGCGCCAGGTCGCAGCCGAGGTGCAGCAGCATCACGCCGTGCTCCACCGTCTCGACACCCTCCGCGACCACCTGACGCTGGAAGGCCTGACTCAACCCGATGATACCTTCGACGATGGCCAGATCCTCGGGATTATTCAATATCTCGCGCACGAACGACTGATCGATCTTCAGTTCGTTGGCCGGCAGCTGTTTGAGATAGGTGAGGGAGGAGTAACCGGTGCCGAAATCGTCCAGCGCAAACGATACACCGAGGCCGCGGCAGCGCTCGATGATATCGGATACCGTGGCGATGTCGTTGAGGGCCGCCGTTTCCAGTACTTCAAGCATCAGCTGTTGCGCCGGTACCTCCGCATATTCGTCGAGCAGCTGCGCGATATGGCCGGGAAAATCGGTCTGTTGCAGCTGGCGGCTGGAGATATTGACGCTGACGGTGATGTCCAACCCCTGCCGTTTCCACTGCGTCATATGCTGTAGGGCACGCCGCAGCACCCAGTCGCCGACGCGGCCGTCTAGCTCTGTGTCCTCGATGCTCGGCAGGAACTCGCCGGGCGGCAGCAGGCCGCGTTCGGGATGCTGCCAGCGGATCAGCGCCTCGGCGCCGATGACGCGGCCGCGGCGCATGTCCACCTTCGGTTGGAAATAGAGGCGGAACTCCTCGGCGGCGAGCGCCGCTTCGATGCGCGCCCGCGCTTCATGGCGGGCGCGGGCCTGGCGATCGAAGTCGGGATCGAACAGGTGGTAGCGGTCGCGTCCCGCCTGCTTGGCCAGATACATGGCCTGGTCGGCGTGGCGCAGCAGGACGTCGGCGTTATCGTCGTCCACCGGGTAGAGGGTGACGCCGATGCTGGCCGATATCTTCACCTGGCGATCATCCCCGATATCGAAGGGGGCATCGAGAGTGTGCAGCAGCCGGTACAGGGCGCGTTCGCATTCGTCCACTGTGTCGAGCGAACCCAGCAACAGGGCGAATTCGTCGCCGCCCAGGCGCGCGACGGTTTCGCCGCCGCGTATGTTGAGCTCGAAGCGTTCGGCCACCTTGATCAGCAACTGATCGCCGACGCCATGGCCGTAACGGTCATTGACCGGTTTGAAGCCGTCCAGGTCCAGGTAACAGACCGCCAGCAGGTTGCCGCCGCGGCGGGCGTGCGCCATGGCCTGTTGCAGGCGGTCGATAAGCAGGACCCGATTGGGGAGTTGCGTGAGTGCATCGTAATGCACCATGCGCTCGAGGTACTGCTGATGTTCCTTCAGCACCGATATGTCGGTGAAGATGCCGACGTAGTGCGTGATCGCCCCTGTGGCATCGGGGATCGCCGAGATGGTGAGCAGTTCCGGATAGACTTCGCCGCTTTTCTTGCGATTCCATATTTCGCCGCGCCAATATCCCTGGTGTTGCAGCGCTTGCCACATGGCCGCATAGAATTCCTCGTCCTGGCGCCCCGATTTGAGCGCCCGCGGCGTCTGGCCGATGGCCTCAGCGCGGCTATAACCGGTAATTTCGCAGAAGGTCGGATTGACGTCGACGATGCGTTCGTCGGCATCGGTAATCGCCACACCCTCGGCGGCATGTTCGAACACCGATGCCACCAACCGCAGACGCTCGGCGGATTCGCGCAGCTCTACGGTCATGGCCGATGCCTTTGCCTCGACCCGTTCCTGCTCATTGGCTTGCGAGCGGATGATGACGAACAGCAGCAGGTCCAGCGCCAGGCCGCCGAACAGGATGAGCCAGGGCTGGTTGTTGGCCAGGGTACGCTCGAATGAAGGACGGCTCGAAAAGCGTGCGGACCAGGTGCCGCCGGGCACGTCGAGCGTGGTCGTTGCCGTGTAGCGCGGAGTATGAGTGGTCGCCGCCGTAACGGTGCCGCGGGAGTCGAACAGCAGTGTAGTGGGGCTTCCTGCGGTCGCGCTGTCGAACAATTGGAAATCCAGATCCGGCGGCGAGCGGCCGAGGATGTCGCGCATCAGGTCGTCGGTGCAGAAGGGAGCGAATGCGTAGCCGACCAAGGCGGTGCGCCGCTGCTGCACGCTCGCCGTGGGGCTACCCGGACGATAGATCGGCAGGTACATCAGAAAGTCGCCCTGACCGTCCGGTTTCGTCTCTTGCACCAGCGTGACCCGGCCGGAAAGTGCGCTGCGGCCGCTGTCGCGAGCCCGTACCATGGCGGCGCGACGTATCGGGTCGGAATACATGTCGTAGCCGAGGGCGTGTCGGTTGTCGGCATCGAACGGCTCAAGGTAGACGATCGTACTGTAGCGTGTACGCCTGCCCGGCGGGTAGACGCGATAGGAGGGGAAACCCTCGGCACGCATGGCTCGTTGCTGGGCCGCCAGCTGCTGCGGTTTGAGCATCCGGCTGAAGCCAATGCCCTGGATGGCCGGAAAATGTTTGTGGAGTTGTAGCGAACCGACGAAATGGTGCCATTGCGTCCGCGTCGGCTGCCGTCCCTCGGCCTGATACAGGGCGACGGCGCTGCGCAGGATGCTTTGATAGTCGCCCATCCGCTCGACGATGCGGGCCTTGACGGCTTCAACCTCCGCGTGGAAACGATCCGCGGCACGTCGTTGCACGGCTTGCGCGGAGATATTCCAGGCGGCGACGGTCAAGACCAATAGCGCGGCGAGCACCAGCCAGGCGGTGAGGCGGTGGCGCACAAGTTGCGACAGGGGATGGCGCTTGGTCGAGGTCATCGGTTACGGCACCTGCCATTGTGTTTGGCATCCGCCGGCGCTGGGTGTTTGCCCACGGATGTTGTGCCAGATGTTTAACTGCTCTGCTGACTATTCAGCGAACAAGACGATACCGTATATTCGGCATAGGGCATAGATGGCGCGCGGGTGGATTCCTGGGCTTTATCAGTTTATTGTGCGGATGCATGCATTTATTGACTGAACATTTACCAATGGGCCTGCGCCCATGCCGCTGCGCCGCCGGCCGTGACCGGTAGCGCAACTGTTTCGTGACTATTGTCGTTGACCAAACCCGAGGTGGAAAATGCAGCCTGGAATGACGCTGGATGATGATCGGATTGCGGAGCTGAAGCTGTTGGCGCTGTTCAACGCCGAATCGATGCGCGAAGGGATCAAGGTGCACCAGGACGCCGGTGACGGTGCGGTGGCCGGAGCACGGCGCCTGCACGCCAAAGGACTGGTGACCCAGCCCGACGGCGGCTATCTTACCGACGAAGGCGTGGAGATGGTCGAGCACCTGCAAGCGGTGCTGGCGATCCTCGGCGGCTGAGGCTGTTCCGGTTTCGAGTTCCGGGTTCGTCGTTTCGAGTTCGAAGCGGCGAACTTTCCTCTTTTCAACTCGGAACAAGGAACCGCGAATTCGGAACTGATCGCACTACGCGATCACATGCTCCCTCTGCGGCGGTCGCCGTAATCCAGGCGCACGCGGATCGCCTCCTCCTGGTCCAGCTCTTCGAGGCGGGTGCCGATCTCACGCAAGGCCTGCTCCAGCTCGGGCAACAACACGTTTTCCAGTGCGCGGGCGCGTCGTTCGGTGCGGCGGTACTCCAGTTGCAGCCGCTCCAGGTTGCCGCTGATCCCGGCCAGGGTGGCGCTGCGCTGCACCAGTTCGCGGAACAGCTCGACGCAGCGGCGCGCCTGCGGCGACGGGTCGACCGCCGCGGCGGATTCGATGGCGCCCGGTTGTAGTGTGGTGTGCAGCAGTCTGACGCCGAGAAAGCTGCGCCGTTGCGTTTGCAATTGCGCCTCTTCGGCACTGGCGGCGGGGTAGACCTGCAATCCTTGCAGGCCGTGGCGGGCGACGGCGTCGGCCAGCACCGCGGCGCTGCGGCTGTGCAGCGCCAGATAATCGCGGTAGTGGTGTTCGTACTCCGCCAGCTGACGCAGGATCTCGGCGGCCAGCAGCAGCCGCTTCTCGTCGAGGAAGCGGTAGCCGTCCTTCACCACCTGGCGCTCCTCGCGCAGCTCCATCAATATCGAAGGGGTGGCGATGCGCTCGCCGCCGTCAGCCATCGTTCTGCTCCAAGTGGGTGGCGATCTGGGCGTCGGACAAACGATGCAGTTCGCTGCGCGGCAGGCGGCGCAGCAGTTGCCAGCCCAGGGCCATGCTCTGCTCCAGGCTGCGCGCCTCGTCCTGGCGCACCAGCTGCTGTTCAAAGGCGGCGCCGAACTCCAGGTACTGGCGGTCCAGCGCCGGCAGCCCCTCGACCCCGACCACGCTGGCCAGCACCCGTACCTGTACCGCGCGGGCGTAGGCGGCGTAGAGCTGGCTGGCCAGGGCCGGATGGTCCGGGTCGGTATAGCCGGCGCCGGTGCCGTCCTTCATCAGGCGCGACAGCGACGGCAGCAGCTTGATCGGCGGATAGACGCCGCGCCGCTCCAGCTCGCGGTCGAGCACGATCTGGCCCTCGGTGATATAGCCGGTAAGGTCGGGGATGGGGTGAGTGATGTCGTCCGACGGCATGGTGAGGATCGGCAACTGGGTGAGCGAGCCGGCCTGTCCCTTGATGCCGCCGGCGCGTTCGTAGAGGGCGGCCAGATCGGAATACATGTAGCCCGGATAGCCCTTGCGGCTCGGCACCTCGCCGTGACTGGCGGAGACCTCGCGCAGCGCCTCGCAGTAGTTGGTCATGTCGGTGAGGATCACCAGCACGTGGCGCTGCTCGACGAAGGCCAGGTACTCGGCGGCAGTGAGAGCGTAGCGCGGCGTCAGCAGGCGCTGGGTGCTGGAGTCGGAGGCGAGGTTGAGAAACATCACCGTATGCTCCAGCGCGCCGCTGCTCTCCATGGCGCGGCGGAAGTTTTCGGCGGTGTGGTGCGGCACGCCGATGCCGACGAAGACGATGGCGAAGCCGCCGCCGCCCTCGCCGCGCAGGTGGGCGCGGCGCGCCACCTCGATGGCGATGCGCTCGTGGGGCATGCCGCCGCCGGAGAAGATCGGTAGCTTCTGGCCGCGCACCAGGCTGTTCATCAGGTCGAGGGCGGTGATGCCGGTCTCGATGAAGTCGGAGGGCTGGGCGCGCTGCGCCGGGTTGATGGCGAGGCCGTCGATGCGGAAACTGCGCTCGGCGGCGATGGGCGGACCGCCGTCGATCACCTTGCCGACGCCGTTGAAGATGCGCCCCAGCACGTCCGGCCCCAGGGCGAAGTGCAGCGGTTCGCCGAGGAAGCGCACCCGCGTCCCGCTCAGGCTGAGGCCGTCGGTGCTCTCCAGCACCTCCACCGTCATCACCTCCTCGTCCAGCGCCGCGACCCGCCCCTGCCGCGCCCGGCCGTCGCCGCCGTAGACCTCCACCGCCTCGTTCAGCCCGACGTTCACCGTGCGCCGCAGGAACAGCAGCGGCCCCTGGATCGCGGTAATGTTGCCGGCGGTGTAGAGATTCGGTCGCATCGCGGATCAACCCAGATGAACCACGGGGGACACGGGGCACACGGGGTTTTTAATCCAAGTATTCCCCGTGCCCCCCGTGTGCCCCGTGGTTAACCGCTTTTGGTCTTTCATTTTGCCACCCCTCCCGCTGCCACGGCGCCCGGATGGAGGCGGGCGAAGGCGGTCTCCAGTTCGGCGCCGAGGACATCGAGTTTGTCCATATCATGTTCGCCCAGCTCTTCGCCCATGCGGTGCAGGCGGCGCAGGATCGGCAGCTGTTGCAGCGCTTCCACCTCCACTTCGGCGGCTACCGCCTGTGCGGCCAGGGTGATGAAGCGGTCCACCAGCCGCATCATCGCGCTCTGGCGCTGCGGCGAACAGAAGCGGTCGTTCTCCGACAGCGACGATTGGCGCAGGAAGCCCTCGTTGACCAGCTCGGCGCAGAGCAGGGCCAGTTGCTGCTGCGGCGGCAGCGCGTCCTTGCCGACGATGCGCGCCATCCGCTCCAGTTGCGCCTGCTGCTCCAGCAGGGTGAGGAAGCGGCGGCGGATGGCCGCCCACTGCGGATTGCCCGCGCGCTCCCACCAGCTCTCCAGTTCGGGCACGTCCTCGGAATAGGCGATGAGCGGATTGATGGCGGGGAAGAAGCGGGCGTGGGCGCGGGCGTAGTCGAGGGCCCAGAGGCAGCGCACGTAGCGCTTGGTGTGGGTGGTGACCGGCTCGGAGAAGTCGCCCGACGGCGGGCTGACGGCGCCGATGATGGTGAGCGAGCCCTCGCTGCCGTTGAGCGCGCGCACCCGCGAGGCCCGTTCGTAGAAGCCGGCCAGCCGGCTCGACAGATAGGCCGGATAACCGCCCTCGCCGGGCAGTTCGCCCAGCCGTCCCGACACCTCGCGCAGCGCCTCGGCCCAGCGGCTGGTGGAGTCGGCCATCAGCGCCACGTTGAGCCCCTGGTCGCGGAAGTACTCGGCCACGGTGACGCCGGTATAGATGCTCGCCTCGCGCGCCGCCACCGGCATGTTGGAGGTATTGGCGATGATCACCGTGCGCTCCATCAACGGGCGGCCGGTCTGCGGGTCTTCCAGTTGCGGGAACTCGTGCAGCACCCCGGCCATCTCGTTGCCGCGTTCGCCGCAGCCGACGTAGACGATGACGTCGGCGTCGCAACCCTTGGCCAGCGACTCCTGCAACACGGTCTTGCCGGTGCCGAAGCCGCCGGGCAGCGCCGCCTTGCCGCCGCGGGCGATGGGGAACAGGGCGTCGAGGATGCGCTGGCCGGTGAGCATCGGGCCGCTCACCGGTAGTGTCTGCGCCACCGGCCGGACGCGGCGCACCGGCCACAGGTGGCTCATGGCGATCGGGTGGTGCTGTCCGTCGGGCGCCTCCAGTTCGCACAGCGGCACGTCGTCGGCGTAGTCGCCGGCGGCCACGATGGAGAGCACGCGGCCCTGGCGGTCGGGAGGGATCAGACACTGCTGCGCCCGTCCCTGTGCCGGGGTGACGCGGCCGAAGGCCTGACCCGGCGTCAGCCGCTGGCCGACGCTCACCGCCGGCTCGAAGGGAAACACGGTGGCCGGGCGGGCGAAGATGCCGGGTTGGATGTAGGCCGACTTCGCGCCGCCCAGCGGGCGCAGCAGGCCGTCGAAGATGTTGCCGAGCAGGGCCGGGCCGAGGGGCACCGCCAGCGGCAGGCCGCTGCCGCTGACGCCGTCGCCGGGGCGCAGACCGCTGGTGTCCTCGTAGACCTGGACCACGATCTCCTCGTCCTGCAGCCGGATCACCTCGCCCAGCAGCCGCCGCGGCCCCACCGCCACCGCCTCGTTGATCCGGAACGGCCCGTCGCTGCGCGCGCGCAGCACCGGCCCGGCGATCCAGGTGAGCACGGCGCCGCTCATTGCCGCTCCTCCCGTGAGCGGAGCAGTTCATTGAGCTGTGCCAGCAGTTGCGCCTCGATGGCCTCGCGATCGGCCAGCAGTCCCTCCAGGGTGCCGTCGAGGCAGGCGCCGTCGGTGCAGATGCGCAGCCCGGCGTGGAGCTGGTCGTCGGCGCGCAGCTGCGGCGCGGCGCCGCAGTGCTGCTCCATCGCCGCGCGCAGTTCGGCGCATTCGTCCGGGTCCCAGCCGGGCGGGTGTTCGATCACCCAGGGCCGCGGCGGCAGCCGCTCCAGGGCCAGTTTGATCAACGCACAGATCCACTCGTGGCGCTGCGGCGGTGCCTTCCAGCGCCGCAGCGCGGCATCGCCCAGCCGCTCCCAGCCGCGGTGCAGCATCAGCAGCGCGGTCTTGTGCTGCTGCTGGCGTTCGCGGGTCTGCAACTGCGCCGCGGTCGCCTCCAGCTTCTCCCGCGTGCGCAGCCGCTCGCTGCGGATCGCCTCGCGCATCCGGTCGCGGGCGTCGTGGTGGGCCTGGTGCAGGATCGCCCCGCGCTGTTCCCGCGCCTCGGCGGCGAGCCGGGCGCAGTGCGTCGCGCGGTGCTGCTCCACCAACGCCAGCAGGGTCTGTACCTGGGCATCGAGTATGCCTGCGGGCTCGCTCATACCTTGACCCCCAGGGCGGTGCGGATACGGGTGGGCAGGTCGCGCATCGGCGTGCGCCGGCGGATATCGGGCACGATCATGATCTGCGGCGCCAGCTCGCGCAGCGCCTGTTGCAGCTCCGCCGGCGGCAGCCGGCGTGCCTGCTCCACGCCCAGCAGGATCAGGTCGGTCTCGTTGCGCGCCCAGCGGAACACCGCCAAGACCTCGGCCGGCTCCGGCGTGCGCACGCGCAGCCCCGCCAGGCGGTAGCCCGCCGCGCTGAGTTCGTCGCCGATGTAGATGGGGGTCATGAAATCAGTTCCGAGTCCGGTTTTTATGTGAGCCGGTTCAGGATCAGGATGGAGATGATCAGGCCGTAGATGGCGATGCCTTCCGCCAGGCCCACCAGGATCAGGACGCGGCCGAGCAGTTCCGGTTTTTCCGCCAGCGCGCCGATGGCGGCGCTGCCGACCATCGCCACCGCATAGCCGGCGGCGAGGGAGGACATGCCGGTGGCGAGTGCGGCGGCGAGGAAACCCCATTGCAGCACGCCGGGCGGCAGCGTCGCCACGGCGCTGGTCGCCTCGGCGGCGTGGGCCGGCGCAATGCCGAGCAGGGCCGTGGCGCCGAGGGCGATGACGCCGGCCAGGGCGACCATGAAGACGGCGATCTTGGTGCGCGGGCTCATGCTGTTCTCCTTGTTGGGCTGATGCGAATGGAGGTCCGCAAATGAACGCGAATAAAGGCGAATGGACTTGGGATGCGGATTGGGCGCCCCAGTGTTGAAGGCGTGTATCGGCGCGGGAATTTGTGTCGCTTTGCGTTCATTTGCTGACCCCCATCATCACGAATGTCCGGGCGGGGCGAGGGGGCTGAAACGCCGGCCCTCGCCGCGCAGGAAACGGATGAAGAATTCGAACAGCACCAGGCGCGTCACCTGGACCGAGACTACCATCCCCTCCAGGATAATGATCACCACGTTGCCCAACAGCAGGATCACCCCGTGCAGGATCGGGTGGCCCGCCTCCACGGCCAGATCGACCACGGCGAGCGACAGGCCGGCATGGGCCAGGGCGAAGGCGCCGACGCGGGCGAAGGAGAGGGTGTTGACCGCCAGTTGCAGTGTGTATTCGAGCAGACTGCCGAGGGCGGCGCCGAGCACCCGCGGGTCGCCGTGGCCCTGGTGCAGCCGGCCGAGCAGATACCATACGAGGCTGGCCGGTGCGAGCAGCGCGGCGTGCGGCAGGAACGGCGTGGCGAGCAGGCTGAGATAGAGCAGCAGCAGCGCCGCGTCCAGTTCGAACCACCAGCGCAGCGCCCCTTTCCAATAGGCCTCGACGCCGTTGAGCAGCAGCCCCAGCAGCAGGATCACGATGCCGCCGGCCAGGGGTACGACGAGCACCGTCAGCGGCTGTTGCAAAGGATGCAGCCACAGGGCCGGGATCAGGTCGTCACGGCTGAATACGCTGCCGAACAGCCAGCCGAAGGCCATCGACGCCAGGCCGCCGGGGATCAGCAGGCGCAGCGCCGGCAGGCGGCGCGCCAGCAGCAGCCCGGTGAGGAACAGCACCGCTCCCTGGCCGATATCGCCGAACATGTAGCCGAACATCAGCGGCACGATCAGCACCAGCAGCCGGGTCGGGTCGGCCTCGTCGCGGGCCGGGGTGCCGAGCAGGCGGGCGAACAGCTCGAACGGCTGCGCCCACCACGGGTTGTGGAACACCATCGGCGGCGCCATGTCGCGCGGCGGGTCGGGGAAGCGCAGCAGGGCGCGCACCCCGGTCTTGGCCAGCGCCGCCTGCAGGTTGGCGCCGCTGAGGTCGCTGGTCCAGCCGGTGACCCAGGCGAAGTTCTCGCTCACCGGCAGCGCCTCCACGTGGGTGAGGAACCACTCCAGGCGGGCGATGTCGCCCAGGGCCTCGGACAGTTTGTGCTTGTCGCGCAGCCGTTCCAGCTTGTCCGCCAGTTGTTGCCGCTCCCGCCCCAACTCGTCGTTGCGCTGCTCCAGCTGGCGCAGCGAGGCGGCAGCGTCGGCCGCCAGCCACGGCGGCAGCGGCATCGGCCGTCCCTTCAGCAGGGTCAGCTCCTGCTCCAGGGCGGCTACCTCGGCCGGCGCTCCCACCGCCAGCAGGAACTCGTGTTCTTTGCCGCGCAGGGTGTCGTTGAGGATGCCGGCCGGCAGTTGGCTGACGCGGGTGCGCGGCGGTAGCACGAACAGCCGTGCCGCCAGCGCCGGGCCGCCGCCGGCCAGCAGCGCCAGGTCGAGGGGACTGTCGCCCAGGCCGAGCAACATCTCGCGCAGCAGCGCCAGTTCGCCCAGCTCTCCCTGCGCCGTCTCGATGCGGCGCACCAGCGGGTCGGCCTCGTCGCGCCAGCGGTAGAGCCGGGCCAGCGCCTTCTCCAGGGTCTGCAACGGACTGCCCGGCAGGGTCGATGGCCGCAACTCGTCGTGCGGCCAGTAGCCCTGGTAGCGGTGGGCGAGACGGTTGTACTCCTCCAGCCGGCCGCGCAGGTCGGGCAGCAGCAGCGGGGTCGCGCTCTCGCTGTGGGTCTCCAACTCCACTGCCGCGGTGCGGGCCAGGGTGTCGACCGTCAGGGTCAGGTCGTCGCGGGCGGTGAGCAGCTCGAACCAGCGCGCCGGCACCGGCCGCAGGCTGAATCTGGCGCCGTTCACGCGACCTGCTCCGGATGCGCCGGGAACAGGCTGAGGCGCAGCAACAGGCCGCGCAGCTGTTCGACGGTGAGCGCCGTCAGCGCCAGGTAATAGAAGGCGGCCGCCGCCTGTTGCGGGTGGCGGCGGAAGCCGTGGCGCAGCCGTTGCTCGATCCAGTCGCGGGCGGTGTCGCTGTCGCGGCCGGCGGCGGCGGCGAGGGCGGCGTAATAGGCGGTCACGGCATCCGCCAACTGGTTCAGTGCCGCGGCCTCCGCCGCCGCGATGTCGGCGGGCCACAGGGTGCGCCAGTGGCGCCGCCAGGCGACGGACAGATCGCGGCCGCCGTCCTGTCCCAGCAGCGGGGCGTAGGGCGAGTCGCGCAGGGCCTGGAGCCGCAGCGCCGGCAGTTCGTGGCTGTAATGCTTGAGGCGGTGGTCGTCGAGTACCCAGGCGGGGGCGGGGCGGCCGCCGAGCAGGTGTTGCAGTGCCGGCAGGTCGGGCAGCACGCCGCACCAGCGCAGCGCCGGTCGCCATGGCTGCGGCAGCCAGCGCATCACTTCGTCCAGATGGTCGAACAGTTGGCGGCGCAGCGATTTCTCCACGGCGTGACTGTCGCCGTGGGCCGGGATGTTGAGCAGCCAGGGGCGCAGCGGCGTGGTGCGCGCGACCTGCAAGAAATGGCTGAGCGAGGTGATCGCCTGTAGCCGGCGCCACGCGCCGCGGTCGGGCTGTTGGCCGTAGCGCGCCTGCAGACGCGCCTGCACGTAGGCGAAACGGCTGCGCTGGATCATTCCGCCGTCGTGTCGTGTGGTGTCGGCGTCGCGCCGGTCAGCAGGGCGGCGAGCCGCTCCACCGCGGCGGCCAGAACCTCCTGCTCGTGGGGCGGTGCGTTGCGTTGCGCGTCGCTGCCGCGCTCCTGCCGCAGCAGCAGATCGATACTGCGCGCCGCGGCCAGTTCGCAAGCGGCGTGCAGCCGGCTGATGCGCCGGTCGGTACGCTCCGCGATGCGGCGCGCCCGCTGCCGTGCCTGTTCCACCGTCGCCGCCGCCAGCGCTTCGCATTCGGTTATCGCCGCCTTGGCGTCGTGCTCGGCGCCAAGCACGCGGTTCATCGCCTCTTCGGTGGTCCCTGCAACAGGAGGATTCGGTGTCGCCATGGAATCGTCGTCCTATTTGGTTGCGATGAAATCGCGGTTTGTCGCGGCCGCATGTTGCGCCGGTCACGGCAGCTCTCTAAGCTTAATCGAAAAACCGGCCTCAAGCCGCATAGCAGGCAGACGATACAGTAGGGGTTGCCCCGAGCCGCATTTATGTCCATTCCCGTCATAATGGATGCGATGCATGCGTTACGATAGCAGACAGGATGGTCTCATGGCCGAACACCAGTTTCTTGCGCGAAAGGATCTGCAGCGTCTCATCGATGTACTAACGCAGTCGGGATTTCATTGCATCGGTCCCCAGGTGCGCGAGGGTGCCATCGTCTATGACGCCCTCGACAGGGTGGAGCGGTTACCGCGGGGAATACGCGATCAGCAGGCGCCGGGCAGCTATCGTCTCGAACAGCACGACGATAATCGAGTTTTCTCCTGGGCCAATGGCCCGCAAGCGATCAAACCGCTCACCTTTGCGCCGCGTGAATCTCTTTGGCATGCGCAACGCAATAATGGCACCCTCGATTTCAGCGCAGCGTCGGTACACGACGAGCCGCTGGCGGTTATCGGCGTGCGCGCCTGCGACTTGGCGGCGTTGCGCCTCCATGATCGCCATTTCATCGACGGAGAGGTAAACGACGCCTTTTACGCGGCGCGCCGCGAACGCTTGTTTCTGGTGGCGGTCAATTGCAGTCATCCGGCGGCGACCTGTTTTTGTGTTTCCACAGGGGACGGTCCGACCGCCGACGAGGGTTACGATCTGCGGCTGGATGAACTGGATGAGGGTTTTCTGATCCATGCCGCCAGCCCGGTGGGCGGACGCATCTTGCAGGAGCTGTTTCTTACGGCGGCGGACGATACGCGCGTGGCGGCTGCACACCAGCAACGCGCCGCGGCGGCAGCGGCGCAGACCCGACGCCTCCCTTCGACTCATTTGCGCGACGCGCTGTTCGCCAACCTGGAACACCCGCGTTGGCAGGAGGTGGCGGCGCGCTGCCTTTCGTGCGGCAACTGTACCGCCGTCTGTCCCACCTGCTTCTGCCACAGCGAACGCGACGAGCCTGCGCTGGATGGCGAGCAAAGCAGCCACTATCGACAGTGGGACTCCTGTTTTACCGAAGGGCACAGCTACATTCACGGTTTCGTCATTCGCGCCGACACCCGGCTGCGTTATCGCCAGTGGATGACCCATAAACTGGGCAGTTGGCACGATCAATATGGACGTTCCGGATGCGTCGGATGCGGCCGTTGCATCAGTTGGTGTCCCGCCGCCATCGATTTCACGGAGGAGGCGAACGCAATTTGCAGTTAGCTCCGATGGCGGATATAAAACCAATAAACATAACGACAAAGGACCGGATGGAATGAGGCAGGCAATTGCGAACATGATCCAGGCGCTGCTCCGGGCGCTCGGGATCAAGACCATCGACAAGCAGTATCTCTTCTCCTACACCTTAATCTTCGTGTTTGCGGCAGCGGCCGCCACTTCGCTCTATATCGGACTGGGTTCCGACGCGACCGATATCGACATCGGCGGGCGCCAGAGCATGCTGATTCAGGAGGTGGCGAAAGAGGCGATGCTGGCCGCCCAGGGCGTGAATAGCAGGGACGATGTCAATTCTGCTATCGCATTGTTCGAGCGGTCGCAACAAGGGCTGTTGAACGGCGATGCCGCGGCGAAAATACCGCGGGTCAAGCAAGCCGGCATCCGCGCACAACTGGAAAACGTGACGCAACTCTGGGGACGGTACAAACAGGAGATCAATGCCTACGTTGATCATCCGGATACGACGCTGCTGAAATCGATCAGCGACCGCTCGGCGCAGACGTTGCAGGCGATGAATTCGGTGGTGAACATGCTGCAGAGTGCGGCCAACGCCGATGTGCGCAGAGAGCGCATTCTCTCCATGATCATGACCATCGGTATCCTGGTGCTGGTGACCTTCGGGCGCATGTTCGGCATGACGGTGTTGATGCATCAAATCTCTCGCCTGCGGGAAAGCCTGAAGGCGGTGGGTGAGGGCGATTTCTCACATTCCATCGAAGTCGATAATCGGGAAAACGAAGTCGGCCAGATGTTCGTTGCCTATAACGACATGGTGGCACACATGGGGCGGTTGGTCGGCGGCGTCACCCAGGCGACGGCGGCGGTGAGCACTACGGTGGATCAGGTGGCGCACCAGCTCGAGGAGACCTCCCGCGGCGTAAAACAGCAGCACTCGGAGATCGACCAGGTGGCCGCCGCCATGAACGAAATGGCAGCGACGGTACAGGAGGTGGCGCGCAACACCTCCAATACCGCCGAGGCGGCGGGTCAAGCGAAGGATGAGGCGGAGAACGGTCGGCGGGTGATGACGCAGACCATCGACAGCATCGACGATCTGGCGAGTAAGGTCGAGCAGGCCGCCGAGGTGATGACGCAGCTGGAGTCGGACAGCCGCGAGGTCGGGCAGGTGCTGGAGGTGATCAACGGCATCGCCGAACAGACCAACCTGCTGGCGTTGAATGCGGCGATCGAGGCGGCGCGTGCCGGCGAACAGGGACGCGGCTTCGCCGTGGTGGCGGACGAGGTGCGCACCCTGGCGCAACGGACGCAGACGTCGACGCAGGAGATACGCGCCATCATCGAACGGCTGCAGAGCCAGTCGCTCAAGGCCGCCGAGATGATGAACCTCAGCCGCAGCCAGGCGCAGGCCAGCGTCGAACATACCGGCGCCGCCGGCAGCGCCCTGGATCGCATCGTGCAGTCGGTGGTGACCATCACCGACATGAGCAATCAGATCGCCACCGCTGCCGAACAGCAAAGCCACGTGGCGGAAGAGATGGACCGCAGCATCACCAACATCGCTGGGGTGGCGGAGCAGACTACGCATGCGGCAGCCGAAACGATGGCGGCGACGCAAGAGATACATGAGCAGATGGACAAGCTGCGGGTGCTGGTGTCGCGCTTCCGTACCAATGTCAGCGGCGCCGACCTGTCGGCCGCCAAGACCGCCCATCTGGCATGGAAGGGCAAGCTGCGCGCCTATCTGGACGGCAAGGGCAGTCTGACGCGCGATCAGGCGGTATCGCACCGCGACTGCGTGCTGGGCAAGTGGTACTACGCCGAAGGGGTGCAGAAATACGGCGGCATGGACGAGATGCGGCAGCTGGAACGGCCGCACGAGGAGCTGCACAAGATCATCCGCTCGGTGATCGAGCTGCGCGAGGCGGGGCGCCCCGTCGAGGCGGAGAACGAGTATCTGAAAGTGGAACCGCTTTCCCGGCAGATCGTGCAGCTGTTGGATCGTATCGAGCGGAAATCAGCCGCGGCCTAACGTAACGACAAGGACCCTCCGATGGTAGCCAATATGCGTGACCCCCGATGTGCGGCGCCTTATGAGGCAGAAGTGGTCGAACGGCTGGAAGAGTCGCCGACCATATTCACGTTGCGGCTGCGCTTCACCGATCCGGAGGTGCATAAGGCCTATCGCTTCGCGCCCGGCCAGTTCAACATGCTCTACCTGCATGGTGTGGGCGAGGTGCCCATCTCCATCGTTTCCGACCCGCTGGACGAACACATGTACGACCATACCGTGCGCACCGTGGGCCGGGTGACGCGCGGTCTCGCCCATCTTCCCATCGGCGCCCGCCTGGGGGTGCGCGGACCGTATGGCCGCGGCTGGCCGGTGGACGAGGCGGAGGGCAAGGACGTCATCATCGCTACCGGCGGCCTGGGCTGCGCCCCGGTGGTTTCGGTAATCAATTACATTCTGCGCCGACGCGAACGCTACGGCCGGCTGGTGGTATTGCAGGGCGTCAAGCATGCCAACGATCTGATTTGGCGCCAACGCTACGAAGAGTGGGCCAAGCTGCCCAATACCCAGGTGTTGCTGGCGGCCGACCAGGCCGGACCCGGCTGGCCGTGGCGGGTGGGCCATATCCCGGTGCTGTTCGACGACGCCCATATCGTGGCGGAGAAAAGCGTGGTGATGCTGTGCGGTCCGGAGGGGATGATGCGCGCCGTGATCGACGACATGCTCAAGCGCGGTGTGTCGGAGGAGGCGTTGTGGCTGAGTATGGAGCGCAACATGCAGTGTGGCGCGGGCCGCTGCGGCCATTGCCAGATGGGCGGCAAATTCGTCTGCAAGGACGGGCCGGTGTTCAACTATCCTGATGTCAAAGCATTGCTGGGCGTCAAGGGGTTCTAGAGCCTATCTCAAAAATACAAAGGCAATGGAGCAACCACGGGACACGGGGCGCACAGGGGATAGTTCCTGCATTGTGCCTGCGCGGGCTGCGGTTCTGGTGGAAAACTCCCTGTGGTTAATATGTTTTTGTTTTGAATTTTGAGATGGTGTGTAACACAGCGTTGATGACGGAGCTGCCGATATGAAGCCAAAAGTTGCGGTACATAAATTTTCATCGTGCGACGGCTGTCAGCTCGCCTTCCTCAATCTTGGCGAAGGACTGCTGCAACTGGCGGAGCTGGTGGAGATCGTACACTTTGCCGAGGCCGGCTATCTCGACGAGGATGCCCAGGTCGACGTGGCCTTCGTCGAGGGCAGCATCTCCACGCCGCACGAATTGGAGCGCATCAAACGCGTGCGCGCCAACAGCAAATACCTGGTGACCATCGGCGCTTGCGCCACTGCCGGCGGCCTGCAGGCGCTGCGCAATATGGCGGACGCCGACGAGTGGCTCGCCGGTGTCTACGCCTCGCCCGAACACTTGACGATACTGCCCACCTCCACGGCGGTCGCGCAGAACGTGCGCGTCGATCTGGAGTTGTGGGGCTGTCCGGTCAACAGCCGCCAGGTGGTGCTGGCGGTGCGCGATCTGCTGTACGGCGTCGCGCCGCGGATCGAAAACGAAAAGGTGTGTCTCGAATGCAAACGGCATCAGTCGGTCTGCGTGATGGTGACCAAAGGGCTGCCGTGCATGGGGCCGGTGACGCGCACCGGCTGCGGGGCGCTCTGTCCCAGCGTGGGTCGTGACTGCTACGCCTGTTTCGGTCCGGCGGAGAATGCCGAAACCGCCGCGCTGGCGCGGCGTTTCGAGGGGTTCGGGCTGCTGCCGGAGGCGATCGCGCACCGCTTCCTGTTCATCAACAACGGCGCTCCTGAATTCCACGACGAGGGGATGCGCTGGCAGGAGAAAAATCATGGCTGAGCAGCGCGATATCCGTATTCACGTGCCGGTGCTGACCCGCGTCGAAGGCGAGGGGGCGCTGGAGCTCGAAGTGAAGAACGGCCGCATCGTCGATCTCAAGCTGCGCATCTTCGAACCGCCGCGGTTGTTCGAAAAATTCCTCGAAGGGCGCAGCTACGCCGAAATCCCCGATATCGTCGCGCGCATCTGCGGCATCTGCCCGGTGGCCTATCAGATGAGCGCTGCCCACGCCATCGAGATGGCCTTCGGCGCCAAACCGACGCCGTGGGTGCGCGAGATGCGCCGGCTGTTCTATTGCGGCGAATGGATCG
>DFMR01000047.1 GCA_002376325.1 Proteobacteria bacterium UBA3588 | reverse complement strand
TCCGTAGCCGCCATCGGGCGAGGATCGAATCCGGGGCTATCGCCCGGCGCAGCCGGGCTCCCACGAGGCACCTCCTGCATCCATACAATCGTCACCGTATCCATTGCCGATCCTGACACCGACCAACAGCCCAATAATTCCCGTGTTCCCGTGTTCCCGTGTTCCCGTGTTCCCGTGTTCCCGTGTTCCCCGTGTTCCCCGCGGTTAATGACTTCCCGCCCTGTCACTCCCAGCGGAACAGGGCGGCGCCGACGATCAGGAAGCCGACCGTCATCGCCAGCAACACGCCCAGCTGCGGCGCGACCTGGGCGAAGCCGGCGCCGTCCAGCATCACCGCCCGCGCCGCGGTGATCATGTGGGTCAGCGGAAAGGCCTCGGCCAGCTTCTGCACCCACGGGTTGGCCCCCTCCAACGAGAACCAGACGCCGGAGAGAAACATCATCGGCCAGCTGATCAGATTCAGCAGTCCCTCGGCCAGCTCCTCGCTGGCGATGCGCGCGGCGATCAGCAGGCCCATGCTGATCATGCAGATGGCGCCCATGGCGAACACCAGGAACAGCAGCAGGTAGGAGCCGTACATGGCGAAGTGGACGAACAGGTTGGTGCCGAACAGCACCACCGCAGCCACCGCCAGGATCAGCCACAGGCGCGAGGCCACCTGCGCGGTGAGAAATTCTATCGCCGACAACGGCGTCGCCTTGAGCCGCTTCAACACGCCGTTCTTGCGGTAGCGCACGATGACGTAGCCGACGCCGTAGAGCGCGCTGAACATCACGTTCATGCCGATGACGCCGGCGATGAGCCAGTCGACGTAACGGATCTGGCGGCCGCTCACCACCTGCTTGCGATAACCGGCCTGGGGACTGTCGTGCAGCAGCTTCTCCAGAAAATAACCGTGCGGCGATTTGCTGTTGACCCAGTAGCGCTGGTGGGTGGTATCGAGCAACAGGTCGAGCTGGTGGCGCTCCACCTTGACGATGGTAGTATCGAGATTCTTGACCGCGAAGAACTTCACATAGTCGGTGGCGAAGAAACCGCCCTTGGGCATGGGGCCGTAGACGCCGACCTTGTACATCGGCGCCGGCCCGCCGGTGAAGGCAAAGGCGAAGCCGGCGACGATCAGGAACGGAAATATCAGGTTCCAACCCATCGCCGCACGGTCGCGCAGGAACTCCTTATTGCGCGCCCAGAACACCGCAAACAGCCGCTTCAGCATCATGTGCGGATCTCCTTGCCGGTCAGTTCGAGGAACAGGTCGTCGAGGGTGCGCGAGCGGATGCGCAGTTGATTCAGCGACACGCCCGCCGCCAGCAGCTGCTGCACCGTATCGCTCACCGCCGGGGTAAGGATCTCGACGGTATCGCCGCAGTCGAGCGTCTTGAGCGGCAGCGCGGCTGCGGCAGCCGTCATGTCCGCCTGCGGCAACTGCAACACCACGTCATGGAAGTGCGAGGCGAGCAGCGCGTCGGGCGAACCCTGGGCGATGATGCGGCCGCTGTCCATGATGATGATCTCGTCGCACAACTCGTAGGCCTCTTCCATGTAGTGGGTGGTGAGCAGCACCGTCTTGCCGCGCGCCTTGATGGTGCGCACCAGCTCCCACAGCTTGCGCCGCGCCTGCGGATCGAGGCCGGTGGTCGGCTCGTCGAGGAACACCACCTCCGGGTCGTTGACCAGGGCGATGGCCAGCAGCAGCCGCTGCAACTGGCCACCGGAGAGCTTGCGCGTGTCGCGGTCGAGAAACGATTCTAGGGAGCAGGCCTCGACCAGCGCCTCCAGCGGCATGGTGCGGTCATAGAAGCTCTGGAACATGCGCAGCGTCTCGCGCGCGGTGATGAACTCCTGCAACGCGGTGGACTGGAACATGATGCCCGCCTCGTAGCGGAACGAGGGGCCGAGCGGTTCGCCTTTGTAGAGGATGGTGCCGGAGGTCGGCGCCTTGATCCCTTCGAGGATCTCGACGGTGGTGGTCTTGCCGGCACCGTTGGGACCGAGCAGGCCGAAACAGGTGCCGCGCTCGATGGAAAAACTGATTCCGTCCACCGCCCGCACACCCTGATAGTGCTTCACCAGATTTTCAACTTCGATCAGGGCGCTCATGAACGGTTCGGATTGCGGAAAGGGAGGCTAAGTCTCAACCGCGGGCCGGCGCGTGTCAACCTGCGGGATCAAGAATGGCCACGGAGGGCACGGAGAACACTGCAGAGAGCAGCCGTTAACAGGCGCACTAGCCGATTATCGAGGTCGTTCGGAGAGGACATCGTGCTCGTGTGGTCGCTGAAACGCCTTGTGCCCAAAGGTCTCCGTGCCCTCTATGTCCTCAGCGGTTAGCGTCTGGTTCGGCCTCCGCTCAGTCAACCGATGACCCGTAGCGGCGGAACATGTTGCGGCCTGCCTGTTTGGCGGTGTACATCGCGACGTCGGCGTTGCGCAACAGCGTCTCTGCGTCGGAACCGTCGGAAGGAAAGATGGCGGTGCCGATGCTGGCGCTTGTGCGCAATTCATGTCCGGCAACGGTGAGCGGGCATGCCAGCGCCGCGACGATCTTGTGCGCGACCAAAGTGACGTCATCCTCCAGCGTGACCCCCGCCATCAGGATAGTGAACTCGTCGCCGCCCAAACGCGCCACGGTATCGCTCTCGCGCACACAGCTGAGTAGGATATCCGCCACTGCCTTGAGCAGCTCGTCGCCTACCGCATGGCCGAGGCTGTCGTTGATCTGCTTGAAGCGGTCGAGGTCGAGAAACATCACCCCCACTTGGCGTCCCTCGCGCCGCGCCTGCGCCAGGGCGTTCTCCAGACGGTCGTTGAACAGCTCACGGTTGGGCAGGTCGGTGAGGGCATCGTAATAGGCGAGGTTGTGCAGTCGGTCGCGCACGTGTTCCTGGGTGGTGATGTCCGAGAACAGCCCCGCGTAGTGGGACACCGTACCGGCGGCGTTGCGGATGGCGACGACGCTGAGCCACTCCACGTAGATGTCGCCGTTCTTGCGCCGGTTCCATATCTCGCCCTGCCAGCTCCCCTTGTCCTCTATGGTCGACCACATGCGCTGATAAAAGGCCCGATCATGTCGGCCGGATGAAAGTATCGACGGATTCTGCCCGACGATCTCCTCGATGCTGTAGCCGGTATTGCGCACAAACGCGGGGTTGACCGAGATGACGCGTTGAGCGGCATCGGTAATGAGCACGCCCTCGGGGGTGTTTTCGATCACGCTCGCCGCCAGTTGTAATTTCTCCTCCGCTTCCTTGATATCGGTGATGTCGCGCGACAACATCGCTACGCCTTCGATCCGCTGACTGCCGCCGTTCGCCAACGGCAGGTAGGTGACCAGCATGTGACGACGGCCGGCACCGGCATAATTGAACCAGGCGTTATAGCGGACTTCGGTTCCGGCAAATGCGCGTTGCAGATTGGGCCGTACCAACTGGCGGTAGACATCGTGCCCCAGCAGTTCCGCTACCTGCCGGCCGACCACCGATCGGGCAGACAGCCCATGAGCGCGCAGGTGTGCCGCATTGACGCGCCGATAGATGTGCTCGGGCGTGATCACCGCGATATGTTCCGGCGAGGCATCGATAATCCGATCGCTCAAGTGCAACTCATCCAGTGCTTCGACACGTTCATGGGTCGCGGCGATCAACAGCAGGCCGGAAACGGCGACCGTTATGACGAATGCCTGCACGGTCAATTCCGTCACCATGGTGGTGTGCGCCACAAACGGACCGATACCGTGACTTGAGTAATAAACGGAAAACAGGGCGACCGCGAGCGTGAGCACGCTCATGCCGCGCACCTCCAGCCGCAACGCCGCCCAAAGAAAGAAGCCCAGCAACGAGAACACCAGCGAGCCGGTGGGCAGCGAACCGGAAAACACCACGGCGGAAGCGACGGTGATCAAAACGACGAACAGCGCCAGCTCGGCACCGCGTCCTTCGCGCTGCGCATAGGCGCGTTCGCTCCAGCCCAGGGCAAAGGGTGCAAAAATCAGGATGCCTGCCAGGTCTCCCAGCCACCAACGCGAGGCAAGATCGGCTTCGCTGACCATGCCCGCATGACCTGCCGCCATGACGGCACCCGCGATCAGTGCCGCCGGCAACGGCGCAAGGACGGACGCAAGGATGAAACGGAGAACGTCGCCGATGTGCTGCAGCACCACCGTATGGTCGATGAGGCGGCGCACCAGCCAGGCGGCCAACAGCGCCTCCAGCGTGGCCGCGACGGCGAAGGCGACACCAGGCGGCGGGGCTGCATGGCGCAGCAACGCCTCACCCATCGCGCCCAGCGCCACACCCGGCCACAGACGCAGCCCGAAACGCAGCAAGGCCGCCAGCGCCAAACCGGACGGCAGCCATAGCAGGCCCACATGAGTCGCGGGATCGGCAAACAGCATGCTGACCCTCGCCAGTGCGGCATAACCGATGGCGAGCAGCAGCCACCACGTTGCCAACCAGGCACCGCTGCCTTGCCTAAAACCGGATGCGGCCATCGGACACCCCTTTTTCGTTATAGGAAGTTATGGCGCCGGGGATGGAGAGAAAGGGTTACTTAGCAATAGTAGACAATTTTACAGCGGATTAACCTGACTAAACAGAGGGCTATTCGGCAAGAGCGCGGCCGGCCGCCAACTCCTCAGGCCGTGCCGGCTGCACGTCGAGTATCTCGAACACAAACCGCAGGTTACGGCCCGCCAGCGGGTGATTGCCGTCCACGGTGATCAGCCCGTCCTGTGCCCGGGTAACGGCGAAGGTCACCCTGTGGCCGTCGGGCGCCTCCCCCTCCAGCACCGCGCCGACCCGGTGCGCGTCCGACGGAAACTGGTCCGCCGGTCCGGTGATGACCAGCGCCGGCAGACGCTCGCCGTAGCCGTCGGCAGGTACCAGCGTCACTTCCACCTGGTCGCCCACCTCACGGCCCTCCAGTGCCGCCTCCACCTTGGGAAAAGCGTCGCTGTAACCGCCGTGCAGGTGATAGAGGTCATCGCGATATTCGATGATGCTCCCCTGATCCGCATCGAACACCGCGTACTTGAGGCGCACCACGCGATCGCGGGCAACCCGCCGGTAGCTGGGCTTCTTGATGAAGTGCAGGATCTGTTCGCTCATGGTCTCTCCGACTTACGGCAGATGATTCTCGCACACCTGTCGCACGGCAAAGCCACGCTTTTTTCAGGGTTGAATGGCCGTTGCCTCAGCGCCATCTACGCTACATGTACCCGCTCGAACAGCTCAACTTCAGCAACAGCTTCGCCCGCCTGCCGGAGCATTTCTACACCCGTCTGAAGCCGACGCCGTTGGCCGGGCCGCGCCTCGCCAGCTTCAACCCCGCGGCGGCGGAGCTGCTCGACCTCGATCCGACCCAGGCGCTGCGGGCGGAATTCACCGACTACTTTTCCGGCCGCTCGCCGCTGCCCGGCGGCGAACCGCTGGCCGCGCTCTATGCCGGCCACCAGTTCGGCTACTACGTACCGCAGCTGGGCGACGGCCGCGCCATCCTGCTGGGCGAAGTGCAAAACCGCCGGGACGAGCGCTGGGAGATCCAACTCAAGGGCGCCGGCGTCACCCCCTACTCGCGCAGCGGCGACGGCCGCGCGGTGTTGCGCTCCACCGTCCGCGAATACCTGTGCAGCGAGGCGATGCACGGCCTCGGCATTCCCACCACGCGGGCGCTGTGCCTGTTCGACAGCGACGAAGAGGTCTACCGCGAGACCTGCGAGCGCGGCGCGCTGCTGGTGCGGCTCGCCCCCAGCCATGTGCGTTTCGGCTCGTTCGAGATCTTCTACCACCGCGACCAGCACGCCGCACTGCGCCGGCTTGCCGACTACGTCATCGACCACCACTATTCCCATCTCGCCGCAGAGGCCGATCGCTATCTGGCGCTGTTCCGCGAGGTGGTGCAGCGCACCGCCCGCCTCGTCGCCCAGTGGCAACGGGTGGGTTTCGCCCACGGCGTGATGAACACCGACAACATGTCGATCCTCGGCATCACCCTCGACTACGGCCCGTTCGGTTTCCTCGACGACTTCGACCCCGGCCACATCTGCAACCACTCCGACCACGGCGGCCGCTACGCCTTCGATCAGCAGCCGCACATCGGCCTGTGGAACCTGAGCCGCCTGGGGCAGGCGTTATTGCCGCTGTTGGGCGCACCGGCCGAGGCCGCCGCCGAGCGCGCCAATGCCGTGCTGCGGGGCTATGACACCGCCTTTACCGAGCATTACAACAGCGGCATGCGCGCCAAGCTGGGACTGCGCGACAACCGTGCGGCGGACCCGGAACTGATCGCCGCACTGCTCGACCTGCTCGCCGCCCAGCGTATCGACTACACCAGTTTCTTCCGCGCGCTGGGCCGCTTCGACAGCGACCCCGCCGCCCGCAACGAACCGCTGCGCGATCGCTTCATCGACCGCGCCGCCTTCGACGCCTGGNNGCGGCGATTACGAGGAGCTGGAACGGCTGCTGCGTCTGCTGCAAACGCCGTTCGCCGAACAGCCGGAGATGGAACACTACGCCGCCCCGCCGCCCGACTGGGGTCGCCGCCTGGCCGTCAGCTGTTCGTCATAGCGGGTCGTTTTCCTGATTTATGTCGGCAAGGAACGCTGCGCCAGGCATACCGTTGTTCCGTAGCTTGATCTGGTTCATGGTTCGAGCCAGGGTAGTTGGGCGAGAATAGCCGCCGGGAGCCGCCGTATAAACCAAGAACAAAACGCCCGATAGTCACGGGGCACGCGCATGCCCACGGGGTAGATGCCTTGTTCTGTGGTTGCACCCGGCGGGTTATAAAAAAATAACGGATAGAACCATGAACGATACCTTCGCCTCGTTGCTGCAACACCGCGATCTCAAGGAAGGCGCCGACTGGCGCCGCCGCCGCTACGCCGCCAATGAATTCATTTTCCGCGAAGGCGACGACACCGACACCGTCTATCTGATCCTGGAGGGCTCGGTCCGCATCCTCGCCGACCTGGAGCTGGAAGAGGGTCGCCACATCCATCCCGGCGTGTGCGATCTCGGCGACGGCGAGGTGTTCGGCGAGCTGGCGCTGTTCGACCGCGGCGACCGCTCCACCTCGGTGATGGCGGTGACCGATTGCGAACTCGCGGAACTGCCGGGAGACGGTCTGCTGGCCTTTCTCGATGCCAACCCGGAACTGGGTTACCGCGTGTTGAAAGAGCTGATCAACACGCTGGTGGGCCGGCTGCGCAGCACCAACAAGAAACTCTTCTCGATCCTCGCCTGGGGCCTCAAGGCGCGCGGACTCGATCAACATCTCTAACAATCACAACCAGGAATTAACCACGGAGGACACGGGGTATTAAACGCCAAGGCCATGGACCATACGGACCCCATATCCCTTGCATTCCCTGTGTCCCCCGTGCCCCCCGTGGTTACATCTTTGCTTCTGTCGCTGCTGAATCGCTACCGCGCCTCGCTATAGATCCAGCCGCGACGCGCGGCCCACTTCTCCGCCTCCACCGCCGCCAGCACCACCAGCGGCAGCGCGAAACAGATCAGCAGCTCGCCCGCCGACAGCGGCGCGGTGCGGAACAGCGCATTGGCCCACGGCAGGTAGATCACCCCCAGTTGCAGCGCCACGGTAAACAGCACCGCGCCCAGCAGCGGCAGGTTGCTCAGCAGGCCGATGCTGAACAGCGAATCGCGCTCGGAGCGGATCGCCAGCGCATGCACCAGCTGGGCGAAGGTGAGCACGGTGAACACCATGGTCTGCCAGTGGGCCCAACCGCTCTCATAGGCCCAGGCCTGGGCCAGCAACGATAAGCCGCCGATCAACAGACCCACCCAGATCATGTGCTGCCACATGCCGTGGGCGAAGATGCTCTCGCGCGGCGGGCGCGGCGGCCGTTGCATGATGTTGCGCTCGTGCGGCTCCGCCGCCAGTGCCAGCCCCGGCAGGCCGTCGGTCACCAAATTGATCCAGAGGATGTGGATCGGCAGCAGCGGCAACGGCAGGCCGAGGAACGGCGCCAGCAGCAGCGTCCAGATCTCCCCCGAGTTGGAGGTCATGGTGTACTTCACGAACTTGCGGATGTTGTCGTAGATGCGCCGGCCCTCGCGCACCGCGCTGACGATGGTGGCGAAGTCGTCGTCCAGCAGCACCATGTCCGCCGCCTCGCGCGCCACGTCGGTCCCCTTCATGCCCATCGCCACGCCGATGTCGGCGCGGCGCAGCGCCGGGGCGTCGTTGACGCCGTCGCCGGTCATCGCCGTGAACTCGCCCTTGTCCTGCAACGCCTGCACGATGCGGATCTTCTGCTCCGGCGTCACCCGCGCGTAGACGCGCACATGCTCGACATGAGCCTCGAACTCCTGCTGCGACATCTGTTGCAGCTCGCGCCCGGTGAGCACCGCGTCGTCCTCTGCGACGATGCCGAGCCGCAACGCGATGGCGTGCGCCGTGCCCGGATGATCGCCGGTGATCATCACCGGCACGATGCCCGCCGCGCGGCACTCGTCCACCGCCTGGCGGGCATTGGCACGCGGCGGATCGATCAGCGCCACCAGCCCCAACAGGGTCAGCCCCTCCTCGACGCCGTCCAACGACGTCGGCAA
>DFMR01000096.1 GCA_002376325.1 Proteobacteria bacterium UBA3588 | reverse complement strand
CCCCTCCGCCAACCGCGGCATCTGTATCTCCAACGCCGACTTGGCGCAACCGGCGCGCTGCGCCGCTTCGTACAATGCCACTTCGGTGGGATCGCCGAGCAGCGTATCGCCGTTGCCCGGCTTCACGTCGTTGGAGAGCGCCAGCGCCTGACGCAGCCGCTGTGCCAACGGCGATTCGTCGGTCGGCACCCTCTCCAGTTCTTCTCCGCCGATCACCACGCGCTCGACGCGCATCCGGTTCTCGGTCAGCGTGCCGGTCTTGTCGGAACAGATGAAGGTGACCGAACCCAAGGTCTCCACCGCCGGCAGCCGCCGCACCAGCGCATTGCGTTTGCTCATCTTGGCGGCGCCGAGCGCCAGCGACACCGTCACCACCGCCGGCAGCGCCTCCGGGATCGCCGCCACCGCCAGCGAGATGGCGGTGAGGAACATCAACACGACCTCCTCGCCGCGCAGCAGTCCCGCCGCGAAGATCAACGCGCAGATCGCCAGGATCGCCAAGGCCAGGCGCTGACCGAAACTGGCCAGTCGCCTCTGCAACGGTGTCTTGCCGATCGCGTCGCCGTGCAGCAGTTGCGCGATATGTCCGATCTGCGTCGCCATGCCGGTGGCGACCGCTATGCCGCGCCCGCGCCCGCGCGTGACCTGCGTCCCCCTGAAGGCCATGTTGCGGCGGTCGCCCAGCGGCAGTTCCGCCTCCGCCAACTCCACATCGTTCTTCTCCGCCGCCCGCGATTCTCCGGTCAGCGCCGACTCGTCCACCTGCAATCCCGCGCTGTGCACGATGCGCAGATCCGCCGGCACCACGTTGCCCGCCTCCAGCAACACCATATCGCCGGGCACCAGCTCCCGCGCAGAGACAACGACAATGTCACCGTCGCGCAGCACCGTCGCCTCCGGCGCCGCCATCGCCCGCAGCGCCGCCACCGCCCGCTCCGCCCGATACTCCTGCACCGTGCCGATGATCGCGTTGAGCACCACGATGACCACGATGGTGATCGTATCCTGCGCCTCGCCGATCAGACCGGAGATCACCGCCGCCGCGATCAGCACCAGGATCATGAAATCGGCGAACTGCCCGAGCAGCATCCGCCACCAGGGACGGCGGGCGCGGTCGACGAGTTCATTGGCGCCCCAGCGGGCGCGGCGAGCGGTGGCCTCGGAGGTGGAGAGGCCGGCGTCGGAGGTATCCAGTTGTGCCGCTATCGACTCGGCGGAGAGGATGTGCCAGGGCGAGCCGAGTTCGTGAAGGAGTTCTTCTTCTGGCATGGGTACCCTAAATTGCGTAATGCGGCGTGGATGGGCTTCATTATGGTTCGAACGACGGGCTGCGTTAGGCATGCTGTCATAAACTCTCCCATCGAACCATCTTAGCCACATACGGATCACATTGATATTCCGTCGCTATGAGATATATGCATCCGAAGACATTTGCCTACGTAGAAAGCAGCGGCATGGACAGCGGCANNCTAGCGGCTGTTTATCAAGGCACCCTTCGGAAACAGCGGGGCACCAATCCGGGCCAGAACACAGTTGTTGTAAATATTAGCGTTAACTGTGCGCTGACCCGATTAGGTTGATTAGGTTCGAGTATGAATATTCGGCGCCTAACCATTGATGATCAGGATACATTCTTACTACGGCGCACTCTGCCGCTGCGCCTGATCCAGCATCCATTGGCGAAAAGCGGCGATCTTCGGCACCTGCAACCGGGTGGGCGGCACCACCAGGTAATAGCCGTGCCCGGTGGGCAGCGTGCTACCGAACAACCGCTGCAATCTCCCGGCATTCAACTCGTCGACCACTAGGCTGTGCCACATCAAGGCCACGCCGAGGCTCGCTGTCGCCGCTCCGATCACCAAGTTGGAATCGCTGAAGCGGCGGATGCGTAGTTTGGCTTCCACGCCCAGCGAACTGAGCCAGGTGTCCCAGTCGGGGAAGGTGGGGTCCCACAGGTGGGCGTCGTCGCTGAGCAGGGTGTAGCGCGGCAGATCGGCGGGCGCGGCGATGTCCGCCGCCAGCGCCGGGGCTGCCACCGGCACGATCGCCTCCGGCATCAGCCGATCGGCATGCAGCCCCGAATAAGGGCCGGCGCCGAAGCGTATCGCCAGATCGACCTCCTCCACGGCGAAATCCACCAGGCGTCGACTGGCATGCAGGTGCAGTTCGATATCGGGATACTGGGACTGAAAATCGTCCAGCCGCGCCACCAGCCAGCGCGAGGCGAAGGTCGGCGGCACCGACACCACCAGGGGACCGGCGTCGTTGCCGACGCGCAGCCGCGCCACGGCCCGCTCCAACTGATCGAAGCCCTCGCTGAGCAGCGGCAGGGCGTTCGCTGCCGCGTGGCTCAGCGCCATATTCCGCCCACGACGGAAGAGGCTCACCCCGAGATATTCCTCCAGCTGCTTCACCTGCTGGCTGATCGCCGCAGGCGTGACGTGCAACTCCTCGGCGGCACGGGCGAAGGAGAGATGGCGCGCTGCGGCTTCGAGGGCGCGTAGCGCGGTCAACTGGGGCAGACGGCGTGACATTAGATTTCCTTAACGATAGGTACAGATATTTTCGTTTGTAGCCGTAGATTGCGTCAACTAGCCTCTGGCACTCAATAGTTCAGCTAAATGGAGTGCCTCATGAATACGGGAACCGTCTATCTCCTGATCGTCGTCGCTACCGCCTTTTGGGGCGCCAACTTCGTGCTGGCCGGACCGGTCATGGTCGACCTGCCGCCTCTGTGGGCCGCCGCCCTGCGCTTCGTCATCGGCACCGCGGCGATGCTCGCCCTGGCGAGGTGGCGGGGCGAGCCGCTGCTGGCGCCGCTGCGCCGCAACGTCGGCGCCTATCTGCTGCTCGGCCTAGTGGGTATCGGCGGTTTCAACCTGCTGTTCTTCTACGCCCTGCAAAGCACCTCGGCCATCAATGCGGCCCTGATCATGGCCACCAATCCGTTGCTGACCACCTTCATCGCCGCTCTGATGCTTGGTGAGCAGGCAACCCCGCGCCAGCTGGCGGCCCTGCCTCTCGCCCTGTTCGGTGTGGTGGTGGTGATCTCCGGTGGCAGCCTGGCCCGGCTGGAAGGACTTCAGGTGGCGCACGGCGACCTGCTGATGCTGGGCGCAGACCTGATGTGGGCGTTCTACAACGTGCTCGTCCGCCGCTACATGCCCGCCGGTTCCGCGGTGGTCAACACCACTCTGGTGATGGGGGCCGGCGCCCTGCTGTTGCTCGTTGTCGCAGTAGTGGACGGAGGTCACTTCACGTTTCCCGGCACACATGCCGGCTCCGCACTGTTGATGATGGCCCTCGGCGGTACCGTGCTCGCTTATCTGTTCTGGAACACCGGCATCGCCCATCTGGGCGCCGGCCGCACCGCTCTGTTCCTTAATCTAGTGCCGGTGTTCGCCATGCTCGCCGGTATCGTCGCCGGAACCCATCCGAGCCATGTACAACTCATCGGCGGCATGCTGGTGATCGGCGGGGTGAGCGTTGCGATGGTGCCGTCGCGGCGACTCGCTGCCGCCTAAGCAAAAGCTCCCACTAATCCGGGGCAGAACACAGTTGTTGCCAATATTGGCGTTAACTGTGTGCTTACCCAATCACGAAATAATCGGCGACGCACCACAGTTTTATGGCCGGACGGCCACCGTAAGCCTGGAGCGATAACTGTGGTACGTCTCCGATTATCCGCGCGCAGGATGCGGTGACGACTGCACGACCGTCAAGGACTATAGCCACATCAGCATAGCTGCTCGGCAACAGCCTCCACTCCATAGGGTTTCTCGGCTCCACCGGCCGGTAGTTCACGCACGTTACCGAGGCATCCTAAGAAGACCGTAGCACCGCCCAGGGATAACGGTGATTGAAGAATG
>DFMR01000068.1 GCA_002376325.1 Proteobacteria bacterium UBA3588 | reverse complement strand
AGGCCATCGTCTGCAACATCGGCCACTTCGACTCGGAGATCGACATCGCCTCGGTGGAGAAGTACCAGTGGGAGGAGATCAAGCCGCAGGTCGACCACGTCATCTTCCCCGACGGCAAGAAGATCATCGTGCTGGCCAAGGGCCGCCTGGTAAACCTGGGCTGCGCCACCGGCCACCCCAGTTTCGTCATGTCCGCCTCCTTCAGCAACCAGACCATCGCCCAGATGGAGCTGTTCGGCCGCGGCGAGCACTACGAGAAGAAGGTCTATGTCCTGCCCAAACACCTGGACGAGAAGGTGGCGCGGCTGCACCTGAAGAAGATCGGCGCCGACCTCACCATCCTCTCTCAGGAGCAGGCCGACTACATCGACGTGCCGGTGGAAGGCCCCTACAAGCCGAACCACTATCGCTACTAGGAACGGGAATTAACCGCGAAGTACACGACGTTACGCGAGGTAAGGCCAATTAGGCCGTTGCCGTTTTCGGTGTACCGAAAACGGCAACGGGGTGGTTTGTACCTGGCGAGACTTGGCGTACTTAGCGGTTATCCATCTTCTCCGGAGAAACAACGATGGAATCGCAAAAGAAATACCGCTCCGGCTTCAGCTTCGAGTTCTTCCCGCCCAAGACGGAGCAGGGCCGGGAGAAACTGCTGGCGGCGCGCGACCAGTTCGCCGCGCTGAAGCCGGTCTACGTGTCGGTCACCTACGGTGCCGGCGGCAGCACCCAGCAGGGCACCCTCGAGACGGTGGGCGACCTGATGGCCGCCGGTCTCGCCACGGCGCCGCACCTCTCCTGCATCGGTTCCGGCGCCGATGCGATTCGCGCGCTGTTGCAGCAGTACATCGCCATGGGCATCAAACGCATCGTCGCCCTGCGCGGCGACATGCCGTCGGGGATGCGCGACACCGGGGAGTTCCACTATGCCAACGAGCTGGTGGAGTTCATCCGCAGCGAGACCGGCAACCATTTTCATATCGAGGTGGCCGCCTATCCGGAGTTCCACCCGCAGGCGCCCACTGCGCAGCAGGATCTGCGCAACTTCAAGCGCAAGGTGGAGGCCGGCGCCAACGGCGCGATCACTCAGTACTTCTACAGCGTCGACGCCTACCTGCGTTTCGTCGACGATTGTGAGCGGCTGGGGCTCGATCTGCCCATCGTGCCGGGCATCATGCCCATTACCAACTACAAACAGCTGGCCCGCTTCTCCGACGCCTGCGGCGCCGAGATCCCGCGCTGGCTGGCCAAGCGCCTGGAAGGCATGGGAGAGGATCTGGAGAGCATTCGCGCCTACGGCCTGGAGGCGACGGTGGAGCTGTGCCGGCATCTACTGGAGGCGGGAGCGCCCGGCCTGCACTTCTATACCATGAATCAGGCCGCGCCGACGCAGGCGATCTGGGAAGCCCTGGCCCTCGGCGATCGCTAACAGGTTGACCCATGCGTGTCCCCCGCATCTACCAGCCCGGCACGCTGCACACCGGGCTGCGCCTGACCCTGCCGGACAGCGCCGCCAACCATGTGGCGCGGGTGCTGCGACTGCAACCGGGCGCGCCGCTGGCGCTTTTCAACGGCGAGGGTGGCGAGTACGCGGCGACATTGCTGTCCGTGGCGAAACGGAGCGTCGAGGTGGAACTCGGCGAGTACCACGCCACAGCGACGGAATCGCCCCTTACGCTGACTCTGGCCCAAGGTGTCGCCAAGGGCGAACGCATGGACTACGTCGTGCAGAAGGCGACGGAATTGGGGATAGTGCGGATAGTGCCGCTCATTACCGAGCACTGTGCGGTGAACCTCTCCGGCGAGCGGATGGAGAAACGGCTGCGCCACTGGCAAGCCGTCGCCATCAGCGCCTGCGAGCAGTGCGGCCGCAACACGCCGCCGCAGCTGGTATCGCCCGTGGCGCTGGAGACCTGGCTGCAGCAGGCGCTGCTGGGGATCGGGATCACCCTCGACCCACGGGCGACACAGACCCTGAATGACCTGCCTACAACGACCGAGGCGGCGACCGTGCTGATCGGCCCCGAAGGAGGTTTGAGCGAACGGGAGATCGCACTCGCCCGCGCAGCGGGCTATCACGCGCTCAGGCTGGGACCGCGCATCCTGCGCACCGAGACGGCAGCCCTCGCCGCCGTGGCGCTGGCCCAGGCGCGCTGGGGTGATTTGGGGAGATAGGCGGGTTCAGAGTTCAGTCAGCAGGGTGGCGCCCCTGCTGATTGGAAACCCGAAATCCGCAATGCAAGGTCGCAGGGCTTCTTTATTGCAGCGAAGCCACGTAGTTGGCCAGATCCTCGATGTCCTGATCGCTGAGGTTCTGCGTTACCTGCTCCATCCGCGGGCTTTGACGCACGACGTCGTCCGACGGCACGTCGTGACGCGCCACGGCACGGAAACGGGTCAAATTCAGGACGACGTAACTGGGCCGCTGCCCCGCGATACGGGCAAAACCTTTTTCGGCACCGCCCTTGCCGTCGAGGCCATGGCACAGATAACAGACGCTTTCGAAGATACGCTTGCCGTGCGCCGCCCGCACCGAATCATACTTCTCCGCGCGCAACTTCTGGCTGGAGAAGTAGATGGCAAGGTTGATCTTGTCATCCATGGTGAAACTCGCCGCCAATGCGTTCATGACGAAGTTCTTGCGCTTGCCGGTGGCAAACCGATCGATCTGCTGCAACAGATAGGTAGGATTCTGGCTGGCGAGATTGGGCACGCCCGGCTGGATGCTGTTGCCGTCCTTGCCATGGCAGTTGCTGCACAACAGCGAGCGGTCGGCACCGGCGGTAATGGCATCCGCCATGCGCTTCGGATTGCTCTCCACCTGTTTGATGATTTCCAGCATATGCGCGCGCTCAGGACTGATTGCCGGCTCGTTAATTGCCGAGACATCTACCTGCTGCTGCGCCGATGCACCGCCGGCGAACGCCAGCAATGCCACTACTGCACCCACATGGACCTTTTTCAGCATGGTAATCCCCAGCCACATTAAATATTTATTTCAGTGCCGCCGATTTTACCGCCAAATCATCCGGTTTTAATACCCAGTCTGATCAACATCCGCTCTATTGCATCCAGGTCCGGTATCAGCGCCTCTTCACCGGCAAAACGGACCCTGGCCGCCACCGCCTCCTGCTCCGCGCCGTCCTGGTCGGTCGGCTCAAGCACTTCGGCCTTGACCCCCGTCAGGCGCGGGATACCCTGCGCCAGCAGTGCGACAAAAGGTAGCGTCACGTTGCCGCTCAAGGTGTTGCAGACGATGGCCCGCGCATGGACCCCCGCAGCGCCTGCAGGTAAACCGACGAACTGCTCGAACGTGAGCAACGGGATACTGCGGCCGCGCCACTGCATCATCCCCAGCAGCCAGCCCGGAGCGGCTCCGATCGGCTGCGGCGCACGGTATTCGGCCACTTCGGCGACTGCGGTGTTGGGCAGTATCAGCGTGGCGCCACTCAACGGAACAATGAGGCAGCGCACCGCCACACCGGCGGCGGCATCGGGGGTCGCGCTGTCCTGTGATCTGCTCGATTCGCTCATCTTGCGCCGCCTTGGTTAACGCTTGGCCCGCTCGGCAAGCAGAGTACGGATATTTTCCAGCAGTTCGGTCTCCTGATACGGCTTGCTCATGTAGCGGTCCACGCCGATTTCCAGCGCCCGCTGGCGGTGTTTCTCGCCGCTGCGCGAGGTAATCATGATGATCGGAATATGCTTGAGACGCGCGGTATTGCGCATGTGGGTCGCCAATTCGTAGCCGTCCATGCGGGGCATTTCGATGTCCAGCAACATGACGTCGGGGATCACGTCTTCGAGCTGGGCGATGGCGTCGACGCCGTCTTTCGCGGTCACGGGGCGCAGATCGTTGCGCTCCAGCAGACGCGAGGTGACCTTGCGCACAGTGATCGAATCGTCCACCACCATCACCACCGGCTGTTCGACCCGCTGTACCTCCGCGGCGATCGCCTCCTCCTCCGCCACGCTGCGATGCGCCAGGCCGAGACGCGCCAGCATCGGCAGGTCGAGGATCAGCGCCACTCGGCCGTCGCCGAGGATCGTAGCGCCGGAAAGACCACGCAATGTCGACAGCTGCGGCCCCAAGGACTTCACCACGATTTCGCGGCTGCCCAGCAGATTATCAGCAGCCCACGCCACATAGTGATCGCCACTTTGGGTGAACAGCAGCGGCCGCTTGACGATCTCATCGGCCACGGCGATGCCGCCGGCACCGAGCAGGCCGCCGAGCGAGAGCAGCAGGTAATCCTGGTTGAGCCAGGAATAGGTCGGATTTTCCACCGCCAACATCTGTTCCAGGCGTCCGCGATCGATACGCTCGATACCCTGAATGCTGACCAGCGGTACGGCGTAGATCTGCTCGCCGGACTGAACCAGAAGAGCACGGGTAACCGACAGCGTCAACGGCAGACGAACGGTAAATGTGGTGCCCTGACCGGGCTTGGTATCGATCTCCAGCAAGCCGCCCAACTGCTTGATCTCGCTGTTGACCACGTCCATGCCGACGCCGCGCCCCGACAGCTGGGTCAGGCTCTCCGCCGTGGAAAAACCGGACTCCAGGATGAAGTGCATGACCTCCTTGTCCGACAGCCCTGCATCGGCCTTCATCAGGCCGCGTTCAACCGCCTTGTGTCGCACCCTGTCGAGATTGACGCCCTGGCCGTCGTCGATGATCCGGATAACGACCTCGGAACCTTCGCGCGCCTGGGCGATGGTAATCTGACCGCTCGCCGGCTTCCCTTGCCCGCGGCGCGCCTCCGGCGTCTCGATGCCGTGAGCAATGGCATTACGCAGCAGATGCTCGATAGGCGCCAGCATGCGCTCCACCATGTGGCGGTCCATCTCCACCTCGCCCCCCTGGAAGCGCAGCTCCACCTCCTTGCCGAGCTCGGCACAGGTCTGCCGCACGATACGGCGCAGGCGCGGCGCATTCTCCACCAGCGGTACCATGCGCGTGTGCATCAGGCCTTCTTGCAGCTCGGTATTCACCCGCGCCTGCTGCAGCAGCAGCGTCTCGGTTTCGCGGGTGGCGCCCTGCATGGTGTCACGTACTTCCACCAAATCGCTCAAACTCTCCATCGTCGAGCGTGCCAACTGCTGCATGTGGGTAAAGCGGTCGAATTCCAGCGGATCGAAATCTTCGTAGCCTTCGTGTGCGGCATCTTCGTAGCGCGACTGGATCTGCGCCTCGGTATCGATGGTGAACTGGCGCAGCTGTTCACCCAGGCGCGCAAGGATTTCACCGAAGTCACGCAGGCTGTAGTTGAAGCCGCCCACCTGCTGCTCCACGCGCGAGCGATAGATGCTCACTTCGCCGGCGAAGTTCACCAAGTTGTCCAGCAACTCGGAGCGTACACGGACCAGTTCCTGGGCCGCGCGGAAGGATTGGCGGCGCTCACCTTTGGCCAGCGCCTCTTCTTCCGCGCGGCTAAGCGGTTCGGCCAAGGGTGCCGCCGTCGCCTCGGGCACCTCAGCGGCCATCTCTTCCACGGCAGCAATCAAGTCCGCGGCCGGTGCCGGCAGTGTTCCCTGGCGCAGTTCGTCCAGCATCTGCGTCAGACGGTCATAGGTGCGCTGCAATACACCCAACAGATGATTCGTCGCCGGGAGACGGCCTTCCGTCACGCTGCCGAGCAGCAGCGCTACGGCAAAACCGACATCGGCCATCCCCGTAACCGCGGCCGTGGCGGCGGCGGTACCCAGCGCATGTAACTCGCCTTCCAGCTCCCGCACTATCGGCAACTTGTCGTCATGCAGCGCCCAGCTCTGCAACCGCGCGTCACAGGACTCCAGAATCTCTTCTGCCTGACGCATGAAGGCCGCGGCCAGATTGGCGTCGTAGGAGGGCGCAGCGGCTGCCTCCAACGGCTCCGTCTCTTCGATTTCGTTCGTTCCGCGCGCCAGCGCATGGATACGATTAATCAGGTCGTCGGCGTTGGATAGCGGCGCATTGTTTCGTACCTGCTCCAGCATTTCGACCAAACGGTCCTGCGCCAGCTGCAACAGATCGATCATCGCCCTGGAACGTGCCAGCCGTCCCTCAACCACATCTTCAAAAATCGATTCGAGGGTATGGCTCAGGTCACCGATGGCCGTGATGCCGGCCATGCGGGCACTGCCTTTCAACGTGTGCAGCTGACGCTGCAACGCCTCTACCAGCGAGCGGTCATCCGGCTGTTCGCGCCACGCCTGCAGCGTCTCTTCACAGGCGTCGAGAATCTCGGCGCCCTCTTCCAGGAAGATCTCCAGCAGCTCGTGATCAAAGTCGGCAGGGACCGGCGGTCGCTCAGGCTCGGGTATGGACGCTGGAGCTTCGAATGCGATGGGCAACGGCTCGTCCGCGACAGGTGCCGCGGTAATCTCTTCGACCTCGATCGACGAAAGGATATCCTCCAGCGAAGGTTCCGCCTCTGTCGCCGACGCCGCAGCCTCCTCGGATACCTCCTCCGCTGTCACGCCAGCCGAAGTCGGCTCTGGCGCGCTTTCCAGCGGCTCGGCCGCCCCTTCGGATGGCGCCTCTACGACGATCTCTTCTGCAGCAACGTCGGACGTCGGTACCGCTTCGAGGGAAGGCGCGACCGCCAGCCCGGCCTCCGGCGCCGCTTCCAGCCCCTCGGCGAGATGGTGCGTCGCATGATGCAGCTCCTCGGCCTTGGCCAACAGCTCCTGGTGCAGCGGCGCCGCGGCGCGGCCACCCTGCAGGAAGGCCAGCTGGTCGCGGGCAAAGCCGACGCACTCCTCAAGCGCGGCCAAACCCTCTTCACCTACCGCCTCGTGCGCCGTATGCAGCGCCTTGGCATATTTCTCCAGGTGACTGCTGATATCGGCAACGGGAATCACACCGGCCATGCGCGAGCTTCCCTGCAGCGTATGCAGTGCGCGCGTCAGACTTTCGGAGACCCGGCAGGCACCCTGGGTACGACAACCGGTAACGAATTCGTCTATCGCCGCGAGGTGTCCTTCCGTCTCGTTGCCGTAGATTTCCAGCAACACCGGATCCAGTTCGGGCTCCGGTTCCCCAGCCTCCTGTGGCGCGGCGGGCACTGCCTGTTCGATCACCGGCTCAGGCGCGGCCACGGCCGGTGCCGCCTGTTGCGCCATCATGGCCTCCAGGCCACCCGGCTTGGACATCGCTTCAGCCGCCGCACTGAACCATTCAATATCGGCATCCACGGCGGCGCCGTTACGGAACTGCTCCACCAACTCCGACAGCGCCTCGCGCGCCTGATCGAGCAGGTCGAACATGGCATTGCCCGGCTCAATCGTATTATCGATGACCCGGTTGAGCATGTTCTCGAATGCCCAGGCAAATTCTCCGATGACGTTGGCGCCGACCAAGCGGCCACTTCCCTTAAGAGTATGAAAGCAGCGGCGCAGGTCGCGCAGCGACTCCTCATCGGCGCGGTTCGCCTGCCATTGCGGCAATAACTCGCCTATCTTCGCGATCTCCTCGCTCGCCTCTTCGATGAAGATGTCGCGGATCTCTTCGTCCAGTTCCTCGTCCGGCGGCGCACTTGCGCTCGCCAGCGCGGCGGCCGGCGGCGCCTCCTGCTCCTCGACGACGGGCGCAGCAGCCGGCTCCGCCACAGCCGGGACCGGCGCAGCAATCTCGATGGCCGCCGGCTCCTCGGGCGGCGGCAGCGCATCGACCGGATAACCCAATTTCGCAACCGCCTTTTCCGCGACCTCCAGCACCATCGCCGGATGAACTCGACTTTCTACGAAGGCGTCCAGGTAATATTCGACGCTGGTGAGTGCGTCGGCCAGCGCGTCCAGATATTCCGTATCCGGCGCGCTCTGCGCCTGCGCCAGATCGTGATTGATGTACATCGAGCAGGCGCGCAGCACCTGGGCCACGCGTTTGTATGACAGGAGATTCAGGCTGCCGATGATTTCACGCAACAGCGGGGCGGTATCTTGCAACGGCGCGGGATCACCGAATGCCTCCAGGAAGGCGTCCACCGCGTCCTTGACCTTCAGCAGATTGCTCTTGGCCTCCTTCATCACCTGCCGGATAACGCGATGGTGTTCCGCTTCGGCCTCGGGCGAAAGTCCCTCCACCTGCTCGGCCAGCGCGTCTGCCTGCTCCAGGGGACGGATGCTCCCCCAGTCGCGCAGCGCCGAATCCACCGCCAGCACAGCGCTTGCGATACCCATCAACACGCTGTCGTCGGGAGTCTGCCCTGAAACCTGCAGATCGCGAATCACCACCACCTGATCCAGCAATGTCTGAGCCAACGAATCCTGGGCCATCATGCGCAAGGTGCTCGCCAAACGCTCCAGCGTTTCGGCCATCGGCACTAGGTTGGCGACGGCGCGCTGCTCGGATCGCACGAAAATGTCGAGTGCATCCTGGACGGTGGCCAGCTCTTCGAGGATATCGCCGGCGAGTGTCTTCTTCAGCTCCGCATTGAAGCCGCTCAACCCTGCAGCGCGCGGCGTTCCGGCGGCCAAGAGCGTGTCCAGCGAAAATGCCTGCTTCAGCTCCGCTATGCGTTCGCCGTCGTGCGCCTGCGCCACCTGAAACAGCAGGCTGGTGAGTACCGACGCGAGTTGCTGCTGGGCGAGGGCGGCTTCGCCGCCCTCGCCCAGCAGCTTCAGTACCTGCTCGCCCCGGCTCAACAGCTTCTTGGCGGCGGTGCGTAGCGCCTGCGGCGTTTCGGCGAGACTGTCCACGAAGCCGCCGAAGATCCAGAACCACTGCCGCACCTGCGGTTCGGCGGCAGCCGCCAGCAGTTTGTCGCTCAACGCACGCAGCGCCCTGAAGCTCTGGGTAGCATCCTCGCCGCGCAGCAGATGCAGCAGGCAGGACTGATAGTAGGGTCGCGCCTTTTGGGCCAGCGCGCTGACGTCGACACCACTCACGGCGGGTTCGGCGGCTGGCGCCGCGACGGTCAAATCGGGTTTGAAGTAGGTGCTTTCCGGTAGCGGCTGCTCACCACGCAGGCGGCGCAATTCGTTGATCAGCGGCAACAACACCAGGGCGCTGTCGGTTTGGCCGGCTTGCAGTCCTTCGAGGTAATCGGGCAGCTGGAGAATCGCCCGCATCAGTATCTCGCTACCGCGCTCTACGTCCGGTATCCGCTGCTCTTGCAGCGCCAGACCAAGCCGCTCCATTTCATCGGCAACCTGCGCGGCACCATACAGCTCCACCATCTGCAACGTTCCGCGTACCTGATGCAGATGCATCACGCAGAAGCGCATTTGGGTCTCGTCGTCAGGCGTATTGACGAAGGACTCCAGGGCGAGGCGTGCCTGATCCAGCGACGCGTCGATCTCGCCCTTCACCCAGTTGAGGGTGCTGACATCAAACTTCGCTGTCATTGGTTTGGCACCCAACATGCGCATTGTCTATCGAGGGGGAAGCCGCAGCGGCAATACCGCAACCTCAGAGCGAACGACCTCCGTCGGACGATGACGGCACCGTCGCCGTCGCTCGCGTCGCCGGGCCGTGCAGCACGCACCAGCATAGAAGCCCTCGTTGTCTGCACCACCATGATCACCGGCCAGCGGCTCCTTCATTAGCCGGGCAGCTTGAAGCCGGCTACGGATTTCTTCAGGTCGTTGGCCAGTTCTGCGAGATTACCGATGGAAGCGGCGGTCTGCGTCGTACCGGCCGATGTCTGGGTGGTAATCTCCTGAATGACGTTCATGGTATCGGATACGTTGGCCGCCGCCGCCGCCTGCTGGCGGGTGGCGTCGCTGATGCTTTGAATAAGTTGCGCCAGGCTGGTCGACACGTTTTCGATCTCGCCCAGTGCGGTGCCGGCGTCCTCAGCCAGTCGGGCACCGTTGACCACGCCCGCGGTACTCTCTTCCATCGAGATGACCGCTTCGTTGGTGTCGGCCTGGATGGTCTTAACCAGCGCCTCAATCTGCTTGGTTGCGTCGGCGGAACGTTCTGCCAGTCGCTGAACTTCGTCCGCGACCACCGCAAAGCCGCGGCCCGCCTCACCGGCCATGGCCGCCTGGATGGCGGNNAGATGCATCGCCGTCGCCTGGGTGCGCTGCGCCGCAGCCGATACCTGTCCCGCCGTTTCGTTGATCGCCGTTACCAGGGTGCGCAGTGCCTCGATGGCGTAGTTCATGGAGTCGGCGATGGCGCCCGTGATGT
>DFMR01000037.1 GCA_002376325.1 Proteobacteria bacterium UBA3588 | reverse complement strand
CCGAACATCTTGCTCTGCAGATTGGCAACGACGACCACGTCGGCGTAATCGACGCTGGGCGAGTCGCGATAGACGTCTTCATGCTCGGCGGCGACCGCCACCAGCTCTGCGGGGAAGTTCCACGACTGCAGGATGGCCGCGCCGATGCGGGTGTGTAGCTGGAAGATGATGTCGTCAAGCTCCTGCTCGTTTTGCAGCAACTCGGGATAGTCTTCGGCCTTGGTCAGGATCGGCAGTGCGCCGATCTCGTGTACCAGTCCGGCCAGCAACGCCTGCTCGGGATTCAACTTGGTGAACTGGCTGGCGAGGGCATGGGCGATGGCGGCCACCTCGGTGCTGTGCGCCCACAATTCGCGTAGCCGTTTGTCGGTAACGTCGGATGTGGCCTGGAACATCTGTGCCATCACCATGCTGGTGGCCAGGTCGCGCACCATGCGCATGCCCAACCGGTTCACCGCCGCATCGACGCTCTCGATCTTGCGGCCGGCGCGCATCAACGGGCTGTTGGCAACCTGGATTAAGCGGGCGCTGAGCGCCGGGTCGCTGACGATGATTTTGGTGAGATCGCCGAGTGAGGCGTCGTCGTTGTCCGCCACATCCCGTACCCGTAACGCTACCTCCGGCAGCGTAGGAAGCACCAGTCGGTCATGTTCAAGCTCATCAAGCAGTTCGTCACGGAATTTCTGGCTGATATCAACCACGCTGGTTCCTTAAATTTTGGCAAAATGGAAGCGCTCAATGCGCCTGTTGTTGTTCTTCGTCCTGTGGAAACGGGTAAGGCATGGGTTCGAATTGCAACGGGGCGCCGTGTTCGTCCCGCAGGCGGATAAGGTCACCGGTGTCCAGTAGTGAGACTTGCAGGACCACCAACAGATCATAGCCGCCGCGGGGGGTCGGTTGCGCGTCGACTACTTTGCCCGCGCCCTGGCCGCTCTCGGAATGGGAGCAGTAGAGGTCGTCCCCCCGGCGCGGCGCACCGTCGTCGTCGACGTGTGCCCGGTACATGCGGCGTTTCAATTTGCCCAGGAACTGCATGCGCGCAACCACCTCCTGCCCGGTGTAGCAGCCCTTGCGGAAACTGACGCCATCCACCAGCTGCAGGTTGACCATCTGCGGCACGAATGCCTCGACGGTCTCGGGATAGACCGTGGGCACCGCGGCATGGATGTCCAGCAGTGCCCAGGCCGGGGCGCCCACCGGCTGGGCGATGTCGGCCATGGATTCCCACAAGGCGCGGATCGACGCGGCCGGGCCGTAGACCTCTACCCGCGGATGGGGGCCTGCGACGCGGATGACGGTCAGGTCGTTGCCGTGAGCGACCTCGTCCACCTCATTCGGCAGATGGTCCAGCTGGCGTGACAGTGCGGCAATGGCGCGCGGTCCCGACAGACCGATGCGCAGCAGTTCGTCGCCGGCATCGCTGAGCGTCACTTTCGACATCAGGATGTATTTGCGCAGCCGCTCCAGGGTCGGCGGCAGCAGTGCCGCCGGCATCCGCAGATAGTAGGCGTCGTCGCGCCGGAACAAGCGGAACAGGGCGAGGATGCGTCCTTTGGGACTGCAATGGCCGCTCAATTGGCTGTGGTCGTTGGTGACCAGACGGACGTCGTTGGTAAACTGCCCCTGCAGAAAGTTCAGGCCGTCGGGGCCTGCTACGCGCAGCAGCCCGAAATGCGACAGGTCCGCCATGATGTCGCCGTCGACGGCGCTGGCGAGTTCCTGCTGCGGGTTGCCGAAGTGCTCCACCTGGGCGTCGGCAATCACGGCGCCGGCGTTACTGAGAAATGCCTGCCAGTCACTTATCATGCCCGGGTCCTCAATGCTGAAACGAATGGGTGCATCATAACCAAAACCCTTTGCTAAGGTAATACTGGACTTAGTAGGGGGCTGCGGTACACTTCTCAAGCCATGACCACGCCTGATCCTAGACCGTATTTCCTCAACCTGTTGCAAATTCGCCTGCCTGTTACCGCTGTGGCGTCAGTCGCCCATCGGCTTGCCGGGATATTGCTGTTCCTCGCGTTGCCGTTCGCGGTCTATCTGTTGCAGCATTCGCTGCGCGATGCCGCCGGCTTCGCCGACACCGCGGCCATCATGGCCTCCTGGCCGCTGCGGCTGGTGCTGGCTCTCCTGGTGTGGGCGTTGCTGCACCACTTGTTGGCGGGGTTGCGGGTGCTGTTGCTCGACATTGACATCGGGGTGGCGCGGCGCACTGCACGCTACAGCGCGCTGGCCGTGACCCTCGGCGCCGCCGTTGCGCTTGTTGCGCTGGTGATCTGGCTATGAATCGGCAGCTGAGCGGCCTGCGGGCCTGGACCGTGCAGCGGCTGAGCGCCGTCTACCTGGCGCTGTTCGTGCCGGTGGCGCTGTGCTATCTGCTGCTCCACCCGATCCACGACTTCACTCAGTGGCACACCCTGTGGGCGCAGCCGCTGGTCTGCGTCGCGACCGTATTGATGTTCGTGGCGCTGCTCGGCCACGCCTGGGTCGGGATGCGCGACATCGTGCTCGACTACGTCCGCCTGCCGCATGCGCGGCTGTTGTTGCTGGCGCTGTTGCTCGGTTGGCTGCTGGTGCTGGCGATCTGGCTGGCACGCATTCTATTGCAGGTGCTGCTGTGACGCTGCCGCGGCGCCGTTTCGACACGTTGGTGATCGGCGCCGGCGGCGGTGGCCTGCGGGCCGCGCTGCAGCTGGCGCAGGCCGAGGCGAACGTGGCGGTGGTCTCCAAGGTGTTTCCCACCCGCTCCCACACGGTGGCGGCCCAGGGCGGCATCAATGCGGCCCTAGCCAACGTCCTGCCGGACAACTGGCACTGGCACATGTACGACACCATCAAGGGCAGCGACTACCTGGGCGACCAGGACGCCATCGAATACATGTGCCGCGCCGCCGCCCATCTGGTGATCGAACTGGAACACGCCGGCGTACCGTTTTCGCGTCAGGCAGACGGCCGCATCTATCAGCGCCGTTTCGGCGGCCAGAGCCAGAACTTCGGCGGCGAGCAGGCGGCGCGCACCTGCGCCGCGGCCGACCGCACCGGCCATGCCATCCTGCACACCCTCTACCAGCAGAACATCCGCGCCCGCACCCACTTTTTCGACGAGTATTTCGCCGTCGACCTGTTGCGCGACGAACAGGGCTACATTCTCGGTGCCCTGGTGCTGGAGATCGAGACCGGCGAGCCGCTGATCATCGAGGCCAAGACCACCCTCATCGCCAGCGGCGGCGCCGGCCAGCTGTTCCGCACCAACACCAACGCCCACATCAACACCGGCGACGGCATGGCCATGGCGCTGCGCGCCGGTATCCCGCTGCAGGACATGGAGTTCTTCCAGTTCCACCCCACCGGCATCGCCGGCAAGGGGATGCTGATCAGCGAAGGAGTGCGCGGCGAGGGCGGTTATCTGATCAACCGCGACGGCGAGCGCTTCATGGAGCGCTACGCGCCCCACGCCCTGGATCTGGCCAGCCGCGACGTGGTGAGCCGCGCCATCTACACCGAGGTGAAGGCGGGGCGTGGCTGCGGACCGAAATATGATCATGTGCTGCTCAAGCTGGACCACCTGGGCGAGGCGGTGATCGCCCAGCGGCTGCCGGCGATCCGCGACATGGCGCGCACCTTCCTTCATATCGACCCGGTGGAGCAGCCGATTCCGGTCTATCCCACCGCCCACTACACCATGGGCGGCATCCCCACCGATCGCCATGGCCGGGTGGTGGTCCCCGCCGGCCACGGCGAGGAGCGCATCCCGGGGCTCTACGCGGTGGGCGAGTGCGCCTGCGTCTCGGTGCATGGCGCCAATCGTCTCGGCGGCAATTCGCTGCTGGACATCGTGGTGTTCGGCCGCGCCGCGGGCAACGACATCATCGAGTACCTGAAGGAGAACCGCTATCACCGTCCCTTGTCCGACGACGGCATCGCCGCGGCAATGGCGCGGCTGACGCGCTGGGAGCAGCGCGGCGACGGCGAATCGGTGGACGGACTGCGGCGCGAACTGCAGCAGGTGATGGAGGAGCATTGCGGCGTGTTCCGTACCCAGGCAGTGCTGGAGGAGGGGCTGGCCAAGGTGCGGCAACTCCGCGCACGCCTCGACCATGCCGTGCTCAAGGACCATAGCCGCATCTTCAATACCGCCCGTATCGAGGCGCTGGAGCTGGAAAACCTGGTGGAACTGGGACTGGCGACGGTGGCGTCGGCCCTCGGTCGCAACGAGAGCCGCGGCGCCCACAGCCGCGTCGACTATCCTCAAAGGGACGACGAACGCTGGCTGCGTCACAGCCTCTACTTCCGCGACGGCGAGACGCTGGACTACAAACCGGTGCGGATGAAGCCGCTGACCGTGGAGTCGTTTCCGCCGCAGGAGCGGGTGTATTGATAGTCAAAGGCGAAGAATGAACCACGGGGTGCACGGGGAACACGGGGGGGATTGGTATCGCAATCGAAAGCGCACTGCTTATTGCAATGGTTTCCCCAGTGCGCCCCGTGTCCCCCGTGGTTAAAATCTTTTTGAGTCGAGCATTCGGATCGCGCCAGTGAAATTCCTCATCTATCGCTACAACCCTGAGACCGATCAGGCGCCCTGGATGCAGGCGCTGGAGCTGGCCGAGGTGCGGCCGGGCATGATGCTGCGCGATGCGCTGCTGGAGCTGAAGGCGCAGCGGGACGAGACACTGACCTTCCGCCACTCCTGCGGCGAGGGGGTGTGCGGTTCCGACGGACTCAACGTCAACGGCCGCAACGTGCTGGCCTGCATCACGCCGCTCAAGGGGCTGCGCGAACCGGTGACGGTGCGGCCGCTGCCGCGGTTGCCGGTGATCCGCGACCTGGTGGTGGACCTGAGCGGCTTCTATCACCACTACCGTGCGGTCAAGCCGTACCTCATCGCCCACGACCCGGAGCCGGAGGTGGAGCGGTTGCAGAGCCCGGCCCAGCGCGAGCGGCTGGACGGTCTCTACGAGTGTGTGCTGTGCGCCTGCTGTACCACCGCCTGTCCCTCGTTCTGGTGGAACCCGGACAAGTTTCGCGGACCGGCCGCGCTGTTGCAGGCGTGGCGTTTCCTCGCCGACAGCCGCGACCAGGCGACGGCACAGCGTTTGGATGAACTGGAAGGCCCTTACCGGCTGTTCCGCTGCCACACCATCATGAGCTGCACCGACGTCTGTCCCAAGGGACTCAACCCGACCCGCGCCATCGGCCACATCAAGCAGCTGATGCTGACCCATCAGGTATGAGCGAGCGGGCACGGCTGGCGTGGCGTTGCCGCCGCGGGATGCTGGAACTGGACCTGCTGCTGGGTGGCTTTCTCGACCGCGGCTATGACGGACTGAAGGAGCACCAGCGCCAGTTGTTTCGCGAGATGTTGGACTGGTCCGACCAGGAACTGCTGGTGCAGTTGCTGGGGCAACAAGCGCCCAGGGATGGGGAATATGTCGAAATCATCGCCGCGATTCGTCGCGCCGCTGCGCCTTGAGCCGCGGCCATCGCGCCTGCTGTGGCGCGTGTTCCTGCTGATCCACCTGGGCGGCGCCGCGCTATCGTTGCTGGTTCCCGTCGCTTGGCCGCTGCACCTCCTGATCCCCGTGGCGCTGCTTTGGCACTGCCGCTCACGATGGCGTCGAATGGCCATCGTCCCGACCCTGACCTGGGACGGGGACGGCCAGTGGTGGCTCCATAGCGATGACGGCGATCAGCCGCTGCAACTGGCGCCGGACAGCGTGGTCTGGCCCTGGCTGGTGGTATTGAATTTCCGGCGCGAGAACAGCGGCCGCCTGGCGCTGCCGCTGCTGCCCGACAGCCTGGCGGCGGATACGCTGCGCCGTCTGCGGGCCGCCTTGCGTCAGCGGGCTTGCTGAGCCAAGCCCTCACAAAGCTTCATGCCGCGCGCAACATTTAGTGGTGCAGCGGCCGGTAGTTGGCCGGCACCAGCAGAGTGTCCTGCGGATCGGAGACGGTCGCCGGATAGTCGATGGTATAGTGCAGGCCGCGGCTCTCCTTGCGGGCCATCGCCGAGCGGATGATCAGGTCCGCCACCTGAGTCAGGTTGCGCAGCTCCAGCAGGTCGTTGCTGACGCGGAAGTTGCCGTAGTATTCCGCGATCTCGCTGCTCAGCAGGTCGACGCGGTGCTTGGCCCGCTCCAGCCGTTTGTCGGTGCGGACGATGCCCACGTAGTCCCACATGAAGCGGCGCAGCTCCTCCCAGTTGTGGGAGACCACCACCTCTTCGTCGGAGTCGGTGACGCGGCTTTCGTCCCACGGCGGCAGCTGTTCCGGCATGGCGCTCCGGCCCAGGCTGGCAGCAATGTCGGCGGCGGCGGCGCGGCCGAACACCATGCACTCCAGCAGCGAGTTGCTGGCCAGCCGGTTGGCCCCGTGGAGGCCGGTGAAGGTGACCTCGCCGGCGGCATAGAGGCCGGCCACGTCGGTACGTCCATGGAGATCGGTCATCACGCCGCCGCAGGTGTAGTGGGCGGCCGGCACCACCGGGATCGGTTCCTTGGTGATGTCGATGCCGTACTTCAGGCACTGGGCATGGATGTTGGGAAAGTGATTGACGATGAAGTCGGCGGGCCGGTGGCTGATGTCGAGATAGACGCATTCGGCACCCAGCCGCTTCATCTCGTGGTCAATGGCGCGGGCCACGACATCGCGCGGCGCCAGTTCGGCACGCTGGTCGAAATGGGGCATGAAGCGAGTGCCGTCGGGCAGTAGCAGCCGGCCGCCTTCGCCGCGTACCGCCTCGGAGATGAGGAAGCTCTTGGCGCGCGGGTGGTAGAGACAGGTTGGGTGGAACTGGTTGAACTCCATGTTGGCGACGCGGCAACCGGCGCGCCAGGCCATGGCGATGCCGTCTCCGGTGGAGATGTCGGGGTTGGAGGTGTAGAGGTAGACCTTGCTGGCGCCGCCGGTAGCCAGCGCCACGCAGCGCGCGCGGAACACCCCGACCTTGCCTTCCTTGCGATCGAGGATGTAGGCGCCGAGGACCCGGTTGGCACCGCGCTTCAACTTGGCGGCCGTGATCAGATCGACGGCGATATGGTTGTCGAAAAAGGTGACGTTGGGGCGCCGGCGCACCTGTTCCAGCAGGGTGGTCTCGATGGCGCGGCCGGTGGCGTCGGCGGCGTGGATCACCCGGCGGTGGCTGTGCCCGCCTTCGCGGGTGAGATGGTAGCTGGTCTGATGGTCGCCGCGCTCCTCCGTGGTAAAGGCGACTCCCTGGGCGATCAGCCAGTCGATGGTGGTACGGCTCTGTTCCACCGTGAAGCGCACCGCGTCCGCGTGGCAGAGGCCGGCACCGGCCACCAGGGTATCCTCGATGTGGGATGCGATGGAGTCCTGGGTATCCAGAACGGCGGCGACGCCGCCCTGCGCATACAGGGTGCTGCCCTCGGTGGCGCCGGCCTTGGCCAGTACCGCGATACGGGCCGTGTCCGGCAGCGAGAGGGCAAGGGTCAGGCCGGCGGCGCCGCTGCCGATCACCAATACGTCGAATCGATGCTGCTGCTCGTGTGTCATCAAGAAAGTACGAACGTTACGGTGGGGAAAGGTGCTCGGGTGGACAATTCTTTGCGCAGGTAGCGCGGACCGCACTGGCCGGAACAGGTTGGCTTGTTTATCATGGGCCCACTATACGAAAAACGTATTGTTTTGGCGAACTCCACACGGGCCTGGGTGTCTATTCCCATGAGCCTCGGAGCAAGCCCCTCAACGGCGATGAAAGGGTAGGGCCCCGATGGGCGTGCAGAATGTTGATCAGGAACTCGTTGAACGCGTCCAGAAGGGCGACAAGAGCGCGTTCGATCTCCTGGTCCGGAAATATCAGCACAAGATTGTCAAGCTGATCTCGCGCTATGTGCGCGATCCCGACGAATCCCTGGATGTCGCCCAGGAGACCTTCATAAAGGCGTATCGTGCGCTGGCGAACTTTCGAGGCGAGAGCGCCTTCTATACCTGGATCTACCGGATCGCGATTAATACCGCGAAGAACCATCTGGTCGCCCAGGGGCGGCGCCCGCCGGATACCGATATCGATGCCGAGGACGCAGTACAGCTGGATGGAGAGTCGCTGCTGCGCGAGATCGACTCTCCGGAACACATGGTACTCAAGGACGAGATCCAGCAGACCATCTTCCAGGCCATCGAGGACTTGCCGGAGGATTTGCGTACGGCAATCACCCTGCGCGAGCTGGAAGGATTGAGCTATGAGGAGATCGCCCAGGCAATGGGATGCCCGATCGGCACGGTCCGATCGCGGATTTTTCGTGCCCGCGAGGCGATTGATACGAAACTCAAGCCGCTGCTTGACTGACTAAGGTTTTAGGGAGACACCAACCGGAGCACGGGGAATCCCGTCGGAGGTGGGAGTGATATGGCAAACGACCGCAGAGAAAATGTATCGGCACTGGTGGACGATGAGGTCCGGGGAGCGGAGTTGCGCTCGCTGTTGGACGACCTGCGTCAGGATTCGGAACTTCAGGGTTGCTGGAGCCGCTACCACCTCGTCAGCGACGCCCTCCATGCCAATCTGTCGCTTGCCGACGCCACACGGTTGAGCGAACGGGTGTGGGCGGCGCTGGAAGATGAGCCCACGGTGCTGGCGCCGCGGCGCAACACCCGTTTGCCGCCGTTGGCGAAGCAGGCAGCGGGACTGGCCATCGCCGCATCGGTGGCCGCCATCGCGATTATCTCGGTGCAGAGTTTCGTCCCGAAACCCGCGACCAACCTGTTTAATGCCCAGGTGGCGCAGGTCGCCCAGGTGGTCCCGCCGGACAATCTGGCGCAGCTGGCCTCCGCGACGGAGCTCTCTCCCGCACAGCAGGCGGCAGTGCGTAACAGTCTCAATCCCTATTTGGTCAACCACAACGAATACTCGGCCTCGTCCGGTATGCAGGGCGTTTTGCCCTATGCCCGCATCGTCAGCTACGAGAGCAATCAGTGACCACGATGATCTCGAAGCGGCAGATGGGTGGATGGTTGTTGGTGGCGACGTTGCTGCCGGGGCTGGTTTTCGCAGCGGATGAGGCGAACACGGCGCATTACTGGCTGCAGCGCATGTCGACGGCGGCGCACCGGTTGAATTATGAAGGGACCTTCGTCTACTCCTATCAGGGTCATATGGAGACCATGCGCATTGTCCACGGCGACGATCACGGCAAGGAGAGGGAACGGCTGCTGAGCCTCAGCGGACCGTCGCGCGAAGTGCTGCGTGACGACAAAAAAGTCACTTGCATCCTGCCGGACGACAACCAGGTCGTGGTGGAGCACACCAGCCCCAACCGGCTGAATCCGGTGAAGCGGCCAAATACGCTGGATGGGTTGGACAAGTTTTACGCGTTCAAGGAAATGGGCGGCGAACGCGTGGCGGGATTTCCGGCGGTCAAATTGGTGATCACGCCGCGCGATCGCTATCGCTACGGGCACATCTTCTGGCTCCACAAGGGCAACGGCCTGTTGCTGCGTTCGCAACTGGAAAACGAAGAGGGCAAGGTGGTCGAACAGATGATGTTCACCTCGTTGCGGCTATTCAGGAAGTTGCCGGCCAAGCTGCTCCAGCCCGAAACCAAAGGGCACGGGATCACCTGGCAGCGTGATCTGCCCGCCGCCACCCCTGCCCATGAAGAGATCCACTGGATGGTTTCCGATCTGCCGCCGGGATTTGTGCTATACAACCACGAACGCCACATCATGCCGAGCAACCATGCGAAGGTGGATCATATGATCTTCTCTGACGGGCTCGCCTCGGTGTCGGTATTCGTCGAGAAGGAGAAGGGGAATCATCCCGGATTCGTCGGGAGTTCCGGCCTGGGAGCGGTGAACGTGTACGCCCGCATCGCCAAGGGTTACCACATTACCGTGGTCGGCGAGGTGCCGGCGGTGACCGTGAGGCAGATGGCCGACTCGGTGGTTGAAGACAATGGGCATAAGCGATGATTGAAGAGAGCGGTCAAGTGGTGCGCTGTGATGGACAATACGCCTGGGTGCTGACCGAGCGCCGTAGCGGTTGTGCCTCCTGCTCATCAAAAAAGGGATGCGGCACCGGTGCCCTGTCGGAAGTGTTCGGCAGCAAGGCGCACGAGGTCAAGGTGATCAACGCCATCGGCGCCCAGGCCGGTGAGGGCGTGGTCATCGGCATCCGGGAAGAGCTGCTGATACGCGGTTCGATCATGGTCTATTTAATGCCGTTGCTGGCGTTGATTGGCGGCAGCCTGCTGGGACAGGCGCTGGCGCCGCAACTGGATTTGACCAACAGCGACACGGCCGGGATTGTCGGCGGCCTGCTGGGGCTGGCGCTCGGCTTTTTCTTGCTGCACTGGCGCAACCGTCGCTGGAGCGACAGCGATGCCTATCAGGCGGAGATCGTCCGCCGTCGCACGGGCGCTGCGCTGCCCGTGAGTTTCCTACCCAAGACCTGAGACCTTACCTAAGCAATGATTGCAAAGATAAAGCCCGCGTTCTTTTCGCTGTTTCCCCTGCTGTTGTGTCTGTTTGCGCTGAGTGCGCAGGCCGGCGAGCTGCCGGATTTCACCAAACTGGTACAAAAATATGGCCCGGCGGTGGTCAATATCAGCACCAAGCAGAAGATACATCGCCAACGTATGGTCTTGCCGCAAGGGCTGCCGCAACTGCCGGACAACAGCCCCTGGAACGATCTGTTCCGCCATTTTTTCGGCCAGCAGGGACAGGGTGGCGATAATAACGGTCCTGACGAATACGATGCCCAGTCGCTGGGCTCGGGTTTCATCATCGACTCCGATGGCTACATCCTCACCAACTACCATGTGGTGGAGGGTGCCGACGAAATTCTGGTGCGATTGAGCGATCGGCGCGAACTGGTCGGCAAACTGGTCGGGTTCGACAAGCGCAGCGACATCGCGCTGTTGAAGGTCAAGGCCAGCGGCTTGCCGGTGGTGAAGATCGGACGCACGGAAGACGTCAAGGTGGGCGAGTGGGCCATGGCCATCGGTTCGCCGTTCGGCTTCGACCATTCGGTTTCCGTGGGTGTTGTCAGCGCCGTGGGGCGCAGCCTGCCGAACGAAAGTTACGTGCCCTTCATTCAGACTGACGTGGCCATCAACCCCGGCAACTCGGGCGGGCCGCTGTTCAATCTGGACGGCGAGGTGATCGGCATCAATTCGCAGATCTACAGCCGCACCGGCGGCTATATGGGGGTCTCGTTCGCCATCCCGATGGATGTGGCGATGAACGTGGTCGCCCAGATCAAGAGCAAGGGCTATGTGTCGCGCGGCTGGCTCGGCGTGCTGATCCAGGACGTTACCTATGAGCTGGCGGAGTCGTTCGGGATGAGCCGGCCGTCGGGGGCGCTGGTGGCCAAGGTGCTGAAAGGCGGGCCTGCGGCCAAGGCCGGGGTAAAGGTCGGCGACGTGATCGTGAAGTACAACGACAAGACGGTCGACGCCTCTTCCGATCTGCCGTGGCTGGTGGGTAATACCCCGGTCGGCAGCGATGCGCACATGGTGGTTATCCGCAACGGCAAGAAGCGTGATCTCACGGTACGCATCGAGGAACTGCCGAAGGAAGAGCAGGTGGCGTCCAATCAGGCACCGCCGCGCCATGTCAGCGACAACCGTCTCCACATGACGGTGACCGACTTGACCGCGGACCAGCGCAAGGAACTCGGCCTCGACCAGCGCAACGGCGTGGTGGTCCAGCAGGTCGATGCCGGACCGGCCTATGATGCCGGAATTCGCCGCGGCGACGTGTTGGCGATGATGAACGGCGTCGGCGTGGAGAGCGTTGCCCAGTTCCGTAAACTGGTGAAAGCGCTGCCGGCCGGCAAGTCGGTGGCGGTCCTGGTACAGCGCCGCAGCGGACCCATATTCCTGGCGCTGCGGGTGCCGAAGGCGTGAACTCCGCTCCCCTGACGCTCTATTATCGCCATGGCTGTTCCCTGTGCGATGAGATGCTGCAGGGAGTGCAGGCGATGCAGCAGGAACTGGGTTTTTCGTTTCATATCATGGACGTTGACGCGGATCCCGCGCTGGAAGGGCGTTACGGGGAATGGGTGCCGGTGCTGTGCGCGGGTGAAACGGAGCTATGTCACTATTTTCTGGATCAGACTGCGGTGCGGCGCTATATCGCAGCTCCCTGATTTTCGGTACAATTTCCACTTAATCGGGTCGCCCATCGACCCGCAATATCGACCGGCGGGGCGCCCAGTGGGGCGCCTCTTTGGTTTTTCTGACGCTGTTTTGCCTATATGACGGAACCCGCCTCGTGAGTGAACTCGAGCATATCCGCAACTTTTCCATTATTGCCCACATCGACCACGGTAAATCCACCATCGCCGATCGCTTCATTCAGGTGTGCGGCGGCCTGAGCGAACGTGAGATGGCCGAGCAGGTGCTGGACTCCATGGATCTGGAGCGTGAGCGCGGCATCAC
>DFMR01000159.1 GCA_002376325.1 Proteobacteria bacterium UBA3588 | reverse complement strand
CCCAGCCCACCAAGGCCGAATCTGCCGCCAAGGTCGAATCTGCCAAGGCCGGGATCATGGCACCGGTGGTTGAGCGGGTCCTGCCCAACCCGGTGCCGGGACGTCGCGGCCGTCAGACCTTGACCGTTATCGGTAAACATTTTGCCGCCGGCAGTCGGGTTTCGGTGGCGTGGGATGGCCGCCGGAAGCAGTTATCGGCATCCCAGGTGCATATCGTGAATACCGGGCGCATGATGATCGAGATCGCGGTCGGTACTCGGCCGGCGGAGTGGTCCCTGGTGGTACGTGGCCGCGATGGGTTGCAATCGGCGCCGTTCCGGTTCCGTGTCGGGCCGGGCGCACCGGGGGCGCTCTCGGCAGCCCAGCCCGCCTCTGCGCCGCGGTCTGCGATGAAGTCGTTCTTCAAGGGGTCGGCGTGGGTCTACGGCCGCAACCCTGGCCATTTCACCGTGCAACTGGTGGGCGCCACCACGGAGCAAGGTGTGTCCAGCCACATCAGCGGCCATCGCTTGAGCGGCGTCAGCGCCTTGGTTGTCACCCAGCGGGAAGGAAAGCCCTGGTATGTGCTGTTCTGGGGCGACTTTGCCGACCGGGCCACTGCCGAGAAGCGTGTGGCGCAACTGCCGGCGGCGCTGAAGAGAGCCGGTCCGTGGGTGCGCCCGTTCGCCGGCGTCCAGGCCGAACTGCGTCGTGGCGGCGTAGCGGCACAATAGGTAGCAACGCCCGCCGACGCGCGGCCGCACGCATTGAACCTCCCCCTTTAGGGCAGTATACTGCTTGACCATTTTTGCCCCGTATCGCGGGCAAATTGCTACTTTCCGCTTGGTTTTTGCGAGACATCCACGAAGAATTGCGGCCGTGAACGACAGACAGAATATGCTCGGCGGGCTCTACAGCCCGGCCTTTGAAAAGGACAACTGCGGTTTCGGACTGATCGCTCATATGGACGGCAACGCCAGCCATTGGCTGGTCGATACCGCCATCGGCGCGCTGGGCCGCATGACTCATCGCGGCGCCATCGCCGCCGACGGCAAGACCGGTGACGGCTGCGGCCTGTTGATGAAGAAGCCCGACGCCTTCCTACGCGCCGCGGCCGCGGAGCTGGCGTTCGCGCTGGCCGAGCACTATGCCGTCGGCATGGCATTCCTCAACCAGGATGCTGCCTTGGCGGATAAGGCGCGTAAGCAACTGGAACAGGAAGTAACGAAGGAAGGTCTGCAGGTGCTGGGCTGGCGCGTGGTGCCGACCAATGCCGACGCCTGCGGCGCCGAGGCGCTGAAGACCCTGCCGTGCATCGAGCAGATCTTCATCAACGCCCCGGCCGGCATGGACGAGGCGGCGTTCGAGCGTCAACTTTATATTGCCCGCCGCCGTACCGAGAAGGCGATCGAAAGCAACGACCCGGTCTTCTACCTGCCGAGCTTCTCCAGTCGCGTGGTCTCCTATAAAGGTTTGGTGATGCCGGCCTACCTGCCGGTGTTCTATCAGGACCTCAACGACGAGCGCATGGCCTCGACCCTGTGCGTGTTCCACCAGCGCTTCTCCACCAACACCTGGCCGCAGTGGCGTCTGGCGCAGCCGTTCCGCTATCTGGCCCACAACGGCGAGATCAACACCGTCCAGGGCAACCGCTACTGGTCGGTGGCGCGCGGCCACAAGTTCGAAACGCCGCTGATCCCCGACATGGAGGAGGTGCGTCCGCTGGTCTCCATGACCGGTTCCGACTCCAACAGCCTCGACAACATGCTCGAAGCGCTGCTCGCCGGCGGCATGGACATCTTCCGCGCCATGCGCCTGCTGGTACCGCCCGCCTGGCAGAACGTCGAGACCATGGACCCGGACCTGCGCGCCTTCTACGAATACAACTCCATGCACATGGAGCCGTGGGACGGTCCCGCCGGCATCGTGTTGACCGACGGCCGCCATGCGGCCTGCACCCTCGATCGCAACGGCTTGCGTCCGGCGCGCTGGGTGATCACCCGTACCGCCGAAGCGAAGGATCCGGAGAGCGGCGACTACCGCGGTTGCATCATCACCCTGGCCTCGGAGATCGGCGTGTTCGACTATGAACCGGCCGACGTGGTGGCCAAAGGCCGGTTGAAGCCGGGCCAGATGCTGGCGGTGGACACGGACGCCTGCAAGTTGCTGCTGCCGCAGGATGTGGACGCCATGCTCAAAGGGCGTCAGCCCTACAAGCAGTGGATGGCCGAGCACGTGTTGCGCCTGGAATCGGAACTGAACGAGGCGGCGAGCGGTCCCGAACTCGACGCCGATGCCCTCAATGTGCACCAGAAGATGTTCCAGGTGAGCTTCGAGGAGCGCGATCAGGTGTTGCGTCCGCTGGCCGAGGCGGGCCAGGAGGCCATCGGCTCCATGGGCGACGATACGCCGATGGCGGTGCTCTCCGGCCGGGTGCGTTCGCTCTACGACTATTTCCGCCAGCAGTTCGCCCAGGTGACCAATCCGCCCATCGATCCGCTGCGCGAGGCGATCGTGATGTCGCTGGAGACCTGTTTCGGACGCGAAAAGAATCTGTTCCAGGAGACGCCGGAACACGCGGCGCGTCTGCTGGTCGACTCGCCGGTGTTGTCGCGCGGCAAGTTCGAGCGCCTGCTGGCGCTGGACAGCGGCGAATACACCCACGAATGCATCGACCTCAACTACGCGCCGGGCAGCGGCCTGGAGGCGGCGATCACGGCGGTCTGCGATCGTGCCGTGGCCGCAGTGAAGGGCGGCAGGGTGGTGATCGTGCTGTCCGACCGCGCCCTCGCAGTCGACAAGTTGCCGATCCACGCCCTGCTCGCCACCGGCGCCGTGCACCACCGCCTGATCCGGGAGGGGCTGCGCTGCGACGCCAACATCGTGGTCGAGACCGGCACCGCCCGTGACCCGCACCACTTCGCGGTACTCATCGGTTACGGTGCCACCGCGGTCTATCCGTACCTCGCCTACGAGGTGCTGCACGACTTGGTGCACAGCGGCGAGATCGGCGGCAAGGAACCGGTCAAGCTGCTGGAGTCCTACCGTAAGGGCATCAACAAGGGGCTCTACAAGATCATCTCCAAGATGGGCATCTCCACCATTGCCAGCTACCGCGGCGCGCAGCTGTTCGAATCGGTGGGTCTGCACCAGGCGGTGGTCGATCTCTGTTTCCGCGACACCACCAACCGTCTCTCCGGCACCCACTTCGACGACCTCGAGTCGGATCAGCAACTGCTGGCCAAGATGGCGTGGAACGCACGCAAGAGCATCCAGCAGGGTGGCCTGCTCAAGTTCCTGAACGACGGCGAATACCACGCCTACAATCCTGACGTGATCCAGACCCTGCACAAGGCCGTGCGCAGCGGCAATTATGAGGACTATCTGGAGTACGCCAAACTGGTGAACGAGCGTCCGGTGGCGGCGCTGCGCGACCTGCTCAGGCCGCGTGGCGATCTCAAGCCCATCCCCGTCGACGAGGTGGAGTCGGAAGCGGCGATCCTGAAGCGTTTCGACTCCGCCGGCATGTCGCTGGGGGCGTTGTCGCCCGAGGCACACGAGGCGCTGGCCACGGCGATGAACCGTCTCGGCGGCCGCTCCAACTCCGGCGAGGGCGGCGAAGACCCGGCCCGCTACGGCACCGAGCGCATGTCCAAGATCAAGCAGGTGGCCTCCGGCCGCTTTGGCGTCACCCCGCACTATCTGGTCAACGCCGAGGTGTTGCAGATCAAGGTGGCCCAAGGCGCCAAGCCCGGCGAAGGCGGCCAGCTGCCCGGCGACAAGGTGGACAAACTGATCGCCAAACTGCGTTTCGCCATGCCCGGCGTGGCGCTGATCTCCCCGCCGCCGCACCACGACATCTACTCCATCGAGGATCTGGCGCAGCTGATCTTCGACCTCAAGCAGGTCAATCCGCAGGCGCTGGTGTCGGTGAAGCTGGTGGCCGAGGCCGGTGTCGGCACCATCGCCGCCGGTGTGGCCAAGGCCTATGCGGATCTCATCACCATCTCCGGTTACGACGGCGGCACCGGCGCCAGCCCGCTCACCTCGGTAAAGTACGCCGGCAGCCCGTGGGAGCTGGGCATGACCGAGACCCACCAGATCCTGCGCGCCAACGATCTGCGCGACAAGGTACGGGTGCAGACCGACGGCGGCCTCAAGACCGGTCTCGACGTGCTCAAGGCGGCGATGCTCGGCGCCGAGAGCTTCGGTTTCGGCAGCGGACCGATGGTGGCGCTGGGCTGCAAATACCTGCGCATCTGCCACCTCAACAACTGCGCCACCGGCGTCGCCACCCAGGACAAGGTGCTGCGCATGGAGCACTTCATCGGCCTGCCCGAGATGGTGATGAACTACTTCAAGTTCATCGCCCGCGAGACCCGCGAATGGATGGCGCAGATCGGTGTGCGTTCCATGGCGGAGCTGATTGGTCGTACCGACCTGCTGGAGATCGTGGAAGGGACGACCGCGCGGCAGCGCCGCCTCGACCTGACCCCGCTGCTCTCCGACGGCGGCGTCCCTGCCGACAAGCCGCGCTTCTGCACCGAGCCGAAGAATATGCCGTTCGACAAGGGCGAGCTGGCCGAACAGATGGTGCGCGACTGCCTGCCCGCCATCGAGGCCAAGCAGGGCGGCGAGTTCAGTTTTGCGCTGAAGAATGTCAACCGCTCCATCGGCGCGCGTCTCTCCGGCGAGATCGCCCGGCGCTACGGCAACCTCGGCATGTGCGAGACGCCGCTCACCCTGCGCCTGACCGGCACCGCCGGCCAGAGCTTCGGCGTGTGGAATGCAGGCGGCCTGGACATGTATCTGGAAGGCGACGCCAACGACTACGTGGGCAAGGGGATGGCCGGCGGCAAGCTGGTGATCTATCCGCCCCGGGGCAGCCGCTTCCAGAGCCAGGAGACCAGCATCATCGGCAACACCTGCCTCTACGGCGCCACCGGCGGTATGCTGTACGCCGCGGGCCTGGCCGGTGAGCGTTTCGCGGTGCGCAACTCCGGCGCCCATGCGGCGGTCGAGGGTGTCGGCGACCACGGCTGCGAATACATGACCGGCGGCGTGGTGACGGTGCTGGGCCAGACCGGCCTCAACTTCGGTGCCGGCATGACCGGCGGCTTCGCCTACGTGCTCGATCTGGATAACGGTTTTGTCGACCGCTACAACCACGAGCTGATCGACATCCACCGCGTCGGCACCGAGAAGACCGAGGCCCACCGCAGCCACCTGCGCAAGATGATCGAGGCCTTCGTGGCCGAGACCGGCAGCGCCTGGGGCCGACACATTCTCGACAACTTCGCCGACATGCTGGAGAAGTTCTGGCTGGTCAAGCCGAAGGCCTCCGAAATCGACACGCTGCTCGATACGCTGTTGAGCGCCGCTTAAGACATCGGGAATCATCAAGAGCCATGGGAAACGTTTTCCAATTTCTGCAAGTGCCGCGCATCGACCCGGAGAAGATGGCCGTCGAGGTGCGCATCAAGGAATACTGCGAGATCTACGGTCAGTTCGACGGTGAAGGCGCCGCCGCGCAGGCCGATCGCTGTCTCGCCTGCGGCAACCCCTACTGTTCCTGGAAGTGCCCGGTGCACAACTATATCCCCCACTGGCTCAAGCTGGTGGCGGAGGGCAACCTGTTCGAGGCGGCNNTTCCTCGGCATGGGCACCTACACCTACATGAAGGGCGGCTTCCCCGGCGAGAACCTGCCCGGCGTCCACGCCGCCCTCGACTTTCTCATCTCCAACATCAATCACTGCCACGGCTACGAAAAGAGCCCTTCCGAGTTCGTCAGCATGGAGGGCCAGCGGGTGGTGGTGCTGGGCGGCGGCGACACCGCCATGGACTGCAACCGCACCTCGATCCGCCAGGGGGCCAAGCGCGTCACCTGCGCCTACCGCCGCGACGAGGCCAACATGCCGGGCTCCAGGCGCGAGGTGGTCAACGCCAAGGAGGAGGGCGTGCAGTTCCTGTGGAACCGCCAGCCGGTGGAGATCGTCGGCGAGGAGCGGGTCGAGGGGGTCAAGGTGGTGAGCACCGAGATGGGTCCGCCCGACGCGCGCGGCCGTCGCACCCCGCAGGTGGTGGAGGGCTCCGAGGAGATCATCCCGGCCGACCGCGTACTGATCGCCTTCGGTTTTCGCCCCAATCCGCAGCCCTGGTTCGCCGAGCACGGCATCGAGACCGATGAGCGCGGCCGGGTCAAGGCGCCGGCCGAAAGCCAGTACAAGTACCAGACCAGCAACCCCAAGGTGTTCGCCGGCGGCGACATGGTGCGCGGCTCCGACTTGGTGGTCACCGCCGTCTGGGAAGGCCGCCAGGCCGCCGAAGGCATCCTGGATTATCTGAACGTCTAAAAAGAACGCATAGGTTGGCCCTTAAAGCCGGGTGTGTAGATAAACGTCCCCTCTCCCCTAGGGAGAGGGANNTTCTCCGACATTCTCACCGTACCCGATGCCATGGGGTTGGGACTGCGCTTCGCCGAGGGCGAGGGGCCGATCTTCGACCGCCCGGTGCGCAGCGCCGCCGACGTGGAGCGGCTGTTCGCGCCGGACCCGGAGGGCGAGCTGAAGTATGTGATGGATGCGGTGCGCACCATCCGCCGCGAACTGGACGGCCGGGTGCCGCTGATCGGTTTCTCCGGCAGCCCCTGGACCCTCGCCACCTACATGGTGGAGGGGTGTTCGTCCAAGGAGTACGCCAAGGTCAAAGGCATGCTCTACGACACCCCCGAGCTGATGCACCAACTGCTCGACACCACGGCGCAGGCGGTGACCGCCTATCTCAACGCCCAGGTGGCCGCCGGCGCCCAGGCGCTGATGATCTTCGACACCTGGGGCGGCATGCTGACCCCGCGCGACTACCGCGAGTTCTCGCTGCGCTATATGAACCAAATCGTCGCCGGTCTGACGCGCGAGGCGGAGGGGCGCAAGGTGCCGGTAGTCCTGTTCACCAAGGGCGGCGGCCAGTGGCTGGAGGCGATGGCCGACAGCGGTGCCGATGCCCTGGGGCTGGACTGGACCGTGGACATCGCCGACGCTCGCCGCCGGGTCGGCGCCAAGGTGGCGTTGCAGGGCAACATGGACCCCAGCGTGCTCTATGCCTCGCCCGAGCGCATCCGCCGCGAAGTGGCCGAGATCCTCGCCGGCTACGGCAAGGGGACTGGGCATGTGTTCAATCTGGGTCACGGCATCCACCAGCATGCGGAGCCGGAGCGGGCTCGCGTCTTCGCCGAAGCGGTGCATGAGTTGAGCGCCCCTTACCACCGCTAGCGCGTTACCAACAGTCG
>DFMR01000104.1 GCA_002376325.1 Proteobacteria bacterium UBA3588 | reverse complement strand
CAGACCGGCACCGGCAAGACCGCCGCCTTCGTACTGCCCGCACTGCAGCGTCTGCTGGAGCCTTCCAAGGCCCACGGCCGTGGTCCGCGCGTGCTGGTGCTGACCCCGACCCGCGAACTGGCCCAGCAGGTGACCGGCGCCATCAATGACTTCGGCCGCCAGCAGCACATCCGCGCCGGCGCCATCGTCGGCGGCGAGCCCTACGGCCCGCAGATGAAGTTGCTGGAGCGCCCGGTCGACTTCCTCATCGCCACCCCCGGCCGTCTCATCGACCACATGAGCCGCGGCCGCATCGACTTCAGCCGCCTGGAACTGCTGGTGCTGGACGAAGCCGATCGCATGCTCGACATGGGTTTCATCGATGACGTCGAGCAGGTCGCCGCCGCCGCCCCGGCCGACCGTCAGACCCTGCTGTTCTCCGCCACCCTGGAAGGCAACATCATGCGTGTCGCCCAGCGTCTGCTGCGCGATCCGGTGCGAGTGCAGGTAGCCGGCGTCAAGGTGAAGCACGAGTCCATCGAGCAGCGCATCCACCTGGCCGACGATTTCAAGCACAAGCGCGCCCTGCTCGCCCACCTGCTGGGTGACGAGGCGTTGTCGCAGTGCGTCGTGTTCACCGCCACCAAGCGCGGTGCCGACGAACTGGCGATACAACTGGAAGACGAGGGCCACTCCACCGCAGCCCTGCACGGCGACATGCACCAGAAGCAGCGCCAGCGCACCATCGAGCGCATGAAGCGCGGCCACGTGCGGGTACTGGTCGCCACCGACGTCGCCGCTCGCGGCCTCGACATCAAGGGCCTGTCCCACGTCATCAACTTCGACCTGCCGATGCAGGCGGAAGACTACGTGCATCGCATCGGCCGCACCGGCCGCGGCGGCGCTTCCGGCATCGCCGTTTCCCTGGTCGGCCCGCAGGAGCGTTTTATGCTTGGTCGTATCGAAAAGCTCACCGACCAGCCGCTGGAGCGCCACGTCATCGCCGGCCTGGAGCCGACCCGCCCGGAGACCAAGCCGCGCCCCAACGGCGGCTTCAAGAAGGACGGCCGCCGCTCCGGCCCGCCGCGCGGCGGCAAGCCGTCGTCGAGCCGCTTCGGCGAGAAGCACAAGTGGGATCAGAACAAGAAGCGCAGCCCGCAGGCGCGAAACAACGGTACGCGCTAAGACGGAGACAGTCGCACCGCTCCAACGAAGAAGGGCCTGCAATGCAGGCCCTTTTTTTGTCCGATTCATACCGGCCAGGGCATTCGAACTGCGCCGCTATCTGCGATCAGAAACATCCCAACAAGGCGGGAATGGTCCCGGCCACGCACTGCACGCGGTCGAGGCGCGATCAGCGAAGGTTCTTTTCGAAAAACGCTTCGGTACGTTGCCAGGCAAGTGCGGCGGCTTCCGGGTTGTAACCCAGCGGCGGCAGATTCTTCGAATCGGACTCCTCGTTGGCGAAGGCGTGCTTGGCGTCGTAACGGTAGAATTCGAAACCCACGTTCGCCGTCTTCAGTTTCTGCTCCAGGGCATCCACACCGTCGATGGCGAAGAATTGGTCGCGCATGCCCCAGTGACCCAGCAGCGGCGCCTTGATCTTACCGGCGTCGACATAGTCCAGCGGCGGATAGCCGTACCACACGGCATTGGCGTCGCTCTCCGGGACGAACACCGCCGCAAGCAGCGTGAGCGCCCCGCCCATGCAGAAGCCGGTCACGCCCACCTTCGCGCTACCCGACGCCTTGAGGTGCTGCACGGCCCCGCGAATGTCCTGCCCCGCGGCATCGCCGAAATCCAGCTCGTTCATCATATGTTCGGCCTCGTTAGCCTCCAGCGCCAGCTTGCCGCGATAAAGATCGGGCACCAGCACGCGGTAGCCGGCCGCCGCCAGTTTCTCCGCCACGCCCTTGATCTGATCGTTGAGACCCCACCACTCCTGAATTACCACAATCCCCGGCGCATTGCCGCCCTGCGCAGGTTCGGCCAAATAGGCCTTGGAGGTCTGACCGTCTGGCCGATTGAAGCTGATCATCTCACCCATAATCCCCTCCAGATGTCATGTGATTAGACAGCCCCACTACGGGAGTCTATCTACCAGGGTAGAACACCGAAGTTTTCAGCGTACGCAGCGGTCGCCGCCCCATTTCACCTTTTCCCTTTTCGTCGTTCTCGCAACGCCGTCTATTGCGCGAGTTGGGAAGGTGTAAAATCCACTCATGAACACGCCATCCGACATCCCCTTCTGGCAGCGCCCCCTCGACCAATTGAACGACGACGAGTGGGAACGCCTGTGCGACGGCTGCGGGCGCTGCTGCCTGCTCAAACTGGAGGACGAAGAGAGCGGCGAAGTGTTCTATACGCGCATCGCCTGCGCCCAACTCGATCTCGACACCTGCCGCTGTAGAGCCTACGTCCAACGGAGTCAGGTGGAACCCGAATGCCTGACGATTACCCGCGATAATCTGCCGATACTGGATTACCTGCCGACCACCTGCGCCTACCGCCTGCGCAGCCACGGCCTGCCTCTGCCGCCGTGGCATCCGCTGATAAGCGGCAGCCCGCAACGTATGCGCGACAGCGGCATCAGCGCATGCACCTACGCCCTGCCGGCCGATGCCGTGAGCGATCCCGAAGAGTGGGAGGATCACATTATCGATATGTCCTGAGCGACGGCATCAGACGTTATAGAAATATGTATACTGTCCCCGAGACTCGTACCTAAACTGTGACTTCGCATACCAATGCATGGCCAATCGAACTACAACAGTAGATCCTCTTCAATAGGCTGATAGCGCGTGGCAGCATTAATCAGTGAATTGGCGGTGAGCGCCGGCACTCCGTAGACTTGCGCCGTAACGTTATAATCCATCCTGATCTTTTTCAGCAACAGATCAAAGTCGCCATCACCCGATAGCAGCACGATGGTGTCGACCTCTTTGGCCGCTTCCATTACGTCAATGGTTATGCCAACGTCCCAGTCACCCTTGGCGGAACCGTCAAGCCGCTGAATATAGGGTTTTAGTTTTACCGTGAAGCCGATGTGTTTAAGGGCGTCCTGGAATTTGATCTGCTTGTCGTCGGCCCGCTGGATGGCATAGGCGGTTGCCGAGACGATCTCTCCCTCGTAGCCAATGCGTTCCCAAAACTTACGGTAATTGAATTGACGATGATAGGCCTGGCGGGTGGTGTAGTAGATGTTCTGCACATCTACGAATATAGCGATCTTATTCATGAATGAACGACAAATGATTGGCGGCTTGGAATTCGGGGGACAATTTACTTAATCGGCTTATCGCTAAACGCAAGCATAGCCATAACAGGCACTGTACCATACCGTATCCCACGGAAGATTGGATTAGCTTCCATCCCGCCGTGTCCTTCGGGGCTAACTCCCCTCCTGCCGAATCTCCAGCCGCCGTCCCACCTTCATCTTTCCCATCACGTGCATCTCGCAGCGCTTGCAGTCGAAGCGCAGAGTCATCTTCTCCTTGCCCTGCATCAGCAGCAGCGGATCGGGGCGGATGCCTTTCACCTGTTTGGGGCAGAGGTTGAAGCTGTAGCGCAGGCAGTGCTTGGTGATCATCAGCGATACCTCGCCGCGTTCGTTGCCGCATTCGAAGGCATCGGCGATGACGCTGACGCCGTGTCTGGCGTAGAAGGCACGGGCGAGGTTATTGTAGACGTTGCCGAGATAGCTCAATTCGTCTTCGGGATACTGCGCCGGCGGTTCGGCCGCGGCGGCGCGAGGCGGGCGACGATAGGCGGCGGCGCGTACTGCCTCCAGTTGTGCCACGGCGTCACGGCGCAGCGCGTTGAGTACGGAGGCAGGGATGAACCAAGCGTCGGTCAACTCCAGCGCAATCTGCTCGGCGACAAATTGCGTATTGCCCAGCTTGCCCAACTGTTCGCGCAATGTCGCCACGGCGCGCTCGGCGTTTTGCGCCGGCGCCTTCGGCTGCGCCATCGTAGCAGTGATGGTGACACCCTCTTCATCGGTCAGTGTCAGGGCAAAGCCGTCAGCCGTTTCGCTCAGCGCCATATGAATGCCGATACGGCGCTGCGCCGATTTCTTCTCCAGCAGCCGCTCGAACACCTGATCGCGGTTGCGCAACAACTGTGTGCCGACTGTGAGTTGATGTTCGCTCTCGGCCGGGAACAGCCTGTTGCCTTCGGCGCGGTTGATGCGCAAGCCCGCCAACTCGTTGGCGGCGTTGAAATAGGCGAGGCCGTCGCCGTTGTGGATTTCGACGGCGCTTTGGATCTCGAACCAGTTGCGTTCGATGCGCGCTACGCGGCCTATCGGTTCGCCGGCGAACTTGGGGGTGTCGGGCGAGAGGATCGTCTCCTGGCGGTCGTTGACAAAGTAATCGGTGAAACCGCGATTGAAGCTCTTCTCGGGGCGCGGCGTGAAGGTGTAGCTGCAACGGCCGGCGGAGCTGGGGCGGTAATGGGGCGCCTCCGTCATGATCCGATCCAGCTCGGTGCGGTAGTGCGCGGTGACGTTCTTCACGTAGGAGAGGTCTTTGAGCCGCCCTTCGATCTTGAACGAACGGATGCCGGCGTCGGCCAGGGCGCGCAGGTTGGCGCTCTGGTTGTTGTCCTTGAGCGACAGCAGGTGACTGTCGCGGGCGATCATCGCGCCGTCGCCGTCGACCAGCGACAGCGGCAGGCGGCACATCTGCGAACATTCGCCGCGGTTCGCGCTGCGGCCGGTGTGGGCATGGCTGACGTAACACTGGCCGCTGTAGCTGACGCAGAGCGCGCCGTGGACGAAGAACTCCAGCGTCGCCGCGGTCTGCGCGGCAATGTCGCGGATCTGCTCCAGCGACAGTTCGCGCGCCAGCACGATCTGCGAGAATCCCACCTGCTCCAGAAAGCGCACCTTGGCGGCGCTGCGGTTGTCGGTCTGGGTGCTGGCGTGCAGCTGGATCGGCGGCAGCTCCAGCTCCAGCAGCCCCATGTCCTGCACGATCAGGGCGTCGGCGCCGGCCTCGTAGAGCTGCCGGACGATGCGTTGCGCCTGTTCGATCTCGCTATCGTCGAGAATGGTGTTGAGGGCCACCAGCACGCGGGCCGAGTAGCGGTGGGCATGGGCGGCGAGCCGTCCGATCTCGGCCACGGCGTTGCCTGCGTTGGCGCGCGCGCCGAAGGCGGGACCACCGATGTAGACGGCGTCGGCGCCGTGGTTGATCGCTTCGATGCCGAATTCCGCGTTCTTGGCGGGCGCGAGCAGTTCGAGGGCTGGGCTGGGGGATGGCATGAAGGGCAGCAACGACAGTTGATGGACGTGTATTATCCCACACTGGCCGACGCCGGGCGACGGCAGCCGGGAACTTTGGCGCCGCCATCCAAGTCTTTCTAAGCATCCCATCACGCTGCGGTGCGGGGTCCGTCCCGTTCCGCCAGCATCGTATTGCCGTTACAAGGAGCCGCTATGAGCGAGAACGCCATCAAGGAACCGCAGGCCGCGCAGTCGCCGGCGCAGCGCGCGTTTCGGATCGTGCAACAACAGATCGCGCAACGCATCCTGGGCCAGGAGGTATTGATCGACCGGCTGCTGATCGCGCTGCTCGCCGACGGCCACCTGCTGGTCGAAGGCGCCCCGGGCCTGGCCAAGACCCGCGCCATCAAGGTGTTGAGCGACTGCATCGAGGGCGATTTCCACCGCGTCCAGTTCACCCCCGACCTGCTGCCCGCCGACCTCACCGGCACCGACATCTTCCGTCCCCAGGACGGTTCGTTCCAGTTCCAGCGCGGCCCGCTGTTTCACAACCTGATCCTCGCCGACGAGATCAACCGCGCCCCGGCCAAGGTGCAGTCGGCGCTGCTGGAGGCGATGGCCGAGCGGCAGATCACCGTCGGCACCACCACCTATGCCCTGCCCAAGCTGTTCCTGGTGATGGCGACCCAGAATCCGATCGAGCAGGAGGGCACCTATCCGCTGCCCGAGGCGCAGCTCGACCGCTTCCTGCTGCACGTGAAGATCGACTATCCGGAGGCGGAAACCGAACGCCAGATCCTGCACCTGGCGCGCAACGAGGCGCGCACCGCGCAGCCCGCGGCGGCGCCGGTCAAGCTGCCGCAATCCGCGCTGACGGCGGCGCGCCAGGAGGTGCTCGGCATCCACCTGGCCGACAACCTGGAGCGCTATCTGATCGAGATCGTGCTGGCCACCCGCGATCCGGCGCGCTACAGCGCCGACCTCGCCGGCTGGGTACAGTGGGGCGCCAGCCCGCGCGCCACCATCGCCCTGGATCGCTGCGCCCGCGCCCACGCCTGGCTCGCCGGCCGCGACTACGTGGCGCCGGAGGATATCCAGGCGATGGCCTACGACGTGCTGCGTCACCGCGTACTGCTCAGCTACGAGGCGGAGGCCGAGGGCCACAGCCCCGACGACATCATCGAGACCCTGCTGACTCTGATCCCCGTCCCGTGATCCTGGAAACGGCAGTTGACCGCTAATTAGCACCATGGACCAGCATATGAACATCCAATCCATTATCCCGATCGCGCTTCATCGTTGGAATGAGGCGCTACGCACCCGATTGCACGCCTGGCACGCCGTCTGGCTGCGTTGCAGCTCCTTGGAATGGAACCGCCATTCCGCGTCACTGCGCCTTGCCAGCCGACCCGCCAACCGCACACTCGGGCGCGTCCAACTGTCGCTTCCAGGATGATCGACGCATTGCGGCGCCGCCGGGCGCCTTCCTCCCCCGACCCGATCAGCGGCAGCGACGACGGCGTGGTGCGCATCAGCCTGCCGTCGCTGCTGGCGTTGCACCACGGCGCCGAGTCGCTGCCGCTGCGGCCGCAGCACGTGCGCACCCACAGCAGCGGCGGCTACCTGTCGCCGTTCAAGGGGCGCGGCATGGAGTTCGACGAGGTGCGCCCCTACATGCAGGGCGACGACGTACGCAGCATCGACTGGCGCGTCACCGCCCGCAGCGGCCGGCCGCACACCAAGCTGTTCCGCGAGGAGCGCGAACGGCCGGTGCTGCTGTTCATCGACCTGCGCGCCGCCATGTTCTTCGCCACCCGCGGCGCCTTCAAGGCGGTGCGCGCAGCCCAGGCGGCGGCACTGCTCGGTTGGAGCACGCTGCACCGCGGCGACCGCCTCGGCGCCCTGCTCTTCGACGAACAGACCCATGTCGAGCTGCGCCCCAAACGAGGCCAGCCGCCCTTCGTCCACCTGCTGCGCAAGCTGGCCGAACACCCCGCCTGGGACCGTGCCGCCCACCGCAGCGACGAGCCGTCGGCAACGAGTGCCATGAACCAGGCACTGCTGCGGCTGCGCCGCGTCGCCCAACCCGGCAGCCTGATCATCCTGCTCAGCGACTTCGCCGGCCTCAACGGCCAGGGACCGGCACACATCTCCCAACTGGCACGCCACAACGACCTGGTCCTGGTCGACATCCATGACCCGCTGGAGGCGGAGCTGCCGCCGCCGGGCCGTTACCGGGTCAGCGACGGCCAGCGCTTCGTCGGCATGGAGACCGGCGACAACGCCCTGCGCCAGCGCTATCGCCGCCACTACGCGGCGCGCCGCACCGAGCTGCAGCAGCTGTGCCGCCGCCACGCCGCCACCCTGCTGCCCCTCGCCACCGGCGACGATCCCCTTGCCGGGCTGCAACGCGGCATGGGGGGACGCCGATGAATCCTGACCTGAGCCAGCTGCGCGACATCCACCTGCCGCCGCCGGTCTCGTGGTGGCCGCCGGCGCCGGGTTGGTGGGCGCTCGCTGCGCTGTTGCTGCTGGCGCTCGGCCTGGGCCTCTGGCTGCGCCGCCGCCGCCGCCGCAACCGCTGGCGCCGCCTCGCCCTGGCGGAGCTGGCGCAGCTGCGCAGCGCCGACGACGGCCAGCTGCTGCGAGGGCTGTCGGTGCTGCTGCGCCGCGTCGCCATCAGCCGCTTCCCCCAGGCGGAGGTGGCGGCACTCACCGGCGAGGCGTGGCTGGAGTTCCTCGATCAGACCCTCGGCGACGACGGCAGCGCATTCCGCTCGGGCGCCGGTCGCGCCCTGATCGTCGGCCCCTATGCCGCCGCCGCCGCGGTCGACGCTGCGGCCCTGCTCGCCCTGTGCGAGCGCTGGCTCAGCAAGGCGCCGGGAGGCGCGCGGTGATCAGCTTCCACTGGCCCTGGCTGTTCCTGCTGCTGCCGCTGCCGTTGCTGGTACGGCTGCTGTGGCGTCCCGCTCCCGCGCTCGAGGAGGCGGCGCTGCGGGTGCCGGACCTGGGGCCGTTCGCCCTGGGCGGCGGTGCCCGCCTGGTCGCGGCGCGCGGCCGGCGCCTGTCGTGGTGGCTCGCCGTGCCCGCCTGGCTGCTGCTGGTCTGCGCCGCGGCCCGACCGCTCTGGTACGGTCAGGCGGTCGAGCTACCGGTGAGCGGCCGCGACCTGATGCTGGCGGTGGACCTCTCCGGCAGCATGAGCACCCAGGACTACATGCTCAACGGCCAGGCGGTGAGCCGCCTCACCGCCGTCAAGCAGATCGCCGGCGATTTCATCCGTCGCCGCGTCGGCGACCGCATCGGCCTGATCCTGTTCGGTACCCACGCCTACATCCAAGCGCCGCTCACCTTCGACCGCAAGACCGTCGACACCCTGTTGCAGGAATCGGCCATCGGCCTGGCCGGCGAGCAGACCGCCATCGGCGACGCCATCGGCCTGGCGGTGAAGGAGTTGCAGCGCAATCCCCACGGCAACAAGGTGTTGATCCTGCTCACCGACGGCGCCAACGACGCCGGCGCGGTGGAGCCGCTGGAGGCGGCCAAGCTGGCGGCCAAGGAGGGAATGACCATCTACACCATCGGCATCGGCGCCAAGTCGATGCTGGTGCCGTCGATCTTCGGCATGCAGCGCATCAACCCGTCGCAGGACCTGGACCAGACCGCCCTGCGCGCCATCGCCAAGACCACCGGCGGCCGCTACTTCCGCGCCGGCGACAGCGCCAAGCTCAACCAGATCTACGGTATCATCGACCAGCTCCAGCCCATCGACCGCCAGCAGCAGACCTTCCGCCCGCAGCGCAGCCTGTTCTTCTGGCCGCTGGGGCTGGCCCTGCTGCTGGCGGCGGCGCTGCTGTGGCTACAGGCGAGGCGCCGCTGACATGACCGAGTTCCACTTCCTCCGCCCCCTCTGGTTTCTGGCCCTGCTGCCGCTGGCCGCGCTGCTGGCGCTGCTGTGGCGCCGCCACCTGGCCAGCGGCAGCTGGCGCAGCGTGGTCGACCCGCAACTGCTGCCGCACCTGCTGGTCGGCAGCGCCCAGCGGCGCAGCCCGTGGGCCATCGCCGCGCTCGGGTTCGGCGGCCTGCTGGCCATCACCGCCCTGGCCGGGCCGGTGTGGAGCAAACTGGAGCAACCGGTGTTCCGCCGCGATTCGGCGCTGGTGGTGCTGCTCGACCTGTCGCGTTCGATGAACGCCGCCGACGTGCCGCCGAGCCGGCTGCAAATGGCCAAGTTCAAACTGCGCGACCTGCTGGCGCGGCGCAAGGAGGGCGACACCGCGCTGGTGGTCTACGCCGCCGATCCGTTCACCGTGACGCCGCTCACCAACGATATCAACAACATCGCGCTGCAACTGCCCGCCCTCACCACCGACCTGATGCCGGCCCAGGGCTCGCGCGCCGACCGCGCCATCGCCAAGGCCGAGGCGCTGCTGCGCCAGGACGGCGCGGTCCACGGCGACGTGTTGCTGATCACCGACGGCATCGGCAACACCCCGGCCGGCCCCCTGCACCGGGCGGTGAAACATCTGATCGATGCCGGCTACCGCCTGTCGGTGCTCGGCGTCGGCAGCGCCGACGGTGCCCCCATCCCGCTGGCGGGCGGCGGCTTTTTCCAGGACGCCAAAGGCGCCATCGTGGTGGCCAAGCTCGACCAACGACCCCTGGCGCAACTGGCTGCCGCCGGCCACGGCATCTACCGCCGACTGAGCGCCGGCAGCGACAGCGACACCGATGCCCTCAGCGCCGCCTTCGCCGCCGACCGCCAGGCGCAGCAATCGACCCGGGTGGCGGGAATGAAGAGCGACCAGTGGCGCGAACAGGGGCCGTGGCTGCTGCTGCCGTTGCTGGCCCTGGCCGCCCTCGCCTTCCGCCGCGGCTATCTGGCGCTGCTGCTGTTGGCGTTGTGGCTGCCGCTGCCGCGCAGCGCCTACGCCTTCGGCTGGAACGACCTGTGGCAACGCCCCGATCAGCGCGCCGCCCAGGCCCTGGCGCAACATCACCCGCAACAGGCGGCCAAGCTGTTCCGCGACCCGCAGTGGCGCGCCGCCGCTCATTACCGCGCCGGCGACTACCAGGCGGCGTTGGACGACCTCAAGGGGCACAGTGACGCAACGGCCGACTACAACCGCGGCAACGCCCTGACTCACCTGGGCAAACTGCCGCAGGCACTCGACGCTTACGCTCAGGCCCTGAAACAGGACCCGCAGTTCGCCGACGCCAAACACAACCGCAACCTGGTACGGAAGTGGCTCAAGCCGCAGCAGCAAAAACAACAGAAGTCGGGCGGCCAGGGCCATCCGCAGCGAAAAAACGGCGCCGACGGCAAACCCCAAACGAACGGCCAGTCGCAGCAGCAGGGCGGCAAGCAGCCGCAGCCGAATCCGCAAGGGGATAAACAGCGCCAAGGCGGCAAGAACGAAAACGGCGGCGACAAGCAGAGTGGCGCGCAGCACAACGGCGGCGGCAAACCGTCCGCCCGACAGCCGCGGCAACCGGCGCAACAGCAACCGCCTGGGCAATCGCCGGGCACAGCACAGAACAAACCAAGCGGCAGCAACGACGGACAGGCGCAGCAACCGCCGGGCACGACGCAACCGACTCAGGAGAAGCGCAGGCCGTCGTCACAGGCAGGCGCAGCGACGGTGCCGCAGAGCGAGTCCGAACAGGCCACCCAGCAGTGGCTGCGCCGCATCCCGGACGACCCCGGCGGCCTGTGGCGCCGCAAGTTCCTGTATCAATACAAGCGCGAATACCAGTCGCAGCAGAGCGAGGCGAAACCATGGTGAGAGCGGGTGAGAACATGATGCGTCTGTCGGCGCTGATGTTGCTGCTGTGGGGCTGTCTCGCCGCGACGCCGGCGCTGGCGGCACTGCAGGCCCATGTCGACCGCAATCCGGTGGCGGCCGGCGAGTCGTTCACCCTCACCCTGCAGAGCAGCGACGACCTCAGCGGTTCGCCCGACCTGTCGGCGCTGCAACAGGATTTCGACGTGCTGGGCCAGAGCCGGAGCACCAACTACCAGTTCATCAACGGCAGCAGCAGCCGCACCACCCAGTGGCAGATCAGCCTGATGCCGAAACACAGCGGCCAATTGCAGATTCCGGCGCTCAGCGTCGACGGCGAACAGAGTCCGCCGCTGACCATCACCGTCACCGCCGCCGGCCAGACGCAGGCGGCCCCACAGAGCGGCGACCTGTTCCTGGAGGTGAGCGCCACACCGCGCGACGTCTATGTGCAGCAACAGGTGGTCTACACCGTGCGGCTGTTCCGCAACGTCGACCTGGGCAACGGCGCCACCCTGACCGAGCCGGAGGTGCCGGGCGGCAACGCCATCGTGGAGAAGCTGGGCAAGGACAGGCACTACCAGACCGACCGCAACGGTGTGGGCTACGACGTCATCGAGCGCGATTACGCCATCTACCCGCAAAAGAGCGGCAGCATCACCATCCCGCCGCTGGTGTTCGACGGCGCCGTCGTGCAGGCCGGAGGCGGCGGCTTCTTCAGCCTCGATCCCTTTGGCCAGACCACTCAGCGTCGCCGCATCCGCTCCGATGCGGTGACGCTCACGGTCAAACCGATGCCCGCCGCCTTCCACGGCAAGCAGTGGCTGCCGGCGCGCAACCTGCAACTGGTGGAGCAGTGGTCGCAGACGCCGCCCACCTTTACCGTCGGCCAGCCCATCACGCGCACGGTGGCACTGATGGCCGACGGCCTGACGGCGGCGCAACTGCCGCCGCTCACCGGCGGCAACATCGATGGCCTGAAACAGTACCCGGACCAGCCGCTGCTCAAGGACACCAAGGACAGCAGCGGCATCACCGGCATGCGCAGCGAAAAGATCGCGCTGATCCCGATCCGTCCCGGCACGATCACCCTGCCCGCCATCGCCGTCCCCTGGTGGAACACCTCCAGCGACACCCTGGAGACGGCGCGCCTGCCGGCCCGCACCGTCACCGTCGCACCCGGCCCGGCCGGCAGCACGCCGCCACCCCCGGCCGCCGGGCCGGCAGCCGGCCCGGCGACAGCGGCGCCGACGACTGCGACCGTTGCCGCGCCGCTGCGCACCGCCGCCACCGCCGCCAGCGCCGGCCTGTGGCGCTGGCTGGCGCTGCTGCTCGGCCTGGGCTGGCTCGGGACGGCGCTGGCGTGGTGGTGGCGGTCGCGGCGCGGGGCGGTACACCCCCGCACCGCGACCGCCGCGCACGACTCCCTGCGCCAGTTGGAGCAGCGGCTCAAAGCGAGCTGCTTCACCAACGACGCGGTTCAGAGCAAGAGCCAACTGTTGGCCTGGGCTCGGCAGCGCTGGCCCGAACAGCCGCCGGTCAGCCTCACCGCCCTCGCGCAGCGCTGCGCACCTCCGCTGGCCGGCGCGCTGTCCGCCCTCGATCGCGCACTCTATTCGGATGCGCCGCAGGCGTGGCAAGGCGAAGCGCTGTGGCAACAGTTCAGCCGCCATCGGCCGGCCGCCGAGACTGCGCACCCGGAACCGCCGGACGACCTGCGGCCGCTCTACCGCCGCTAGTGTGGCGCTGCAT
>DFMR01000160.1 GCA_002376325.1 Proteobacteria bacterium UBA3588 | reverse complement strand
GACGCCATCGTGATGCTGGAGAACATCGTGCGCCACATGGAAGAGGGCGACCCGCCGATGCAGGCGGCGCTCAAGGGGGCGCGCGAGATCGGCTTCACCATCATCTCCATGACACTGTCGCTGGTGGCGGTGTTCATCCCGGTGCTGTTCATGGGCGGGGTGCTGGGGCGGCTGCTGCACGAGTTCGCAGTCACCATCTGCATGGCGGTGCTGGTGTCGGGTTTCGTCTCGCTGACCCTGACGCCGATGCTCGGTTCGCGCTTCGTCAAGCCGCCGGCGCAGGCGCATCACGGTCGCCTCTACCAGTGGTCGGAAGGGATCTTCAACGCCTGGCGCGACCTCTATATGCATTCGCTGGAGGTGGTGCTGCGCCACCGCTTCGCCACTCTGATGGTGGCGCTGGGCACGCTGGTGGTCGCCGGCCTGCTGTTTGTCGTGACCCCCAAGGGTTTCCTGCCGTCGGAGGATACCGGCGCCATCTTCGGCATGACCGAAGCCAATCCGGACATCTCCTTCGCCGCCATGTCCAAGCTGCAACAGAAGGTGGCGGCGGTGATCGCCGCCGACCCGGACGTCCACGGCTTCATGTCGGCGGTGGGTTCCGGCGGCTCCAGCCGCACCGGTAATACCGGCCGTGTCTTCATCCACCTCAAGGACCGCTCGCAGCGCAAGCACAGCGTCGACCAGGTGATCCAGGCGTTGCGGCCGAAGCTGGCGCAGATCCCCGGCATCAAGGTGTTCCTGCAAAACCCACCGGCGATCCGTCTGGGCGGGCATCTCACCAAGAGCCTGTATCAATACACCTTGCAGGGACCGGACCTGACGGCGCTGTATCACTGGGCGTCTCTGTTGGAGGACAAGCTCAAGACCCTGCCCGACCTGCAGGAGGTGACCAGCGACATGCAGATCACCAGCCTCCAGGCGCAGGTCGACATCGACCGCGACCGGGCCGCGGCGCTGGGGATCACCGCGCAGCAGATCGACGAGGCGCTCTCCTACGCCTACGGTACGCGCCAGGTGTCGACCATCTATACGCCGAGCAACGACTACCAGGTGATCCTCGGCGTCGAGCCGAAGGATCAGCAGGAGCCGGGACAACTGGCGCTGCTCTACCTGCGTGCCGCCAGCGGCAAACTGGTGCCGTTGCAGGCACTGGTCCACGTGACGCGAGGCACCGGGCCGCTCACCGTCAACCACCAGGGCCAGCTGCCGGCGGTGACGCTGTCGTTCAATCTGAGTCCCGGCGCGGCGCTGGGCAACGCGGTGACCGATCTCACCCAGGCGGAGCGGGCCATCGGCATGCCGGCCTCGATCACCGGCAGCTTCCAGGGCTCCGCCCAGGTGTTCCAGCAATCGATGAAGGGGCTGGGACTGCTGCTGCTGGTGGCGGTGCTGGTGATCTACATCGTGCTCGGCATCCTCTACGAGAGTTTCATCCATCCGCTCACCATCCTCTCCGGCCTGCCGTCGGCGGCGGTGGGCGCGCTGCTGACCTTACTGCTGTTGCGCATGGAACTGTCGGTGACCGCCTTCGTCGGCGTGATCATGCTGGTGGGCATCGTCAAGAAGAACGCCATCATGATGATCGACTTCGCCATCAATGCCGAGCGCAAAGAGGGCAAGGCGTCCTACNNCCGGTGGTCTACCTCTATCTCGACCGCTTCACCCGCCACAAGGCGGAGCCGGCGCTGCAAAGCGCTGTCTGAATCCGCCGCGTTTTGCGAAAATAGGCCGTGGGCGGCTGTAAGGCGCTCCGGATTCGTAAAGCGAAGAAGCTTATCCACGGGGGACACCGGGGACACGGGGTCATAACCAAGCAACAAATCCTTCTTTGTCTAGCCATTAGGAATGGTTTTCCCCATGCCCCCCGTGTGCCCCGTGGTTTATTCTTGGCGTTTTGTGGTTTTGAGACTGAAGTACAGGGGTTTCTGCGACGATGCGATGCCTGATCCTGGTGGCCCACGGTAGCCGTCGGGCAACCTCCAACGACGAGGTGCGGCGGCTGGCGGCGTTATTGCAGCGCCAGGCGAGGGGGCGCTACGACGCGGTGGTCGCGGCGTTCCTGGAACTGGCCGAGCCGGGCATTCCCGCGGCCATCGACGCCTGCGTGGCGCGTGGCGCGCGGGAGATCGTGCTGCTGCCCTATTTCCTGGCGGCGGGCGAGCACGTGGCACGGGATATCCCGGCCCAGGTGGCGCCCAAGCAGGCGCAGCATCCGCAGGTGTCGATCAGCGTCGCTCCCTACCTGGGCGCGGCGGACGAGGGGATCGCGGCGCTGCTGTTGCAGCTGGCGCCGTGAAGCCGCCGAATAGTTGAAAGACTTGCAGACAAGAACGAGACGTTATGAGCGACAGCACTGAAGTGAACTACGAGGGGGTCGAGCGGCAGCCGCTCATGACCTTCACCGAGAAGGCCTATCTCGATTACTCCATGTACGTGATCATGGACCGCGCCCTGCCCAGCATCGGCGACGGACTGAAGCCGGTGCAGCGGCGCATCGTCTACGCCATGAGTGAGCTGGGGCTGAAGGCGGGGGCCAAGTACAAGAAGTCGGCGCGCACCGTGGGCGACGTGCTGGGCAAGTTCCATCCTCACGGCGACGCGGCTTGCTACGAGGCGATGGTGCTGATGGCGCAGCCGTTCAGCTACCGCTATCCGCTGGTCGACGGCCAGGGCAACTGGGGGGCGCCGGACGATCCCAAGTCGTTCGCGGCGATGCGTTACACCGAATCGCGGCTGGCGAGGTTTTCCGACCTGCTGCTGGCCGAGGTGGATCAGGGGACAGTGGACTGGGTGCCCAATTTCGACGGCACCCTGGATGAGCCGGCGGTGCTGCCGGCGCGGGTGCCGCACGTGCTGCTCAACGGCACCACCGGCATCGCGGTGGGCATGGCCACCGACATCCCGCCGCACAACCTGCGCGAGGTGGCGAGCGCCTGCGTGCGGCTGCTGGAGGAGCCGAAGGCGACGGTGGAGCAGTTGTGCGAACACGTGCAGGGACCCGATTTCCCCACCGAGGCGGAGATCATCACCTCGCGCGCCGACCTGCTGAAGATGTATCACAGCGGCAACGGCAGCGTGCGCATGCGCGCCAAGTGGGAGCGCGAGGAGGGCGACATCGTCATCACCGCGCTGCCCCATCAGGTCTCCGGCGCCAAGATACTGGAGCAGATCGCCCAGCAGATGCAGCAGAAGAAGCTGCCGATGGTGGAGGACCTGCGCGACGAATCCGATCACGAAAACCCGACCCGCCTGGTGGTCGTGCCGCGCTCCAACCGCGTCGATGTGGACGAGCTGATGAATCATCTGTTCGCCACCACCGACCTGGAGCGCAGCTACCGCGTCAACATGAACGTGCTCGGCCTCGACGGCCGGCCGCGGGTGAAGAACCTGCGCGTGATGCTGAGCGAGTGGCTGACGTTCCGCATCGGCACCGTGCGGCGGCGCCTGGAGCATCGGCTGGCCAAGGTGGAGCGGCGCCTGCACCTCCTCGACGGCCTGCTCATCGCCTTCCTCAACATCGACGAGGTGATCCACATCATTCGTACCGAGGACGAGCCCAAGCCGGTGCTGATGGCCCGCTTCGGGCTGTCGGACCAGCAGGCCGAGGCGATCCTGGAGTTGAAGCTGCGCCACTTGGCCAAGCTGGAGGAGATGAAGATCCGCGGTGAGCAGGACGAGCTGGCCCAGGAACGCGACGCGTTGCAGAAGATACTCAGTTCCGAGACGCGGCTGAAGAGGCTGGTGAAGAAGGAGCTGATCGCCGACGCCGAGCAGTACGGCGACGCGCGCCGTTCGCCCATCGTCGAGCGGGCCGCGGCGCAGGCGCTGGACGAGACCGCGCTGGTCGGCGTCGAGCCGCTCACCGTGGTGCTGTCGGAGAAGGGCTGGGTGCGCGCCGGCAAGGGCCACGAACTCGATCCCACCGCCCTCAACTACAAGGCGGGCGACGGCTACAAGGACTGCGCCCGCGGCAAGAGCAACCAGCTCGCCACCTTCCTCGACTCCACCGGCCGCAGCTATTCGCTGCCGGCGCACACGATGCCGTCGGCGCGCGGCCAGGGCGAACCGCTCACCGGCCGGGTCAATCCCATCGCCGGCGCCAGCTTCGAGAGCGTGCTGATGGGCGAGGACAAGGAGCAGGTGCTGATCGCCTCCGACGCCGGTTACGGTTTCGTGGCGCAGCTCTCCGATCTGCAGGCGCGCAACAAGGCCGGTAAGGCGGTGCTGACGCTGCCGAGCGGCGCCAAGGTGCTGCCGCCGCAGCGGGTCAGCGATTACGAGCACGATCTGATTGCGACGGTCACCAATGACGGTCGTCTGCTGGTGTTCCCGCTCAAGGAGCTGCCGCAGATGGCGCGCGGCAAGGGCAACAAGATCATCGGCATTCCGTCCAACAAGGCGGCGCTGCGCGAGGAGTACGTGGTGGCGGCCGCGGTGGTGCCGGCCAATGGCGCCATTACGCTGTTCGCCGGCAAGCGCCACATCACCCTGAAGGGCGCCGATCTGGAACACTATCGCGGCGAGCGCGGCCGGCGCGGCAACAAGCTGCCGCGTGGTCTCCAGCGTGTCGATGCGATGATGGCGGGTGAAAAAGAGTGATGCCTGGTTCAGGGCGTCGTGTCGGCGCCCTGTTTTTCCTTCAGCGACTGCAGTTTTTCCAGAACCCGCTCGGCGCGGGCAATGTGGCTGTTGACCACGTCGTTTTCCGGATCGAGTTCCTGCGCCTTGTGCCATTCGGCGAGGGCATCTTCATATCTCCCATGGCCGTACAATGCGACCCCGCGGTCGACGTAGCGGTGTACCGCATCGGCAATCCGGTCGTTCAGGTCACTGCGTAGCGCCGACAGCTGTGACGGTGCAGATGGTTGCAGCTCCAACAGCGACAGCAGGCGCTGTGCCTCGACCAGATCCTTGTTGTGTAACGCCTGCCGGTAGCTTCGCAGCAGCTCCTTGGTATTGTCGTCCCGGGCGGTTTGCGTGCCGCTGGGGGCGAGACGCCGCAACAGCTCCTGATTGGCCTGGCGGGTGTCGGCATTCGGCATCAGACGCAGGGCCAATGGCAGCGTCCGGCGGGCGGTGGTCAGCGCACCGTGCGCCAGGGCGGCACGGCCGCGTTGTACCAGTTCGGTTGCAATGTCTTTGGCCTGTTTGCGGACCGTGCCGAGTTCTCGTTGCGCCTCGCTGTCGCGCGGATTGGTCCGTGCGATGTCGGCATAGATCGGCAGTTGGCGCTGCAGACCCTCGCCGCGCGCGACAAGCAGATTGAGGTCCAGTTCGATGAGCTGCGCCTGTTGGCGCTGTTCCAATTGCGCGCGTCCGCGGCGCAGCGTGCCGCTCTGCGGAAGCCGGGATTGCGCCACATCGTATTCATGCAGCGCCCGGCTCCAATTGCCCTGGCGCGCCAGTTGATCCGCCTCGCCGACGGTGTGCCGGGCGTAGCGGCGGGCCATCGTCTCGATGGCCGCACGTTTGGCCATGAGGTGTTTATAGTCGGGATCGGTCGGCTTGACGTAACTGAGCGCCGCCAGCGCCTCGCCGTAGTCCTGTTGCGCCACCCAGGCGTCGACCTGTTGCTCGAGATGGCCGCTGACCGCTGCGATATAGGCGCAACCGCCCAGTTGCAACGCAACCAACAGCAATGTCAGGCGCCGCCACATCAGGCCACCTTGTGGTCGACGACGCGCCGCAGGATATGTTGCATCTGCTGCTTCAGATAGGCCTGGTGCGCGGTCGCCACGTCCAATACCTGATGGGTCGCGACCGGCTCATGTATGCCGCGCAGGCGGATGGTGGCGTGTTCCACGCTGACGATTTCGTCGGCCAGCAGCGGCAGATCGCGCATCGGCTTGGCGATGATGATTTGGCCCGCCTCGGCAATGCCGCCAAGACGCGATGCGAGATTGACGGCGTCGCCGACCACCGTGTATTCCATGCGGTCACGCGAACCCATATTGCCGGCCAACATGACGCCGGAGTTGCAGCTGATGTGGAAGTGGACGGCAACCTCATTGCGCTTGATGCGGCGCTGGTTGAGCGCCTCGATCAGACGTTGGATCAACACCGCGCAGCGGACCGCCTGCAGCGGATGCTGTGCGTCGTACTGCGGTACGCCAAACACCAGCATGGCGCAGTCGCCCATGAATTTATCGATATGGCCATGGTAGACATGCGCCGCTTGGGCGATGAGGTCGAAATATTCGTTCAGCAGGCTGTTGACCTCCTGCGGCGTCATGTTTTCCGACATGGTGGTGAAGCCCGCGATATCGGCAAACAGAACGCTGGCTTCAACATGCTGACCGCCCAGCTGTATCTGATCCAGGTCGTTGAGTACTTCCTGTGCCACCTTGGGCGCCATGTAACGGGAGAACACCTGCTCCACCTGCTCCTTGCGCAGCAGGCCGGCAGTCATGGTGTTGAACACCCCCATCAAAGTGCCGATCTCGTCGTTGCGCCGCTCGTCGAGGCGGAAGCCGTAGTCGCCGCGTGAAATCGCCAGGCTGGCGTCCATCAATTCGTTGATGGGGCGTGTCAGCCGCTTGCCGATGAAGACCGATGTAACGGCGCCGAGCAGGACCATCAATATGGTGGCGGCGGTGATGGCGCGCAGGGTATCGTGCTGTGCCTGCATCAGCTGCGAATGATCGAGGGTAACCAGGGCGTAGCCGACGGTGAGTTTGCGCACCACGATGGGCGTAAAGAAGGTAATGACGGTTCTGACGTCGTCTGCTTGCGCGGCGTGCCATTCGGCTGCCGCAATGGTATCGCCGTCGCTGATCCGTTGCAGCAGCGATTTCACTTGCGGCGACGGAGGTACCAGCCCGTCCGCCACGAGAGCGTGTGCATCGTCGGCATAGATGGCTGTGCCGAGTATGCCTGCGCGGCTGGTCATGGCATCGGCGGCGGTGCGCAGCGTCAGCGCATCACTCGCCAGCAGGGGTTCCCTGATGGTGTCCGCCAGTTGACGGATCAGTGCGTGACCAAACTGGTTGGTCTGCTGGCGCAGCAGCCGGGTCTGATTGTCCATGATCACCGAGCCGAGCAGCGTCATCCCCACGGTGATGACTACGGTGATGGTGACGGCCAGCTTATAGGCAACGGGAAAACGGCGTGGTTGGATACGTTGCCAGAACGCAGCAACGCGCGACGGCAGCGCGCCCACCGAGGAGACAAATCTCCCGGCTGCGAGACGTACTGTCTTGACTCCGATGGTGCCCGCGCGCATTGCTTACCAATGTAGTGTGTCAATTCAAGGGTAGCCATCATATCACGGCTGCTGCGGCGGCAGGCACGGCAGGGGAGTGGGGGCAGGGTCGGCGTAGCGAGCACATTCGCGGAAGATTCGTTTGTCGCATCGGCGGCACAGGTCATGATCGAGTCGCGCATCGACGATGGTATTCAAAGCGGTCTCCTTGGCATGGAAGAGGTTCAGTCGGCCGATGGCGTCGATATAGCCGCCTTTGTCCAGTATCTCCCAAACGGCATCTTTCACCTCATAGAGATAGAGGCCGCCCCCCAGTTTGCGGCGGCGCTCGGCTTCGCCGGCCAGCAGTTCAGCGCCGGCAAGGTCAACGAAATTGATCCCTTTAGCCACCAACATCAGATGTGTTTGCTGCGGATTGAGCGCGTCGACGTTGTGCATCGCCTGTTCGACGTTGCTTACCGCGCCGAAAAAGAGTGAACCGTCGATCCGCATGATCTTGAGCTGCGGACATTCGGGCAACGAGCCGTCGGTGGTGAAGCTGCGCTGCGAGTCGCCAGGGTTGGGAACGCGGCTGAGGATGCGCGGCCGCGAGGTGCGGTTGAGGTAGAACATCAGCGACAGGAAGACGCCGAGCATGATGGCAAATTCCAGCTCCAGGAATAGAGTGCCGGAGAAGGTGGCGCCCAGGATCACCGTTTCCGAGCGGCTGGTGCGAACGATCTGCGCAATGTGGTGGAAATCGATCAAGCCCCAGGCGACCAGAAACAGAATGCCGGCCATGGCGGCGTTGGGCAGATAATCCGCATACGGCGCCACCACCAGCATGATGCCGATCAGCAGGATACCGGCGAAGGCGGCGGCCAGCGGAGTGCGGGCGCCGGCCTCGTAGTTGACCCCGCTGCGGTTGAACGAGCCGGTGGCCACGTAAGCGGAGAAGAAGCTGCCGACGATGTTGGACAGCCCCTGGCCGATGAACTCCTGGTTGCCGTCGATGCGCTGGCCGGCGCGGGCGCCCAGGGCGCGGGCGATGGAGACCGCTTCGGTGAGTGCCAGCAGGGCCGCCGCCAGTGCCACCGGCGCCAGTTGTTTGATGGTGTCGAGACCGAAGTCCGGCGATGACAGCGGCGGCAGGGTGGCCGGCAGCGCGCCGACGGTGGTGATGCGGGAGACCTCCTGGCCGACCGTGGTGTTGAGGATCAGGGCCACCACGCTGCCCGCCACCATGGCCACGATCATGTAGGGAAAACGCGGGGCGAGGCGCTTGACCAGGATACCGGCGAGCAGGGTGACGACACTCACCAGGGTCACATAGCCGTTCACCTTGTCGAACTGGTGGAACAGGGTGATGAACACCTCGTGAAAATGGAGGCCGCGCGGGATCGGCACGCCGAAGAAGTTCTTGATCTGTTTGGTGGCGATGAGGATGGCAGCGCCCGCGGTAAAGCCGATCACCACCGAATGGGAGATGAAGTTGACCAGGGTGCCCATGCGCGCCAGTCCCATCCCCAGTTCCAGCAGACCCACCATGAAAGTCAGGGTCAGCGCCAGCTTGACGTATTCGGGGGAGCCGGGCACGGCGAGTGCGCTGAGCGAAGCGAACAGCACGATGGAGGCCGCAGTGGTGGGGCCGGAAACCAAGTGCCAGGAGGACCCGAACAGGGCGGCGACGATGGCCGGGATCATCGCTGCGTAGAGGCCGTATTCGGGCGGCATACCGGCGATGGAGGCAAAGGCGACACCTTGCGGCAAGACGATGATGGCACCGGTAACGGCAGCCAGCAGGTCGACGCGGACCGTTCCTTTGTTGAGCTGTGGCCACCAGCGCAGGAAGGGGAATAACTTGACCCAGAAGAGGTCGCATTGCGGGACTTGGTTCATATCGCGGTGTTCCGGAGCGGCGTAAAACGGTCTTTATGTAAATATTACGTTAAATTATGATTATACCGCAGCATCGGCATGGACGTTAAATTTTCGTTAAATTTTTTCTGCAAAGCGGGAACCGCGGCCGGCGCCGGCCGGTCTTATGAGCACGGATAGTGGCGATTGGTCTCTTTGAAGCCGGAGGCTATGACCCCATCTACGGTAGGGTCACAGCCGCCGGTACATACCTGGCACGAGGAGACGGGAAGCAACCATGAAGCGAATTTTTCTTTTTCTGATCACTAACCTGGCGATCGTCGTGGTACTCGGCGTGGTGCTGCAGCTACTGGGCGTGGATCGCATGCTGGTCGCGGGCAACCGCTATGGGATCAACTACGCTGGGCTGCTGATTTTCGCGGCGGTCTTCGGTTTCGGCGGTTCGCTGATCTCCCTGGCCATCTCCAAGTGGATGGCCAAGCGGATGACCGGCGCCACCGTGATCGAGCGGCCGGCCAATGCCGCCGAGCAGTGGCTGGTGGAAACGGTTCGCCGCCACGCGCAGCGGGCCGGCATCGGCATGCCGGAAGTGGCGATCTACGACGCTCCGGAGATCAATGCGTTCGCGACCGGCCCGAACCGTAACAAGGCGCTGGTGGCGGTCAGTACCGGCCTGCTGCACACCATGACGCAGGAGGAGGCCGAGGCCGTGCTGGGCCACGAAATCACCCATGTCGCCAACGGCGACATGGTGACGTTGACGCTGATTCAGGGTGTGGTGAACACCTTTGTCATCTTCTTCGCACGGGTGATCGGCTATACCGTCGATCGCGTGGTGTTCAAGAACGAACGCGACACCGGCCCGGCCTACTGGATAACCACCATCCTGGCCGAGGTGGTGCTCGGGATCATCGCCACCGTGATCGTCATGTGGTTTTCGCGCCAGCGCGAATTCCGTGCCGATGCCGGCGGCGCCGACCTGGCGGGCAACCGCAAGATGATCGCTGCGCTACAGCGTCTACAACTCAACCACGGCGCATCGCAGTTGCCCGATCAGATGGCCGCCTTCGGTATCGTCGGCGGCATTGGCCACGGCCTGAAGCGCCTGTTCCTGTCGCACCCGCCGCTGGAGGAGCGCATCGCCGCACTGCAGCGGCGCAGCGCCATGTAGATGAGCGCGGCACAAAACGAGGCCGGCGTTATGCCGGCCTCGTTTATCGTCTAACGGTCGTTACCGCAACCGCCGAGGTTACGGAAAACACCGAGGGTACCTGCGAAGGGTTCACGATATCCTGGCGTGCTTTGCACTCAAAGGGCATAAACGGCTTGGCGAGTGTGATGATTGCGGGTTGCAACGGATGTTGATTGCGCTAAGGCGCCAAGATCGTCAGGAATGCCTGTTTTTTAGCGCTTTGCCGTTTTCGGTGCGTTCGGCGGCTTGTGTCAGGTTTTGCTATTCGCTGCGAGGCAACGCTAGCCGGCGTTGAAGTCGTAGTTCATTTCGGTGCCGGGCTGTTGCAGGAAGTAGCCCTGGATGTAGTCGATGCCGCAGGACCACAGGGTGGCGAGCGTATTGGCGTCTTCGACGAACTCGGCGATGGTCTTCTTGCCGCTCTCCTTGGCCATCGCGGTAATTTCCCGTACCCGGGTCTGGTTCTCCTGGCTTTGCGCCAGACCACGGATCAGGCTGCCGTCGATCTTCAGGTAATCGGCATCGCAGTGGCGCAGCAGGTTGACGTAGTTGGGCGCCACGCCGAAGTGATCGAGGCCGAATTTCATGCGCAACTGATGCAGACCGTCGATAAGCGGCTTAATCTGCTTCAGGTTGCTGCTCGCGACCGCTTCGCTCATCTCCAGGGTGATATGGGAACCGTCGGCCTTGGCCGACTGGAGCAGATCGCGCAGCCACGGCAGCAGTTTCTCGTCTTTGAGTGCTCCGCCGGAGAGTTTGATGAAGAATTTGGTCTCTTTCCCCTTGCGCCGCCGCTCCACCATAGCCTTGAACGTATGCACCAGCACCCAGCGGTCGATGGCATCCATCAGACCGGCCTGTTCAGCGGCAGGAAGGAACTCGTCGGGCAGGATATGACGGTTGTC
>DFMR01000149.1 GCA_002376325.1 Proteobacteria bacterium UBA3588 | reverse complement strand
CCTGCGCCGCGAAGGTGCCGTTGAGCGCCGCGGGGAAACCGGCGTAGACCGCCATCTGGATCATGATCTCGACGATCTCCTGCCGGCTGCAGCCGACGTTGAGCGCGCCGTGGATATGGACCTTGAGTTTGTCCCAGCCTCGTTGGTAGCGGTCGGATTCCATATGTTGGACTCTCTATGTGATTTGAATGTGGAGAATGCGGTGAGCGCAACGAACCGCATCGTTCGTGTTCCCCTGCCGTTGCAATTGATGCGGTTGGTACCTCACCACATCCTACCTTGTAGGTATCAACGAGTTTTGCAGCAGTTGGCCAGCGCCGCAAACTCCGCCAGCGTCAGCGTCTCTGCGCGGCGCTGCGGGTTGATGCCGATTGATTCCATCACGGCGGCATCGACCAGATCCCGGAGCGTGTTGCGCAGGGTCTTGCGGCGCTGGCCGAAGGCCTGGGCGACCACTTTTTCCAACGTGGCGACGTCGTCCACCTGCACCGGCGGGGCGTCGTAGGGGATGAGGCGGACGATGGCGGAGTCGACCTTGGGCGCGGGGATGAAGGCGCCGGGCGGGACGGTGAACAGACGCTCGACCTTGCAGCGGTATTGCACCATCACCGAGAGGCGGCCGTAGTCCTTGCAGTCGGGGAGGGCGGCGAGGCGATCGACCACCTCCTTTTGCAGCATGAAGTGCATGTCGCGGATGCAGCGGGCCTGACTGAGCAGATGGAACAGCAGCGGGGTGGAGATGTTGTAGGGCAGGTTGCCGGCGATGCGCAGTTTGTCCGCGCCGGCGAGGGCGCAGAAGTCGAACCTGAGGGCGTCGGCGCTGTGGATGGCGAGCGCGCCGCGGCCGGCGCACAGGGTTTCCAGCTTAGGGATCAGGTCGCGGTCCAGTTCCACCACCTCCAAATGGCCGGCCGCTTCGAGCAGCGGCAGGGTGAGGGCGCCGAGGCCGGGGCCGATCTCCACCAGCCGGTCGTCGGGTTTGGGGCCGATGACGCGCACGATGCGCTCGATGACGCCGCGATCATGCAGGAAGTTCTGGCCGAAACGTTTGCGGGCTTTGTGTTCCATGGAAGTTCCTAAAGACAAAAGCGATAACCACGGGGCACGGGGGGCACAGGGCAACATGTGTATACCGTACTGGATTAAGCGGTTAGTTTACCGCAGGGTACGGCCACAGTACTCATGTGGTTTCGCAGCAACGCTCTCAGGCGGGTGGCGCGAATACAGGATCTTGGGCTTGCCTACCCCGTGTTCCCCGTGGTTGAAGGTCCTTTTCCGCACATTTGCAGCGCCACTTCGATGGCGTATTCGAGGCTGCCGGTGTCGGCCCGGCCGCTGCCGGCGAGGTCGAGGGCGGTGCCGTGGTCGACCGAGGTGCGGACGATGGGCAGACCGAGGGTGACGTTGACGGCGCGGCCGAAGCCTTTGTATTTGAGTACCGGCAGACCTTGATCGTGGTACATGGCGAGCACGGCGTCGGCCTGGGCCAGGTGGCGCGGGGTGAACAGGGTGTCGGCGGGCAGCGGGCCGATGAGCTGCATGCCCCGGGCGCGTAGCGTCTCCAGGGTCGGGCCGATCACTTCCAGCTCTTCGCGTCCCAGGTGACCGCCTTCGCCGGCGTGGGGGTTGAGGCCGCAGACCAGGATGCGCGGTGCGGCGATGGCGAAGCGCCGGCGCAGATCGTGATGCAGGATGGTGAGCACCTCGGTGAGCAGCGCGGGGGTGATGGCATCGGCGACCGCGCGCAGCGGCAGATGGGTGGTGGCCAGGGCGACGCGCAGACCCTCGGTGGCGAGCATCATCACCACCCGCGGGGTCGCGGTGCGTTCGGCGAGGAATTCGGTGTGGCCGGTGAAGGGGATGCCGGCGTCGTTGATCACCCCCTTGTGCACCGGGCCGGTGACCAGGGCGGCGAAGCTGCCGTCGCGGCAGCCGTCGACGGCGCGGCGCAGGGTCTCCAGCACATAGGGCGCGTTGGCGGGGTCGAGGCGGCCGGCCTGGACGGTGGCGGCCAGCGGCACCGGCAACAGCGTCAGCTCACCGGCTGCGGCGGCGCGTGGCGCCGTGGCCGGGTCGAAGGTGCGCAGGGTCAACGGCAGGCCAAGCTGCTGCGCACGGGCGCGCAGCAGCTCGGGATCGGCGATGGCCACCAGCTCCAGCGGCTGCGGCCGCTGCGCCAGTTGGAGCGCGAGGTCGGGGCCGATGCCCGCCGGTTCGCCCGGCGTCAGCGCCAGGCGAAGCGGGAGGAACGGGGTCGGGGCGTACTCGCTCCGCCCTCGGTCGTCATTGGGTTGTGCGCGTAGCGCGCGCTTGCCCTCATCGCTCGTCACTCGTATCCCGTACCTGTGTTCTAGTTGCCGTTGAGGTGGTATTCGACGTAGGCCTCGTCGCGCAGGCGGCGCAGCCAATCCTGGGTCGCCTCTTCGATCTTGCGCTGGCGGATCGCCTCTTCGGCGCGGGCCTGACGCAGTTCGTCGGTGTTGTCGCGTTGGCGCCGGCCCAATACCTGCACGATGTGCCAGCCGAATTGGGTCTTGAACGGCTGGCTGATCTGACCGGGTTTGAGCGCGTCCATCTGTTTCTCGAACTCCGGCACCAAAGAGCCGGGATTGACCCAGCCCAGGTCGCCGCCCTTGGATGCGGAGCCCGGATCTTCCGAGTTGGCGCGGGCCAGATCGGCGAAGCTTTCGCCGGCCAGGATGCGGTCGCGCAGGCGCGAGAGTTTGGTGCGGGCGTCGTAGTCGGAGGTGATGTCGTTGGTACGGATCAGGATGTGGCGAGCATGGGTCTGGGTCACCATTTCACGCTTCTCGCCGCGCTTTTCATAGAGTTTGATGATGTGGAAGCCGCTGGAGGTGCGGATCAGGCCGCTGATGTCGCCCGGCGCCATGGTAACCACGGCGTTGGCAAATTCGGTCGGTAACTGGCCCCAGCGGCGCCAGCCCAGGTCGCCGCCCTGCAACGCATGCTGGCCGCCCGAATAGCTGGCCGCTTCCTGTTTGAAATCGGCGCCGCCGCGCAGCTGCGTCAGTACCTTCTCCGCCTTGGCGCGGGCCTGTTGCACCTGTTCGGGCGAGGCGCCCTCGGGCACCGAGATCAGGATGTGGCCGAGGTGGTATTCCACGTTGAGGTTGCTGCTGCCCGCGTTGCGTGTCAGAAACTCGTCCACCTCTTCCGGCGTCACGTGAACCTGACTGTCCACTTCGCGTTGGCGCAGGTCATTCATGATGATCTGGTCGCGGATCTGCGTGCGGAAATCGGCGAAGGCGACGCCCTCCTTGGCCAGCGCGGCGCGGAACTGGTCGAGTGTGAGCTTGTTCTGCGCGGCGATGCGGCCGATGACGGCGTTGAGTTGCTCGTCGCCGACTTTGATCCCCTTGTTAGCCGCCATGGTCAGCTGCAGCCGCTCGACGATCAGCCGCTCCAGAACCTGGCGCCGCAGCAGTTGCAGCGGCGGCGGCGGGGTGTTGTTCTGGCGCAGCTGCATCAGCACCGTATGCACCCGCTTGGCCAACTCGACGGCGGTAATGACGTCGTCGTTGACCACCGCAACGACGCTGTTGAGCGGTTGCGCCGGGGCGGCGTTCTGCGCGGCGGGCTGGGTTGCGGCCGGCGCGGGCTGGGACGGTGCCGCATACGACGACGGGGCGAGGAACGACAGGGAGCCGACCAGCAAGGCGGCGGCGACAAGGATTCTTTTCATAACGGCTTCCGGAATTACTGAGAGTTTAGGATATCACGATCGGCCACCTCTTCGCGGCGCCGGCCAAGGCGCCCGGTCCTTGCAGTTCGAGGGGCGGCTACACGCTGCGGGTGGTTTTCGGGGCGCCGAGGTCCAGGCCGCAATTCCCGCGGCCCGGCAGGCGCAGCGCGGCGTGAGCGGCCGGAACGCCGTCACGCCGGTCTGGCGCAGATGCGCGGCGGTAACGGTAATCCAGGCCCGGCAAGGTGCCCTCCTCGGACGGTAGCGTGCCCCAAGGGCCTCCGCCAGGGTCACACAGCGGTTGCTGAAGTTATCGATGTGACCGATGCCGGCCCGCAACAGTTCAATGCCGATGACGGCACCCTGCGGAGGGGCCGCGGCGAGGATGAGATTGCCGCTATAATGGCGGCTCCCGTCTTTTTCGTGAGAGTGCAACGTGCCGCATCGCCTGGAACAACTGAATCACTGGCTGCAACACGACATCGGCCTGCCCTGTTACGAAATTGCCCCGGCCTCGTCCGACGCCAGTTTTCGGCGCTATTTCCGTGTCACATTCGACGGCGAGAGCCGCATCGTCATGGATGCCCCGCCGGGACAGGAGGATACGCGCCCGTTCGTCGCGATCGCGCGGCGGCTGCGTGAGATCGGCCTCAACGTGCCGGAAGTCCTGGCCGACGATCCGGGACGGGGATTTTTGTTGTTGTCGGATCTCGGGACGCAGCAATATCTGGCTGCGCTCGATGAGGGTAGCGTCGGACGTCTCTACGGCGACGCCCTCGGCGCGCTGGTGACGTTGCAGGCGTGCGGTCCCGGCGCGGGGGAACTGCCGCCCTATGACGAGGCGCTGCTGCTGCGTGAAATGGAGCTGTTTCGCGACTGGTATCTGGGACGGCACTTGGGGCTGACCCTGGGCGCGGCGGAACAGCAGGTGCTGGACAACGCCTTTCGTCTGCTGGCGGCCACGGCGCTGGCGCAGCCGCAGGTGGCGGTACATCGCGACTATCATTCGCGCAATCTGATGGTGGCGCCGCACAATCCGGGTATCCTCGACTTCCAGGACGCCGTGTTCGGCCCGGTCACCTACGACCTGGTGTCGCTGCTGCGCGATTGCTATATCGCCTGGCCGCAGGCGTTGGTGGAGGCGTGGGCGCTGGGCTATCAGCATCTGGCGTTCGACTCAGGCATTCTGCGTGAGCGCGACGAAGAACGTTTTCTGCGTTGGTTCGACCTGATGGGGGTGCAGCGGCACCTCAAGGCCATCGGGATATTTGCCCGTCTCAACCATCGTGACGGCAAGGCGGGATATCTCAAGGACATCCCCCGCACGTTGGCGTATTTACAGACGGTGGCGGGGCGCTATCGCGAGCTGCACGATCTGACGCTGCTGTTGCAGGAACACCCGCCGGGGGCGGCATAGGGGACTGTAACCGGCACGGCACTGGTGGCGACACAACGGTGGGTACGCGGCCGAAGATCAGCGGCGGGTTCGACGCGATGATGCCGGGCATCGAGCCGGTGCGGCGGGGTTCGGTGCAGTAGCGCACAAACAAAAACGCCCCGCCTGGCGGGGCGTTTCCCAACCGG
>DFMR01000186.1 GCA_002376325.1 Proteobacteria bacterium UBA3588 | reverse complement strand
CCTTCTACATGGTCGGCACCATCGAAGAGGCCGTCGAGCGGGGCAAGAGCGTCTAAGCGACGTGAAATGGGGGTAGAGCAATGGCAATGACCATGCACGTAGACGTAGTGAGCGCCGAGGCCTCCATCTTTGCCGGTACGGTGGAGCAGCTGTTCGCCCCGGCGCTGGAGGGCGAGGTGGGCGTCATGCCCCGCCACTGTCCTTACCTGACCACGCTGCGGCCCGGCCAGGTGCGCGTCGTCAAACAGGGCGGCGAAGAGGAGTTCTTTTACGTCTCCGGCGGCGTCCTGGAGGTTCAGCCGCACACCGTTACCGTGTTGGCCGACACCGCGTTGCGCGCCAAGGACGTGGACGAGGCCGCCGCCCAGCAGGCGAAAGAGCGGGCCGAACGTGCCATGCAGGACCGCACCAGCGAGCTCGAATATGCCGAGGCCCAGGCGGAACTGGCCCAGGCCATCGCCCAGTTGCAAACCCTTCGGCGCTTGCGGGAGAGGGCCAGGGTTTGAACGTAACGGAAGGCGTGAGAACCAAAAAGGGCAGTGTTACACTGCCCTTTTTGCATTTGGAGAGCAGGTAATGGCAGAGCAGCGGGTCGGACGCAACAAGGTCGTCTCCATCACCTACAGCGTCCGCGACAGCCAGGATGACAATCTGATGGAGGTGGTCGACATCCCGGTCGACTACCTGCACGGCGGCCGCGTCGGGCTGTTCGAAAAGATCGAGGCGGCGCTGGAGGGCAAGGGCGTCGGCGATCGCGTCGAGGTGATACTGACGCCGGAGGAGGGTTTCGGCCCGCACGATCCGAGCAAGACCTTTACCGACGTGATCGAGAACGTGCCGCCGGAGTTTCGCCAAAAGGGTGCCCAGGCCGAGTTCTACAACGAAGCGGGCGAAACCATCAACATGGTGGTGACCCATATCGACGCCGGCACCGTGACCCTGGACGGCAACCACCCTTTTGCCGGTAAGACGGTGGTCTTCGCCGTCGAGGTCGCGGCGCTACGCGACGCTACGCCGGACGAGCGGATAGCCGGCGAGGCGCAACAGGCGCAGGGGATGCACTGAGCGGCCGAAGCACGAACTGTCGCACAGGATATGGATGGTGATCTATATGACAATACGCCGGCACGACGCGCTCGCCGCGCGCCGGTGTATGAGTCGTTGAAGCAACGATACGATTGCGGTTCTCGCAGATAACTTCGGCCAGGCACATAGAGCCATGACCCAGCCTCTTGAAGTAATTATTCTCGCCGCCGGCCAGGGCACCCGGATGAAGTCGGCATTGCCCAAAGTGCTGCATGAGATCGGCGGCGAGCCGATGTTACGCCGCGTGCACGACGTCGCGCGCGAACTGGCGCCGCGGCATATCCACGTGGTGTACGGCCATGGCGCCGAACAGGTGCGGGAGCGGCTGGCGGATCTGGACGTCGCCTGGGTGTTGCAGGAGCGCCAGCTCGGCACCGGCCATGCGGTGGCGCAGGCGCTGCCCGGCGTGGATGACGGCAGCACGGTGCTGGTGCTCTACGGCGACGTGCCGCTGATCCGCGCCGAGACGCTGCGCGACCTCACTGCCGCCGCTGCCGACGCTCTCGCCCTCATCACCGTGACGCTGGACGATCCCACCGGCTATGGCCGCATCGTGCGCGATGCCGGCGGCCGCATCAGCCGCATCGTCGAACAGAAGGACGCCGACGAGCAGCAGCGCGCGATCCGCGAAGGCAACACCGGCCTGCTGGCGGTCTCCGCCGCGCGGCTGCGCGATTGGCTGGCGCGGCTCGACAACGATAATGCCCAGAGTGAGTACTACCTTACCGACATCGTCGCCATGGCGGTGACCGACCGCGTTGCGGTCCGCAGCGTCGCCGCGCCGACGGTGGAAGAGGTCAGCGGTGTCAACGATCGCACCCAGCTCGCCGCGCTGGAGCGGGCGTTGCAGCGGCGTCAGGCGCAGACGCTGATGCTGGCAGGCGTGACCCTGCGCGACCCCGAACGCTTCGATCTGCGCGGCACCCTTACGGCCGGGCGCGACGTCGTCATCGACGTCGGGGTGGTGCTGGAGGGCAACGTAGTGTTGGGCGACGGCGTCGCCGTCGGCCCCAACTGCGTACTGAAAAATGCAAAGATCGGTGAAGGCAGCGAAATCAAGGCGATGAGCGTCATCGAGGATGCGGTCATCGGTGCCGGCGCCCACATCGGACCGTTCGCCCGTATTCGTCCGGAAACACGGCTGGCCGACGGCGTCCACATCGGCAACTTCGTCGAAGTGAAAAAGAGCGCCATCGGCGCNNATGTGTGGAATCGTAGGCGGTGTAGCGGAGCGCGACGTCGTAGCCATCCTGATCGAAGGGCTGCGCCGCCTGGAATACCGCGGCTACGACTCGGCCGGCATCGCCGTGCTGGACGACAGCGACCGGATGCAGCGGGTGCGCGCCCTGGGCAAGGTGGCCGCCCTCGCCGAGGCGATGGGCCAGAACCCCCTGCGCGGCACCACCGGCATCGCCCACACCCGCTGGGCCACCCACGGCGTGCCCAGCGAACGCAACGCCCATCCGCATCTCTCCCGCGACACCGTCGCCATCGTCCACAACGGCATCATCGAGAACTACGAGGCCCTGCGCAGCCAGCAGCGCGAGCAGGGCTACGAGTTCAGTTCCGAAACCGATACCGAGGTGATGGCGCACCGCATCCACGCCCACACCGACGCCGGCCGCGACCTGCTCGCCGCGGTGCAGGCCACCGTCGCCGAACTGCACGGCGCCTACGCCCTGGGCGTGATCAGCAGCGCCGAGCCCGGCCGGATGATCGCCGCGCGCCGCGGCAGCCCGCTGGTGGTCGGCGTCGGCATCGGCGAAAATTTCATTGCCTCCGACGTCGCCGCCCTGCTGCCGGTGACGCGTCGTTTCCTGTTCCTGGAAGAGGGCGACATCGCCGACATCACCCGCGAGTCGGTCACCGTCTACAACGCCGCCGGCCGCCCGGTGCAGCGCCCGGTCAGGGAGAGCGAGCTGAGCCTCGATGCCGTCGAGCGCGGCGAGTATCGCCACTACATGCTCAAAGAGATCCACGAACAGCCCCAGGCCATCGCCGAGACCCTGGAGGGGCGCATCGCCGATCATCACGTACTGGAAGCGGCCTTCGGTCCCCAGGCCGCGGCCGTATTGGATCGGGTGCGCTCGGTACAGATCGTCGCCTGCGGCACCAGTTTCCACGCCGGCCTGGTCGCCCGCAACTGGTTCGAGGGCCTAGCGGGCGTTCCGTGCCGGGTCGAGGTGGCGAGCGAATTTCGTTACCGCCACCCAGTGCTGGAGCGCGACGCGCTATACGTCTTCATCTCCCAGTCCGGCGAGACCGCCGACACCCTCGCCGCCATGCGCAAGATCAAAGCCGAACGCAACGCGACGGCCACTAGTGCGCCCCCTCTCCACCAGGGAGAGGGCAGGGGTGAGGGGATCAAATCGGCAGGGATCAAAGTCAGCTACCCGACCTTGGCGATTTGCAACGTCCCCGAAAGCTCCCTCGTGCGCGAGGCCGACCTGACGCTGATGACCCGCGCCGGCCCCGAGATCGGCGTCGCCTCCACCAAGGCCTTCACCACCCAGTTGGTTGCGCTGCTGCTCATCGTCGTGGCCCTCGGCCGCCGCCACAAACTGAGCGCCGAAGGCGAAGCCGCCATCGTAGACCAGCTCGCCGCCCTGCCGCGCCAAGTGGAAGCGGTGCTCGCCCTCGACCCGGCGATCCTGCAACTGGCCGAACGCTTCACCACCAAACAGCACGCCCTGTTCCTCGGCCGCGGCGTGCAATACCCGGTGGCGATGGAGGGCGCCCTCAAGCTCAAGGAGATCTCCTACATCCACGCCGAAGCCTACCCCGCCGGCGAACTCAAACACGGCCCGCTGGCCCTGGTGGACGAAGAGATGCCGGTCATCGCCGTCGCACCCAACGACGAACTGCTGGAAAAACTCAAATCCAATCTGGAAGAGGTGCGCGCCCGCGGCGGCGAACTCTACGTCTTTGCCGACCACGCCAGCGGCCTCAACGGCTCCGAGCGGGTCCACGTCACCGTCCTCCCCGCCGCCGGCGATCACGTCACCCCGATTATTTTCACCATCCCCCTGCAACTGCTCGCCTACCACGTCGCCGTCCTGCGCGGCACCGACGTGGATCAGCCGCGCAACCTCGCCAAGAGCGTAACCGTCGAATAGGCGTTACTGTCCAGGCGAAAGCGTCATAGGCAAATTAAATCTGAAAAGTACGGCGTGATGATGATCGGAAACGCATTCCGGCCTTGAATGGCTGTCCTCACATCACCGGGCAATGGCCTAATCAGAAGGCGCCTCCGCTGAGTTCCACTTTCGGCCAGAAGAGGTCGGTCGCCTCGGAATCAATTTGTAGGAAAACTCCTACAGACACTACGGGACTTGCGGGGCATCATTCACACAGCG
>DFMR01000145.1 GCA_002376325.1 Proteobacteria bacterium UBA3588 | reverse complement strand
GGGTTTACCTTCACTGAATTACGGTCACTCCCACTCGATGGTGGCGGGCGGCTTGCTGGAGATGTCGTAGACCGCCCGCGAGATCCCCTTCACCTCGTTGATGATGCGGCGCGACACCGTCTCCAGGAACTCGTACGGCAGGTGCGCCCAGCGGGCGGTCATGAAATCGATGGTCTCCACCGCGCGCAGCGCCACCACGTATTCGTAGCGGCGGCCGTCGCCGGTGACGCCCACCGACTTCACCGGCAGGAACACGGCGAAGGCCTGGGAGGTCTTGTCGTACAAATCGGCCTTGCGCAGCTCCTCGATGAAGATGTGGTCGGCCAGGCGCAGGATGTCGGCGTATTCCTTTTTCACCTCGCCCAGAATGCGCACCCCCAGGCCCGGACCCGGAAACGGGTGGCGGTAGACCATTTCGGAGGGCAGGCCGGCCTCGACGCCGAGCTTGCGCACCTCATCCTTGAACAGCTCACGCAGCGGCTCCAGCAGCTGCAGCTTCATATGCTCCGGCAGGCCGCCGACGTTGTGGTGCGACTTGATCACGTGGGCCTTGCCGCTCTTGGCGCCGGCCGATTCGATGACGTCGGGATAGATGGTGCCCTGTGCCAACCATTTGACCCTTTTGAGCCTGTTGGCCTCCTCTTCGAACACCTCGACGAAGACGCGGCCGATGATCTTGCGCTTTTGCTCCGGGTCGCTGACCCCGGCCAGCTCGCCGAGGAAACGTTGTTCGGCGTCGACGCGGATCACCTTCACGCCCATGTGTTCGGCAAAGGTGGCCATCACCTGGTCGCCCTCCTGGTGGCGCAACAGGCCGTTGTCCACGAACACGCAGGTGAGCTGATCGCCGATGGCCCGGTGCAGCAGCGCCGCCACCACCGACGAGTCGACGCCGCCGGAGAGGCCGAGCAACACCTCGTCGCTGCCCACCTGCGCACGGATGCTCTTGATCGAATCCTCGATAATGTTGTCCGGCGTCCACAGCGCGGCGCAGCCGCAGATGTCATGAACGAAGCGGTTGATGATGCGCTGGCCCTGGCGGGTGTGGGTCACTTCGGGGTGGAACTGCACGCCGTAGAAGGCGCGCGCCTCGTCTGCCATGCCGGCGATGGGCGCCGAGTCGGTGGAGGCCAGCAGCGTGAAGCCCTCGGGCATGCGATTGACGCGGTCGCCGTGACTCATCCAGACGTCGAGCAGGCCGTGCCCCTCGGGGCTGGTGTGGTCCTCGATATCGCTCAGCAGGCGGGTGTGGCCGCGCGCCCGCACCTGGGCGTAGCCGTACTCGTGATGATCCGACGACTCCACCTCGCCGCCCAGTTGTTGCGCCATGGTCTGCATGCCGTAACAGATGCCCAGCACCGGCACCCCCAACTCGAACACCAACTGCGGCGCCCGCGGGGTGCCCTCGGCCGTCACCGTCTCCGGGCCGCCGGAGAGGATGACCCCCTTGGGATCGAAGGCGCGGAGATCCTGCTCGGCCATGTCATAGGGATAGAGTTCGCAATAGACCCCGGCCTCGCGCACGCGGCGGGCGATGAGCTGGCTGTACTGGGAGCCAAAATCGAGGATCAGGATGCGGTCGGCGTGGATATTTTGGGACATGGCGGACTCTTCGGTCGGTGACGCGCGCTAAGGCGAATGCGAAAGGGGCGATCTTCCGTTATATGGGGGCGCCGTTCAAGTGCGTTTGTCGCCATTGACGCCGCCAGCCCGTCCGGCGCAAACGCATTCGCCGCCGCATCGATTGCCGGAGGCAAATTATGTGGCACACTTTGATCATCCGCCTTATGTCGCAGGCGGTTCGCCCGCGGCAGCACCATACGGCCGCCATCGTGCGCTCGCCGCCGCCAACCCGAGGAGCCCCACCCGACATGACCGGTCCCGATACCACCACGCAGCAGCCCGAGGAAAACCTGGAACCGCTGCACATCAGCGAGCAGCGGCTGGAACGGGCAATGGCCCACCTGGACGGCATATCGCGCGACCTGTTTGCCTTTCTTCACACCCCCAAACGCACCATCAGCGTGTTCTTCCCGGTGCAGATGGACGACAGCTCGGTACGCATCTTCGAGGGCCACCGGGTGCTACACAACCGCGTCCTCGGCGCCGGCAAGGGCGGCATCCGTTACCACCCGGCGGTGACCGTCGACGAGGTACGTTTCCTGGCCACCCTGATGACCTGGAAATGCGCCCTGATCGGCGTACCGTTCGGCGGCGCCAAGGGCGGCGTCGCCTGTGACGTCAAGAGCCTGAGCAGGGGAGAACTACGGCGCATCACCCGCCGCTTCATTGCCGAGTTGGGCGACAATATCGGTCCCCACACCGACATCCCGGCGCCGGACCTCTACACCGACGAGCAGACCATCGCCTGGATCTACGACACCTACGACGCGATGCACCCGGGCCGCAACAACCTGCCGGTGGTCACCGGCAAACCCCTGGACATGGGCGGCTCCGCGGGCCGGGTCGAGGCCACCGGCCGCGGCGTACTCTACGCCACCGAACGCACTCTCTCCCAAAAGCTCGTCGCCGGGAGGACGTCGCTCAAAGGGGCGCGGGTGGTGATCCAGGGATTCGGCAACGTCGGCGCCGTCGCGGCACGGCTGTTCCGCGACCATGGGGCGGTGGTCGTCGCCATCAGCGACTCCCAGGGCGGCATCTTCCGCGAGCAGGGCATCGACCTGGAGACGGCGAGCGCCTACAAAAAGAGCCACGGCACGCTGGTCGGTCTGCCCGACACCCTCAGCATCTCCAACGAAACCCTGCTGGAGCTGGAGTGCGACATTCTGATCCCCGCGGCTCTCAGCAACGCCATCTGCCGTGACAACGCCGGGCGTATCAGAGCGAAACTGATCGTCGAGGCGGCCAACGGCCCGATCACCCCGGCCGCCGACGACATCCTTTACGCGCGCAACATCCCGGTGGTACCGGATATTCTGGCCAATGCCGGCGGCGTGACCGTCAGCTACTTCGAGTGGGTGCAGAACATCGAAAACGAGCAATGGGAGCTGGCGGCGGTCAACGACAAGTTGAAGAACAAGATGTCCCACGCCGTTGATGAGGTGGTCGACGAATGGCGAATGCTGCAGCAACGGCACGAACAGAACGGGGAAGAGACGGACGAAAATACACTCAGCGCCGATTTGCGCACGGCCGCCCTTGCCATCGCCATCAAGCGACTGGCCAAAGTGACGCTGGAGCGCGGCATCTGGCCCTGACCTCACTGGCGGCCACTATTGTCCCTGCGGGATAACCGGACATTTCAGACCACGCCCGACACGACAGTGTTCGGGAGCACTCGCATTGCATCCGTAACTGGACTATATCCTTTCACATAACATTACGCGGCAGGCGTCCGAACTGCCCCGAATCCTGACGCGGTATGCGGGAGGTCTCATGAAAGGCGACAAAAAGGTCATTCAGCTGCTGAACCAGGCATTGGCCGTGGAACTCGCGGCCATAAATCAATATTTTCTGCACGCCCGCATGTATCGCAACTGGGGACTCGATGCCCTTGGCAAACATGAATATGACGAGTCCATCGAGGAGATGCGCCACGCCGACAAACTGATCGAGCGCATCCTGTTTCTGGAAGGGCAGCCGCACATGCAAACGTTGAGCAAGCTGTTTATCGGTCAGAACATCCCCGACTGTCTGGCCGGCGATCTGAAACTGGAACGCGAAGGTCGAGAACTTTACGTCGAAGGCATCGCCTACTGCGAGGAGATCAAGGATTACGTCACACGCGCGATATTCGCCGAGAACCTGCGTGACACGGAACAACACATCGACTATTTGGAAACCCAGGTCGGACTCGTGGAGCAACTCGGTCTACCCAACTACCTGCAAAGTGCACTGGGCGAGATTGAATCTTGAATAGGCAAAGCGGCAGTCATCAGGCGCCANNGGCGCCAAGGTGCCGGACCACGTTGTTCTCATAACGAATGAGATGCGTTAGAGTTCGCCAGCACAGCAGCGGCCTCGAACGCCTCACGCAATACGCCGCGCAGGAACGAATCCTCCCACGGCTTACTGACAAATTTGAAGATGGCCCCGTCATTAACCGCGGAAGTCACCGTATTGATGTCGTTATAACCCGTCAAAATCATGCGTATGGTAGCGGGATACATCAGCTTTACACGCCGCAGGAACTCGGTGCCGTTCATTGTCGGCATACGCAGATCCGACAATACCACCTGTATCCTATGGGTGGCCAACAGTTCGAACGCCTCGGCGGCGTCGTGCGCGGTCAATACCCGATAATCCTCGCCACGTAACGCACGGCTCAACGACTGCGTAATATTGTGTTCGTCATCCACGATAAGCAGCAACCGTTCCATTTCGGGCACGCCAAACTCAGGCACGATGAACGCAGTGCTGCAACGTTGCACAAACTTATCCACTGCCAGCGGCCGACTGTAATGAAAGCCTTGAATATACTGGCAGCCTTCGGCCGCCAACAACCCCAGTTGCGCCTCGTTCTCGACACCTTCCGCCACCACATCCAGATGCAATGTCTTGGCCAACGCGATAACCGTGCGTACGATCGACAACGAACCTGGATCGGCAACAATGTTGGCGACAAACGAACGATCGATCTTCAAGGTATCCATCGGCAGATCCCGCAGGTAACTTAACGATGAATAACCCGTACCGAAATCGTCCACCGCAACGCGGAAACCCTGCGCCTTTAACTGCGTCAACCGCGCCGCGCCCGATATCGCGTGATCGACCAACCGGGTCTCGGTGATCTCCAACTCGATGAAGCTGGGCTCCGCGCCGGCGGCATGCACAATATCGTTGGCACGCGCCACGAAATCAGCAGAGAACAGTTGCGGACCCGCGACATTCACCGCCATCACGAAGCCGTCCGCCACTTCATTGCGCCACGCCACGACACGCTCGGCGGCCTGTGCCAACACCCAGGCACCCACGTCATCAATCAGCCCGGTATCTTCCAAAATAGAGATAAAGCGGCCCGGCTCGACCCGTCCGAACTCGGGGCTCTGCCAGCGCAGCAACGCTTCCGCCCCCGTCACTCTGCCGCTACGCACATCAACCTTGGGTTGGTATTCCAGGAAAAACTCGTTACGCGCCAAGGCGCCTTCCAACGCTCCCTCCAGGCGACGACGTTGCTGTGCCTTGGTGTCCAGTGCGGCGGAGTAATAGTTCAACGCTTCGCCACTGAGTACGTCGACACTGTGCGCGGCGAACTCGGCATGACGCAGTAACACATAACCCTGCTCGCCATGCTCGGGAAAAGTTGCCGCCCCTATTCGCACCTGCATTCGCAAATCGTCTTCGCCCACGCGGAGCGATGCCTTTAATGTCATAAGCAGCTGTTCGCCCACGGGCTGCATCTGCTCCAACGCCTTCCCTAAG
>DFMR01000077.1 GCA_002376325.1 Proteobacteria bacterium UBA3588 | reverse complement strand
ATCTCGCGGCGCCTGTCGCTTTGCGCATGCTCGCCATCGGCGCGCTGGTGGCGGCCGGCCTGGTGGCCGTCACGGTGCTGCTGGCCCACAGCATCGTGCGTCCCCTCAACAAGACCGTGGCGGCCATGCACGAAGTAGCCAGCGGCGAAGGCGATCTGACCAAGCGGTTGCAAGTGGAAGGCCGCGACGAGGTGAGCGCGCTGGCAGGCGAATTCAACGCCTTTGTCGACAAGCTGCGCGCGCTGCTGCTACGGGTGTCGGAGGCAATCGACGGCCTCACCGCGGCCGCCCATGAAGTCTCCACAGTGATGACCGCCACCGGCGGCGGCGTGGAACGGCAACACTCGGAGACCGATCAGGTGGCCACCGCAGTCACCGAGATGAGCAGCACCGCGCAAAGCGTCGCCGAGGCGGCCTCCAATGCGGCAACGGCGGCGCATGACGCCAACGGCCTCGCCGGCGAGAGCCGCCAGGTGGTGCAGGAAAACCGCGACATCATCGGGCGCCTCAATCAGTCGATGGAGCAGGCGACACACACCATTCAACGGGTCGAGACCGACAGCAAGAACATCGGCGCCATACTCGACACCATTCGCGGCATCGCCGGCCAGACCAATCTGCTGGCGCTCAACGCCGCCATTGAGGCGGCACGCGCCGGCGAGCAGGGCCGCGGCTTTGCGGTGGTCGCCGATGAAGTGCGCACCCTGGCACGACGCAGCGAAGAGGCGACGGAAGAGATAGAAACCATGATCGTCACCCTGCAGGACGGCGCCCGGCAGGCGGTCGACGCGATGCAGAAAGGGCACGAACAGGCGGTGGCGAGCGTCGCCAGCACCGAGCAGACCGGGCGTTCGCTGGAATCCATCGTCAGCGCCATCAACACCATCAACGACATGAACACCCACATCGCCAGCGCCGCCGAGGAGCAGGCAGCGGTGGTCGAGGACATCAACCGCAACGTGGTCAACATCAGCGCCATCGGTTATGAAACCGCCGAGGGTGCGCACCAGGCGGAGCACGCGGTAGCCGGCATGAGCGGTCAATTGAACGGTCTGCTCGACTTGGTGCAACACTTCAAGCTGCGCTAGCGCACCCTCCTGGACGCTNNGGCGCTGGACCTCGCCTGCGGCCTGGGTGCCAACGGCCGATTGCTCGCGCGCCGCGGTCTCGACACCGTGGCCTGGGACCGTTCCACTGTAGCCGTCGACAGGGTCGCCGCCGACGCCCGTGAACAGAGGCTGCCGCTGCACGCCGAGCGGCGCGATGTAGTGGCGGCGCCGCCCGGCGCCGACAGCTTCGACGTGATCGTGGTGAGCCGCTTCCTGGAGCGGGCGCTCTGTCCTGCCATCGCCGCCGCGCTGCGACCGGGCGGCCTGCTGTTCTATCAGACCTTCGTGCGCGACGCCGTCAACGTCGGCGGCCCCGCCAATCCCGCCTACCGCCTGGAACGCAACGAACTGCTGCGCCTGTTTCCGCAACTGGCGGTGTGCCTCTATCGCGAAGAGGGACGCGTCGGCGATATTGCACGTGGCGTGCGCGACGAAGCATGGCTGATCGCGCAACGGCCCGACTGACGCGGACTTGCCTGCCGGCTTGCGGCACCCAATATCCTGAGCATCACCGCCGCCCGAGAAGCCACCATGGCCATCACCGACAACCTGGAAAAACTGCTCGCTGCCGGCCAGGACAACGCCATGGTGCGCTTCGGCCTGGGCAACGCCTACCTGCAACAGCAGGAGTACGCCCAGGCGATCGAGCACCTGCGCGCCGCCCTGGCCCATGACCGTCACTACTCGGCGGCGTGGAAGCTGTATGCCAAGGCACTGGCCGCCGCGGGACTCGACGGCGAGGCGATCGCCGCCTACCAGGACGGCATCGCCATCGCCGAGGCCAAGGGCGACATCCAGGCGGCAAAAGAGATGAAGGTGTTCCTCAAGCGGCTGACAAAACCCACGTCAGGGTAACCCGCCACCGGGATTGATTATCCACTTCGCTATAGAGAGCGAATAGCACACTATCCGCAGCGAACCACAACCCCCTCACACTTGGCGGTTTGGCGAGAACCCCCCTCTTCCCGCAGGCGCCGGCCGCCAGGCCTACGATGGAGCCGACTCCCCGTATCATGGTGAGTGTCGCCTCGGTGTATCTGGTGGTTCCGATCGATCCTCAAGCTACCACCCAAGTCAGCACTGAGAAACCTGTGGGTCGGACTGAAGTCCGACCCACAGACTATCTATCCGCCCAGCGCCTGCACCACCCAGTCGGTCGAGCGCACATGGCCGATGCGCGGGAAGATGCGGTCGATGGCGTTGCGGTGGCCCGCCTCGTGGAGACCGCTCATGGCGTCCTCGGCGAAGAACTGGCGGTAGTTGCGCTCGTAGGCGTCGCGCGCCGTGCTCTCCACTCCGACCTCGGTGGCGATGCCGCAGAGAATGGTGGTGTCGATGCCGCGGCGGCGCAGCTGCAGATCCAGGTCCGTGCCATAGAAGGCGCCCCACTGGCGCTTGAGGATCACCACCTCACCGGATTGCGGCGCGATCTGCGGCGCAAACTCGCTCCAATCGGGCGGCGGCGGCTGCGGCGGCGTCGGCTGGTCGGCGCTCAGCCGCAGCCGATCGGCCCAATCGGGGGCGCCGCCCACATGCACCAGCACCGGCAGGATTCCTTGGCGACGGGCGGCCGCCAGCAGCCGGCTGCTGTTCTCCACCACTTGGTCCGCCGCATGGGGTGCGGTGGAGCGGCCGACGATGCCGCGTTGCAGATCGATGATCACCAACGCGCTACGCGCCGGGTCGATAGTCGGTTCGGACATGGTGTCTCCTCGTTGTCTGTCAGGGTTTGCCGGTTTGACCGGCGATCGCTGCCGGCCGTTCCACGCCCGGCAGCGGGCTCCATAGGGATCGCCCACAAACCGGCTTCAGCGGTTCGGCGGATACTCGGCAAACACCGGCAGGTCGCCGGTCTCGCACGACCAGCCGACGCGGGAAACCCAGAAGATGCGTGCCTGCGGCCGTATCTCCGGCTCCGCATCAAGGGAACCGGCGGGGATCACGACAGCGCCGATTTCCGGCACGACGCGCGGCAGCGGGCTGCCGCATTCGCTGCAAAAGACGGAGGCGAAGCGCTCCGCCTCCGGCACCTTGTAACGACGCACCCGCCCCTCGCCCTTGCGCCACACCACGCGGTCCGACGCCACCAGCATATTGCTGGCGTGGCCGGTGCCCGTCGCCTTGCGGCAACGGCTGCAATGGCAGTGGTAGAAATGGCTCGCCTCGCCGCTGATCTCATACTGCACCGCGCCGCACAGGCAGCCGCCGCTGAATAGTGTTTGTGCCATGGCAGATCCTTTGGCCGGCAAGGGTCCGGCGCAACATTCCGGATAGCGTAACCCGATTACCGTAGCAGTTTACCTTGTCGCGCCGCTGATGCTTGTTTGCCTGCGCCGCGACGGCGACTCACGCCGCCTCGCCGCACCAGCGCCGCAGCGCGTCCAGGACAGCGGGCAACTGCCGCTTGAGCCGGGTGAACAACGCGCCGGTGCGCGCCACATCGCCGGCCAACGCCGCCTCCTCCAGTTCCATGGCGAGGGTGCCGATGTCGCGCATCCCCAACATCATCGACGCGCCCGCCATCTTGTGGGCGTCGCCGGCTATCACCGCCAAGTCGTCCCGTTCGACGGCGCGGGCCATCGCGTCGAGATAGCCCAGGCTGTTGTTGCTGTAGAGCGTGGTGACGTTGAGCAGCGCGGAGGTGCCCATGGCGTTGCGGTAATAGGCCAGCGTATCGAGGTCGAGCGGCTGCTCGCCATGGGCCGCAGCCGCCTCCGCAACAACCCCCGCCGGCGCGCCGCCGAAACGCGCCGTCAGCTTGGCGTTGAACTGCGGCAGCCGCAGCGGCTTCGCCACCACGTCCTGCATGCCGCCCGCCAGGCAGGCGGCCACCGTATCGCGCATCAGGTTGGCGGTGAGGGCAAACACCGTGACGTCCGCGCGCTCAGGATCGGGCAGGGCACGGATGCGGCGCGTCGCCTCGATACCGTCCATCATCGGCATCCGCAGGTCCATCAGTACCAAGTCGAAGGATGAGCGTTGCAACTTCGCCAGCGCCGCCGCTCCGCTGTCGGCAAGCGTCACTGCGTGGCCCTCACGGCGCAGCAGCGCCTCCAGCACGCGCGCGCTCTCCGTCACGTCCTCGACCAGCAGAATCGACAACGCCCGCGGCCGCAGCATGCCGATGGTTTCCGGTTCCTCCGGCTGCGCCACCCGCAACGGCAAGGTAAACCAGAAGGTACTGCCCTGTTGCGGCCGGCTCTCGACCCCGATTTGTCCGCCCATCGCCTCCACCAGGCGCTTGCAGATCACCAGACCGAGGCCGCTGCCGCCGTGGCGCCGCGCCGCCGACGCATCGACCTGCGAGAAGGGCTGAAACAGTTTCGCCACATCCTGCTCCGCTATCCCGATACCGCTGTCGCTGACTTCGAAACGGAGATAGGCGGTCGCGTCTGCGCCGTGCAGCGGCGCAAGCGCGACCCGCACCTCGCCGCGCTCGGTGAATTTCACCGCGTTACCGATCAGGTTGGCGAGTACCTGTTGCAGCCGCTGCGCATCGCCATACACCCACGCCGGTACGTCGCGCACAGCGCTACGCAGCGCGAGCCCCTGGCGCGCGGCGGCGCCGTCGAACATGTGCAGCGTCTGCTCCGTCACTGCGCGCACCGAGATGGGGCGCAACTGAAAGTCGAGGCAGCCAGCCTCGATGCGGGAGATATCGAGCAGGTCGTTGATCAACGACAGCAGCAACTCGCCGGAGCTGCCCAGACGCTCGGCCAGCTCCCTCTGCGGTGGCGCCAACGGCGCAGCGCGCAGCAGTTCGGCATTACCCAGCAACGCCGTCAGCGGCGTACGCATTTCATGGGAAATGGTGGCGAGGAACTCGTCCTTGGCGCGATTGGCCTGCACCAGTTCGGCGGTACGCGCGGCGACACGCCGCTCCAGCTCCCGCGTGATCGCACGCCGTTCCGCGGTCAGCGCGCCGATGGCGAGCACGCCGATATTGAACGCGACCATCATCAACCCCAGCGTGACCAGCGGCCGATCGGCGCCGGCGAGGTTGAACGGGCCAAAGCCTGCGATGGTGCCGATGGTAGCGACCACCGCCAGCGCCGAAAACAGCGTGGTGCCGGCGCGCGGCGAAAAGCGCACGGTCACCCACAGCAGCGGTGCGACCAACAGGTAGGGAAGCCCGGACAGCGCGTGATGATGCGACTTGATCAAAAAGAAGGTGGCAGCGGCCAGCAGCAGCGTGGCAAGGCAGACCAGCGTCAGCTCCAGCGCCTGCCGCCGCGACAGCCGCACGCTCCGATCGTGCAGCCACAGCAACAGCGCCGGACCGAAGAACAGCGCTCCGCCGCCGTCCGACAGGCACCAGCGCAACCAGGCCGAGGGAACCGCCGCCGCCGGCAGTACGCCGCCGGCATACGACATCGCCACACCGCCGCTGGCGGCTATCAGACCGTGCAGGGCCGCGCCGAACAGGATGAATATCACCACGTCGCGAAACAGGAAAAATGGCTGCGCGGTGCCGCAAAAGCGTCGGATCAGCCGGGCGCCGGTCGCCGGTCCGAGCGTGTTGGTGATCGAGACCCCCAGCGCCAGCAGGGCGGAGGCGTCAAACAGCGCGTAGTTGACCAGAAACGAACCGGCAAAGATCCCCGGCCACAGCCGGGGTCCGCCGATCAGGGCGGCGGCGAGCGCCACGCTGGCGGACGGCCAGTCAGGGGCGGGAAACTCGCCGAACGTCTTGAAAAAAAGCGCGACACCACAGCCGAGCGTCCCGTAGGCGGCGGCGACGATGAGGTTGTTTCGAACAATGCGTAGCAGCTGCCTTGTCACGCCCCCTCCACCACTAGACTCGTTGTGCCGTTGCTGGCGGCAATGGATATTCTGCCGGTATAGGCTAATCGGCCGACCCGATACGAAGCTGAACAGAGAGTGCGGCCTTTTACCGATGGTTCGCAAGCTCTAGCGGCCCGCGAAGCCCGGTGACGGCGAAAATAGTTGTGGCACATGGTCGGTAATTGGCCTATAGTCACACGCGCTACAGATACTGTTATTGGCAGCTTCAGCAGTTCCATCCGGTCTACTTCTCGAACCACCTCTTTACATTACCTGTACGCACAACCCTCTCTTGATTTTTAAAGGCAGATTATTCATGGCTACCGGTACCGTAAAGTGGTTTAACGAATCCAAAGGCTTCGGCTTCATCTCCCAGAGCGACGGCGGCGCAGATGTGTTCGTGCACTTCAGCGCGATTCAGGGCTCGGGCTTCAAGACCCTGGCCGAAGGTCAGGCCGTCAGCTTCAATGTAGAGAAGGGCCCGAAAGGCCCGCAGGCGACCAACGTCGTTCCGCAATAAACGTTGCACGCTTAAGTAGGGATGGCGCGCGCTGTCGCGCGTTCCATCCTCACTGTCGAAGACGCGGGCCGATGCTTCCCTCTCCAACGGCGGAGGGACCGAAGCACCGGCCCGTTTCTCATCTCTTCCTCCCTTCGCCCGCGCATGCCGCGGCGAATCCCAGCGCCGCCACCGTAGCGGCCGGTCATACAATTCAGGAACCCGCTTATGAAAACGCTGTTCGTCGGCAACATCGCACCGCAAGCCACGGAAAATGACGTCAAAGAACTCTTCGCCACCTACGGTACCGTGCGCAAACTGGAGCTGCCGCGCGATATCTTCAGCGGCCGCTGCCGCGGTTTTGCCTTCGTCGATATGGAAGGACACGAAGCCCGTGCCGCCATGGCGGCACTGAACGGCAAGTTGTTTATGGAGAGCAATCTGAAGGTCCGCGAAGACAGTCCGAAACTAAAGAGCAAAGGACGTCGCCGCTGAGTTCCCGGCGCAAGATTCGGCGAATCATCCGTAAACCGTAAGCGAGATTTAAACCAGTCGATTTTGCCGCAACGCCGCGACACCCCGAAGCGTCGGTCGCGCACGCGCACCTTACGCCTTCAGCGGCGTTGCGGTGAGATCGTTTTTCTTAAGTGCAAATCGGCCTTGGCCCCCGCGACGCCGGTTTGTCGCACGCCGCTTACCTCGAACGCCAACTGCAACTCGTCGGCCACCCGCAACGCGCCGCCGAGCACCGCATACGGCCGAATCGCAAAGCTGGTTTGAAGGATAGTTATCCGCCCGCTGACGTGCAGACGCCGGTTGTTCCAATCCATCTGCACCGGGACGTCATAGCTTCTGCGCCTACCGTGCAGCGTAAACGTGATGCGAAGCCGTTCGCGATGGCCGCGCTTGGCCGCAAGCCCCGCGATGTGCGCCTCCGCATAGGGATAGCGGTCGGCCTCCAGCACCGGATGCAGCATGTGGTCCCGAGTTGCCAGCACGTCGGTCGGCGACAGGGCGGCACCGAGTCCGGCCGACTTGCGCAGCGCCGGCGCGTCGACCTCGAGGCTGGTGAGCGGAAGATAGAGGTCCGCACGGTCGGCGCCCGGCGAGCGCGCCAGCAGCGCATAGCCGTGCAGGTCGCGGCTCGCCACGACGTGCTCGTGGCCGAACGCCGCCAGCGGGCCGGCGCGATGCACCCGGATGACGACGCGGGACAACCCCGGCTCGATGCGATAAACGGTGTTCCCTGCGACGATGGCCTGGCGGTAGAAGGCAGCGGGAAACCCCGCCGGTGGGCCTGCCGGCACTGCCGATGGGGCCGGCGGTGCGCAAGCCGTCACGGCGAGCGCCGACAGCAGCCACGCCCCCGCCGCCCACCGCATCCTAAGGCCCGCGGCGAAACGCCACACGATAGTGCAACGTGATATGCACGCCTATCTGGTCCGGCCGCGCCCACTCTCCGGAACCGACGTCGAATACGGTGCGATCCACCGACGTCATCCCCTCCAACACCGCCTCGTCACCTTGCAGCGTCCAGCTGAACGGTACCGCTATCGTGCCCCGGTGCCCCTTCAACGTCAGGACGCCGGTGGCGACATACCGATGGGGGCCGGACCGCCGTATATCGCTGCTGTCGAACTCGGCCCAGCGCCGACTGGCGGACGCGAGCCACAGCGGCCCGTGGATCGCCGCGTTGATATCGGCGCTGCGCATGTCCGCACTGGCCAGATCCACCCGCACCTGGAGATGCCCTTGCTGCGGGCGGCCGGGATCGAAGTTCAGCGCGGCACGAAACACATGGAACACGCCGGGCGCCGGATCCCCTTCGTAGGTGGCGACAAAGCCCAGACTGCTCTGTGCGCCGAGCGGCTGCCACGACGACGCCTCGGCGACGGGGCCCATCATCAGTGACAGGCAGCCCAGGACAGCGATCGTCCGCAGGTGCTTCATGGCGTCCTCCGCAACAGGGGCAGCATCTGAATCAGCACCTCGTCCCTGGCCCGAACATGGTGATCCAGGGCCGCGGCGATATGCAGCAGCAGCACCGCGGCCAACGCCCAGAACAGATACAGGTGACCGAGTTTGGCAAGGTGCGACAAGGTGTCGCCGGGCGGAGCGATGGCGGGCAGCCGGAACCACCAGAACACCCGGAAGGGAAAATTGGCGGCGGAGTTGATCACCCAGCCGGAGAGCGGCACGGCGAGCTGCAACAGATAGAGCAGCAGATGCGAGCCGTGAGCCGCCCGCTGCTGCCACCGCGGGGTGGTCGCCGGCAGCCGCGGTATCACATTGGCCAGCCGCCACAACAAACGCAGCAACACCAGTGCCAGCGCCAGTATGCCGAACGATTTGTGCCAGACCATCAGGTCCAGCTTGGCCGGCGACAGAGGCCATTCGGCCGCGACCCAGCCAAGGCCGAACTCGAACAGGATCAGTGCCGCAATCGTCCAGTGCAGGGCGATGCTGACCGCTCCCCAACCGTTGAGGGTATTGCGCAACATGTTGCAAGTTTAGCCGCGGCGTCGAAACTTTCCGTGGCATCGATCGGCTGGCGGCTTTGAACCACTGAAACTGCAAAAAAGAAAGAATTTAACCACGGGAGACGCGGGGGAATTTACCGCCAAAACCTACGAAACCAGGGATTATGCATTCATATAACGGGTGTGCTCCGAGCGCCCCGCGGCTGATCTCTTTCCCTTCTCTCTATGCTCAAGGCGCCCGCGCCAGCAGCCGGTCGAGCTGGTTGGCGAAGGCTTGGCGATCGGTCTGGCTGAACGCTTCAGGGCCGCCGATCTGCACACCGCTGCCGCGCAGCTCCTCCATCAGGTTACGCATGGAGAGACGTTCGCGGATGTTGTCTTCGGTATAGAGCTGGCCGCGCGGATTGATGGCAGCGGCGCCGCGCTTGACGGCGGCGGCGGCAAGCGGGATATCGGCGGTGATCACGATGTCGCCGTCGTGCAGCTCGGCAACGATGCGGTTATCCGCCACATCGAATCCCGACTCCACCCGCAGCGTCTTGATGAACGGCGACTTGGGCACTGCAAGATACTGGTTGGCCACCAGCGTCACCCGGATCCGCTTGCGTGCGGCGACGCGGTAGAGGATCTCTTTAATCGGCTTGGGGCAGGCGTCCGCGTCGACCCAGATCTGCATCGTGCGCTATTTCTCGTCGTCTCCGCCCAGCATCGATTTCAGATCGGCGAAGGGGTTGAAGGTGGCCGCCTGCGCCGGTTTCGCGGGCGCAAGGCCATCGTAGCCGCGCACCTGATCGACGTGGCGCTGGTGTTCGTTGTCGTGGCAATAGAGACAGAGATTCTCCCAGTTGCTGCCATCCGGCGGATTGTTGTCGTGGTTGTGATCCTTGTGGTGGACCGTCAACTCGTGCAGATTGCCGCGGGTGAACTCGCGGCCGCAACGGCCGCAGATCCAGGGATGGATGCGCAACGACTGTTCGCGGTAGCCCGCCTGCCGCTTCTCTGAGTCGCGGCGGGCCTGACTGACGATTTGGTCCAGCTTGCCGCTGTCGATGGGTTTACCGGGGGTGCGTCGGTTCTCGCTCATGGGAACATCTTTCGATAGTGCGGATGAACGCCAGTGTAGCCGGAAACCCCTCACGCTGCCCATAGCGAGCAGCAACGGCCGCTGCCGGACGACCGGCCGCCTGGTCCGCGCGCATCCACCGGTCCGGTGACCCACCTGCGCGGCGAGGCGGCCGTGGTGGTCTACGGCGTCGAGATGTCGTTCGACATGGGCGGCAACACCGTCAAACCGGGCCGCCGCGACATATTCTTCTTCCTCAGGGAGAGCGGATGCTGGTGGATCAGTTTTCCGCCTATCCTTTATTCAGTCGATTCGGTGCGTCGTGCGAACGCCGGCGACGGCGGTAAATACCCCGAGGCCAATCAACGCGCTACCGGCGAGGTAGCGCCCAGCCGTCCGGAAACCGCGCCACCGCGCCAGTGTCGACGCGACCGTACCGGCGACCAGCGCATAGAGGCTGTCGGTGATCGCCGCCATGACGACGAACAGCGTTCCGAGCATCATGTTTTGCAACAGCGAAGCCGTTGCGGGTTCAACGAATTGCGGCAGGAACGCGGCCAATGACGGCCAGGCGGGAAGCAACGGGGGCATCGGCCGCGCTCCTTGGGGCCGTTACCCGACTACCTTAAACGACTCGGCTGACAGCCGGTGGCCTGGCACTCGCGCATTCTGTCGTTGAGGAAATTGGTGCGCTTGACGGTCATATCCCTGGCGCAGCGGAGATTCACGAAAAAGCCGCCGTTGTGGTGCCAGCTGCATGCCGAGTTGCGGGCCTCGATCCATTTAATCTCGGTCCGTTTTAGAACTTTTCGGTCGGCCGGCTTCAGCTGTTTACGCAGCTCCTTGTATTTGACCGTCAGCTCGTGGTCCGCTTGGATATAGACTTTGTTGTTGGTTGTTATAGATTTCAGCTGACGTCGAAACGGCGCTACCCATGGAGAAGTGAAGTAAGGGTTCCGCGCCGTCCCGGTTCAGAATATCCCTTTCTTCGCCATGGGCAAAGGGCGCGCCACGGGTGCGTGCGGCTACGGGCCGGATCATCTCAGGACACGACTTTCGGATATTGCGGCTATCGATGCCGGAACGAGCTCGACCGGATAGCGCCTACGTCCCTTTTCCCACTTATCGCATCCGTCGTATGTTCTTTTGTTGCACGGCCGAATAATTCGAATCATGTCGCACCAACTTACCTGGAATTGCCGCGGTCCCTGTACTACCGTTAGACCCACTCAGATGGAGAGGGAGAATGTCCATGACTATCCAGGTAATTCATCGCAGAGTGTTTTTGCTGTTTGCACCCGCCATGCTGCTCGTATCCACCATGGCGCTTGCCGCAGGAAACAGCGCCCAAATGCAGGTGAAGACCGCTGAGCAACACGCCACTTTCGCCAGCAAGGCCGGCAATGTCGCACAAACGCATCTGCATCTGCACCACGTCATCAACTGTCTGGTGGGGCCGAAAGGCGAAGGCTTCGATGCCATGGCCGGCGACCCGTGCCAGGGCCAGGGCAACGGCGCATTGAACGATATGATGGGTTCAACGCAGGAAAAGGAGACCTTGGAGCAGGCGCTCGCGCTAGCGAAGGTTGGAGTAAAGATTCGGACCCATAAGCCTGCCTACTACACGGCGCTCGCCGTCAGGACGCTTTTGCAAGAAGCCAAGCAGGGCAAGTAGCGCTTCCGGCTGACGGCTTGCAGGGTATTGCAGGGTCTCCACGCGGGAAGTTGGGCTGCGGACGACGCTTAACGCGGGGCGTTTTCACGCCTCGCCGCTTCCCATGCGAGCATCGCGCGTTTTCTGTTTTCACCCCACCGGTATCCCGCCAGCTCTCCGCTCTGCCGAATGACGCGATGGCACGGGATGAGTAGCGCGACCGGGTTGGCGCCGATTGCGCGCGCCACCGAACGGGCGGCGTGGGGACGGCCCACGGCGCTCGCGACCTGGGTGTAGCTCATCACGCTGCCCGGCGGGATTGCCAGTAAGGCACGCCACACGTTGGTCTGAAAATTCGTTCCGGAAACGTACAACGAAAGTGGACCGTCTGGCTTCCGCCGGCCAAACATTGCTGCGACGATTGGCAGTGCGCTTGCCGGATTTTCGCGAATCTCCGCGTACGGCCATTGCCGGCGCAACGCGGACAAGTGCGCGTCGCAACCCTCGTGACCCACGAATGCCAAATTGCAGACACCCCGCGGCGTTAGCGCAACGAAGGCATCGCCAAAAGGCGTCGCATGAATGGAGTATTCGATCTTCAGGCCCGCCCCACCCCGCTTGTAGTCACCTGGAGTAATCGCCTCCAGATGCACGAAATGGTCGTACAGGCGCGAACCGCTGCTCAACCCGACGCGCCCCGACACCTCCAGCAGCGGCCTCTGCTCGCCCAGCAGACGCTTGGCGTGTTCCAGGGTGAGCACCTGCAGGAAGCGCTTCGGTGTAATACCGGCCCAGCGCGAAAACAGCCGCTGAAAATGGAACGGGCTCAAGTGCACATGCGCCGCGATCTCCTCCAGCGCCGGCTGGCACCTGGCGCGGCTCGCAATGAACTCAATGGCGTCGGCGATGCGATCGTAGTCGGACATGGGAGGGCAATCCTGCGGGGTCTCCGTCTCCGGCAAATTGCCGTATAGCGGATTATTGAAGACCCGGCAACTGCTCTCAACCCGGATCTTGCTGACATTCGTGCTCCACAAAGCTGGGCTGCCCTTTGCTTGGGATATATGTGCCCCGCGCAAAGCGGCCCTAAACGCCATAGGCAGAGGATTCCACGGCAAATATCCTTTGTCTCCTACAGAAAGGGCGGTGCAAAATCCTTGCAACGAAATTGGTCTTTGCCGTGGTCTGCCGGAAATCCTTGACGTAAAATGGGCGGTGCTACCCATGCCGGCAGAGCAATGCCGCCGACCAGCCCCCTAAAACAACAAGAGCTGCGTAAACCCAATGGGCGACGCGGATAGCCGTAACTTACGGCCATGCATCGCCGCCCCGCCATGAAGGCCCATGGATTCGTGAAAATCGATTTTTCCCTATTGCTGATTTTGCTGCTTTCGGTATGGTCCGGCGGCGCGATTGCCGCTGTCGGCCCGGCCATTCCTGCGACCGGCGCGCATCAAAATCCCATCGGCCGCTATGCCGGCTCCCTGAGGGAGGCCGATGGCCGCCTGACCCTGACGCAGGCCGTCACCGCCTACCACGACGGCGCGTTTACCGCGGCGAAAAATTCGGTGCTTAATTTCGGCATCGGCTCGAAACCGGTCTGGATCCATTTCTCCGTCTACAACGGGACGGCACAGCCGGTGCCGCAACGGCTGTCGGTTGAAACGGCTTGGCTCGATCAGGTGGATGTCTATTTTCGTCACAGCGGAAAAACGGTCGCCGTCTATCGCGTCGGCGATCGGCTGCCGTTCCGCAGTCGCCCCGTCGAAAGTCGCATGTTCATGTTTGATCACGCCTTTGCGCCCGGAGTCAGCGACGTATTCCTGCGCGTGCAGACCCCCGACCCGATGGTCGTCCCGATGTATCTGATGCCGCCGGCGCAAGCGCAGGCAACGGAGAAGGGGGTGGACTACAGCTACGGCTTCCTCTATGGCTTCCTGTTTGCGCTGCTGGCGTACAACGCCATGCTCTATGTCGGTCTGCGGGATACGCGCTACATCTTCTACTCCCTCTATCTGGGCATGTTCCTGCTGATGAACAGCTGCTATACCGGGCACGCCTTCGAATGGCTCTGGCCGACCGCCACCCGTTGGGAGCAATGGTCCAATCCGGTGCTGATGATGCTTTACGGGGCAAGCGGCCTGCTGTTCGCCTTGCGATTTCTCGACATCCGTCAGCACTTCCCGCGGATGCACAAGGCTGTCGTCGGCTATCTGGGCGTAGCCGGCCTGCTGCTGCTGCTCTCCATACTGTTCGACAGCCAGCGTGACGCCTTGCTGGTGGCCTTCACCTTCGTCTCGCTTTTCACCGTCATCATGCTTGCCATGGGCGTGATCTCCGTACGCGCCGGCGTGGCGGCAGCGCGCTACTTCCTGCTGGCAGCCTGTTCCGCCATGGTGGGCGCGGCATTGACCGCTCTGTCGGTGTGGGGCTTCATTTCGTTCAACATCTGGACCTTCCGTGCCGTTGACATCGGCATGCTGCTCGATGCCACCCTGCTGGCACTGGCGCTGGCCTATCAGTTTCGCCTCAGCCAGACCGAAAAGCGCCGCGCGGAACTGCTGGCCCGGCTCGATCCGCTCACCGGCCTCAACAATCGGCGCGCCTTTTACGACATGACGGCGCCCATCTGGAACATCGCACTGCGACATGACCGCAATCTATCGGTCATCCTGCTGGACATCGACCACTTCAAACACGTCAACGACACTCACGGCCACGCCTTTGGCGACAAGGCCCTCGGCGCTACCTCTGCCATCCTCAAACGTTCAATCAGGGGTCAGGACGTACTCGCCCGCTGGGGCGGCGAGGAGTTCATCGTGCTGCTGCCCGAAACCGACATTGACGAAGCGGCCGCCATCGCCGAGCGCTTGCGCGCGACCGTCGCGGGCAGCGTTCTGCTGCTCGAAGGGGTGGAAATCGCCGTCACCGCAAGCTTCGGCGTCGCACAGCGGACTATCGAGCACAATAGCCTGGACGACCTCATTTCGACGGCGGATCACTATCTGTATCAATCGAAGGATAGGGGGAGGAACAGGATCTGCGGCCCGGCGGACGATTCCATTCAAGGTGTACGGGCGACGAGCGCAGCGCCTCCATCCTGATCTCCGTTGGCGCCGAAGCGACGTATCGCCTCACGGCTCCACCGCTTTCAATATCTAAATTGATGAGGTCGCGCGCTCGAACGCCCTTGGCTCGGGGACCGGTCCGTCAACGGATACCGAAGTAACCGCGCCGGAAATAGGCGTACATGACAAAGCCCCACCAGCACAGTATTAAAACGATGATGGAGATCGTCAGGACCTGAAGGATATAGCCCATGTCGGCCGTCGGCAGAAGACCCGCGCTTCCGGCCAGTTCCTGACGCAGCGTTATTTTCAGGGCGTTGCCGACGAACAGGAGTTGCAGGCGATCCACCGTGTAGAAAACGGTCGTGCCGATCAGGACATAGTAACCGGAGCGGCTTCCCGTCCACAGTCCAATCGTCAACCACGCGAACAATACCGTGTAAACGAGATGATAAACCAGGGCACCGCCGCCGCCGACCAGCGCGCCGAAAAGCACGGTGCTGTCGTGCAGTCCGAACAACTCCCCTACGGCCGAAAAACCAAAACAGACCGCCGTGACACGAAACGTAGACCGGCCTTTGACTGCATCTGTCATTCGTCACTTCCTCATCTAGGCTGCGCGGCTCGCGCGAATCCCCGCGCCGCGCTTGCCGTTCCGCGCTACCGTCTTACGAACCGGTCGGGATCCGCATTCAGATTGCCTCGGTAATATATCGACAAAACCGGTTGGTGCGATGCCGGCGCGCGCCGATATCGATACTAACGCTTCCGTCGCTCCGTAAGCGGGCGAGCGATGGCAGGAAATTCATGGTACTGGTGTTCGCTCACGGCGGCCAGTACGCGGGCTTTTTCGTGTCTGACCCTAATTAAGAAGAGTGATCCGAATGGCACTTACTCAAGCTGGATGTAGGGTAGGTTAGCGTCATTTGGGTAACCCACCAAGCGTTGCGCAGCAACACAACCTTCGAGCGCATGCTCTTCATACGCCACGGGTCCAGAAACCGCCCGCCCAACGATGTAGGCCGGACTTAGCGCAGCGTGTCCGGCAGGCATCCGCCCGATGCCGCTGCGCTCTATCGGGCCTACGACGGCTCACAAATTCCGCTTA
>DFMR01000147.1 GCA_002376325.1 Proteobacteria bacterium UBA3588 | reverse complement strand
GCGGGCGCCGGCGCCGGCCCCGGTCTACACTAACCGGCACACGAATCGGAAACCGCCATGATACCGCGCAAAAAATTACGCATAGGCGATCTGCTCGTCGAACACAAGACGATCTCTGAAGGTCAACTCGCCACGGCGCTGGCTGAGCAGAAGAAGAACGGGCTGAAACTCGGCCGGACCTTGATCGCACTGGGCATCATCTCCGAGGAGCAGCTGCTGGAGTTCCTGTCGCGGCAGCTCCAGATTCCGTTCATTGACCTCAAACACTACAAATACAAACCCGACGTGGTGCGGTTGATTTCTGAGACGATGGCGCGCCGTTACCGCGTCATCGTTCTGGACGATGCCAAGGACTCGGCCTTGGTCGGCATGGCTGATCCTACCGACATCTTCGCCTACGATGAATTGTCACGCATCCTCAAACGGCCGGTCCGCGAGGCCGTAGTGCGCGAGTCGGATCTATTGCGCACCATCGATCTGATCTATCGCCGCACGGAAGAGATATCCACGCTCGCCGAAGAGTTGAGCGAAGAACTGTCGTCGGGCGCCGANNGCGGTGCAGATCGGCGCCTCCGATATTCACATAGAGCCGGACGAACACGTGCTGCGTATCCGCCAGCGCATAGACGGCATGTTGCACGAACAGGTGATGAAGGAGAAGCGTATCGCCTCCGCCCTGGTATCGCGGCTGAAACTGATGTCGGGACTCGACATCTCTGAGAAGCGACTGCCGCAGGACGGTCGGTTCAACATCCGGGTCAAGGCTCGCAACATCGACGTGCGTCTTTCCACCATGCCGATTCAACATGGCGAATCGGTGGTCATGCGGTTGCTGGATCAATCCGGCGGCACCCTCGATCTGGCGCAGGTCGGCATGCCTGACGACCTGTTGCTGCGCTTCCGTCGCAACATCCACCAACCGCACGGCATGGTGCTGGTCACCGGACCGACCGGCAGCGGCAAAACCACTACGCTGTACGCCGCGCTCAACGAAATCAATTCGGCCGAGAAGAAGATCATCACCGTCGAAGACCCGGTGGAATATCGCCTGCCGCGCGTCAACCAGGTTCAGGTCAACGCCAAAATCGGCCTCTCCTTCGCCACGGTGCTGCGCACCGCACTGCGCCAGGACCCCGACATCATCCTGGTCGGCGAAATGCGCGATCAGGAGACCGCCGAAATCGGTCTGCGCGCGGCCATTACCGGCCACTTGGTACTCTCTACACTGCATACCAACGACGCCATCAGCACCGCGATCCGTCTGATCGACATGGGCATCCCCGGCTACATGGTGGCGACAGCCCTTGACGCCGTGATATCGCAGCGCCTGGTGCGCCGCATCTGCGACAGCTGCGCCACGGAGCACCAACCCGACGCCCACGAGCTGGCCTGGCTGCATGCGGTAATAGGCTCCGAGGCCGAGCAGATCAAATTCCGCCGCGGCTCCGGCTGTCCGCACTGCAACAATACCGGCTACAACGGCCGTATCGGCGTATTCGAGCTGCTGGAGCTGGACGACGCCACCGCCGATGCCCTGCGCCGCAACGATACTGCGGCCTTTACCCACGCCGCCCAGCAGAGCCCGTTGTTCCGCCCGCTGGCGCACAACGCGCTCACTTATGCGGCACAGGGGGTCACCACCATTGAGGAGGTGCTACGAGTTGCCGGCGAAGATGACATCGGCGGCATCGATGTCGGCACCGTTGCCGTCGCGGAACTGGGCTGACCGGTCAATCACCCATGGCGCTCTACCAATACAAGGCCCGCAACAGCCGCGGCGACGCAGTTACCGGGAAGGTCGAAGCCGGCTCCGCCGACGCCGTCGCCAGCCAGCTCATCAACAGCGGCATCACGCCGATCGACATCCGCGAGATCAAGGCGAAGCAGGACGCCTGGGGCGAACTGTTTCGACGCCTGGGCGGCGGTAAGCCGACACTGGACGATCTCATCCTGTTCTGCCGCCAGATGTATACCCTCTCCAAGGCGGGCGTTCCGATCATCCGTGGCATTACCGGGCTGGCGGACACCACGCGCAACGCCGTGCTCAGCGACATTCTCCGCAATATCCGCAGCGAACTGGAATCGGGCCGCGAGCTGTCGCTGGCGATGGGCCAGTATCAGAACGTTTTCACCCCGTTGATGATCAGCATGGTGCGCGTCGGAGAGAATTCCGGTCAGCTGGATACGGCATTTCTGCAACTTTCCCAATATCTCGAACTGGAGCGCGATACCCGCGGTCGAGTCAAGATGGCGCTGCGTTATCCGACGTTTGTGCTCGTAGCAATCAGCATCGCTGTCGCCATTATCAACGTATTCGTGATTCCTGCCTTTGCCAAAGTCTTCAAAGGTGCGCATCTCCCATTGCCGTGGCAGACCAAACTGCTGATCGGCATTTCGGATTTCTTCGTCGCCTATTGGCCGTATATGCTTGTTTCGCTCATTCTTATCATCATGGGAGTGCGCTATTACGTCCAAACGGAGCATGGACGTTACCGCTGGGATGGCTTCAAACTGCGGCTCCCCGTGACCGGCGGCATCATCCTGCGCGCGACCCTGGGGCGCTTCGCCCGCTCGTTCGCCATGTCGATGCGCGCCGGCGTTCCGCTGGTGCAGGCCCTGACGGTGGTGGCCTATGCGGTCGACAACGCCTTCGTCGCCGACCGCATCCTCGCCATGCGCAACGGCGTCGAACGCGGCGACAGCCTGACGCGCACCGCCTCGTCCACGGCCCTGTTCCCCCCCTTGGTGATGCAGATGATGTCGGTCGGCGAAGAGACCGGCGCCGTCGATGACATGATGGACGAGGTCGCGGACTTCTATGAACGCGAGGTCGAATACGACCTGAAGAACATCAGCTCGGCCATCGAACCGATCCTGATCATCGCCATCGGCATTATGGTACTGATCCTGGCGCTGGGCGTATTTCTGCCCATGTGGAATCTCACTGAACTGGCCAGACCGCACTAAGTAGGCCCGATTGAGCG
>DFMR01000179.1 GCA_002376325.1 Proteobacteria bacterium UBA3588 | reverse complement strand
GGTGCGAGGTGCGAGGTGCGAAAAATAGAGTGTACAGCGCGCACGACTTGTAAATCGGCCGCGCGCATAGCGAGCACATTCCCTCGTCCCTCGAATCCCGTCTCTCGCACCTATCTTCCCGGCGGAAAATGAAACAGAAAATTCTCGTTCGCCACCTCGGCCAAGCCGATTACGTGCCTGTTTGGCATGCCATGCAACGCTTCACCGAACAGCGCGGCGCAGAGACGCCCGACGAACTGTGGCTGGTGCAGCACCCGCCGGTGTTCACCGTCGGCCTCAACGGCAAAGCCGAACATCTGCTCGACCCCGGCGCCATCGACGTCATCCAGATCGATCGCGGCGGCCAGGTCACCTACCACGCGCCCGGCCAGATCGTGCTCTACCTGTTGCTCGACCTGCGCCGCCGCCATCTCGGCGTACGGTCGCTGATCAGTCTGATGGAGCAGGCCGTCATCGATCTGTTGGCCGGCTACGGTGTTGAAGCCGCCGCGCGCCGCGACGCCCCCGGCGTCTACGTCGACGGCGCCAAGATCGCGGCGCTGGGCCTGCGCGTGCGGCACGGATGCAGCTATCACGGCCTGGCGTTGAACGTGGCGCTGGACCTCGAACCCTTCAACCGCATCAACCCCTGCGGTTACCCCGGCCTCGCAGTCACCCAGTTGCGCAGCCTCGGCATCACCGACGACATCGATATCGTCGCAGAACGGCTACTCGCCCTCATCGGCGCAGCTCTGGAGAATTGAGAATTCCGGGGAATTGCCGCAGCGAAAGCAGGCTTCCCGTAGGAGCTACTCTGCCGCGCAGGGCATAATCGCGGCAGAGCCGCTCCTACCGTCATCCTATGCGCTGCATCCGGTATTTGCGGAGTCTGTCCCGCACCATCTCACTCACTTAAATCTCTTTTGGCGGTTACGTTGCATCCTCCTGCAGCGGATAGAACCGCGACACGCACGGTGTCGAACAGATCGCCGACGATCACCCATTCCGCCAACGCCGCATCGGGGCCGGATATTTGTGAAAAGCCGGAACCATCCCCACAATACAACCATCGCCGTCCATCAGTTGCCAGGGGTTAGTGTTCGGCAAATGGCCGGCACACTATTGTGGTTATCGATGCAGACCGCCAACGCGCTACCACCGATAGCCGCGACCCGCCAATCGGTTAGAATCGTCCTATGTCCGACCACGAATTGCCCATCGACCCACCCAATCCACTCAAAGGCGAGAGCAAGGTCTCCCGCATCCCGGTCAAGGTGGCGCCCAGAGATGAGCCGTTGAAAAAACCGCACTGGATCCGCGCGCGCTCGCCCAACAGCCCCGAAGTGCTGCGCATCAAGGCGATCCTGCGCGAACAGAAACTGCATACGGTGTGTGAAGAGGCGGCCTGCCCCAACCTCGGCGAATGCTTCGGCCACGGCACCGCGACCTTCATGATCATGGGCGGCATCTGCACCCGGCGCTGCCCTTTCTGCGACGTCGCCCACGGCCGGCCGCTGCCGCTCGATCCGGACGAACCGCAACACCTGGCCGCAACCATCGCCGCCATGGGACTGCGCTTTGTCGTGATCACCTCGGTCGACCGCGACGACCTGCGCGACGGCGGTGCGGCCCATTTCGCCGCCTGCATCGAAGCCGTGCGCGCCGCCACCCCCGCCACCGGCATCGAAATCCTGGTGCCCGACTTCCGCGGACGCGAAGCGATCGCACTGGCCACTCTGGACGGCGCCCTGCCCGACATCTTCAACCACAATCTGGAGACGGTACCGCGGCTCTACCCGCAGGCGCGTCCCGGCGCCGATTACCACGGTTCGCTGCAACTGCTGCAACGCTTCCATCAGCGCCATCCGCAGATACCGGCCAAATCGGGCCTGATGCTGGGGCTGGGCGAGAGCGACGCCGAGATCGTCGCAGTACTGCGCGATCTGCATGCCCACGGCTGCAACCACCTCACCCTCGGCCAATACCTCCAGCCGTCGCGCCACCACCTGCCGGTGGAACGCTACGTCACGCCGGACGAATTCGACGCATTGGCCGTCACCGCACGCGAATTGGGTTTTACCAACGTCGCCAGCGGCCCGATGGTGCGCTCCTCCTACCAGGCAGAACGCCAGGCTCGCGGTGAAGAGGTGGTGATGAATTCCAACGATCGATAAATGCTACTGAACAACGTTATTTGCCACTACTGCCGAACAAAGGCAGGCCCTGTGCATTGATCCAATCGGCCATCCCCGACGGTATCTCGAACATCGGCACCGCCAGCTTTGTCTTTTTGCTGTGGCGGCTGATCAGACGATGCGCCTCCGCCAAGGTATAGCGGGGCTGGGTGCGAAATCTTCCCTCAGTATCGGTCACACGCCAGCGCTGTTTGACCTTTACCGCCTGCAGCCAGGGCCGACGCGTTTCGATACGCGTCTCACCGACCGCGGCCCGCCAGTGCCGGCCAAGCTGCTGTAGCGTGCGCGGAATTTCTTGATCGTAGAGTCGCCGCACCGCAGTGAGCTCGCCGCCATAACGTAGCTGTTGCAGCTCGCCGACGGCCCACGCGATGGCATCGCAGCCGCGCTCGACGGCAGACATCAACATCAATTTCAATCCCAAACCGACCCATTCCTTGCGAAACGGCGCCAAGGCCACCTGCCCGTCCCAGTGATTGTCGTAACCGAAGCGACGCGCGGCCTGATGCCAGTCGCTCTGGATCTCCTCGATAAACAGCAGCCGACGTCCCTCTACGTCGGTGCGCTGCTTGGTACGGATGTGCAACAGCACATTGCGATCGTAGTAATGGCCGCCAAAGAATGAGCCCGGATATTCCGGCAGCGTCACCAGCCACTCGCGGTACTCCTCGCCGCCGTGCAGCGACAGGTGCTCGTAGGTGCCGGCCCAGGTCAGCTCGCCACGGCTGGCGCACGAATGACAAGCGTGACGATTCGCAGCGGCTTCAGCCTGTTCGCGCTGGGTGTGGAACATCCCGCCGTCGGTCTCGACGGCGCGACCGTCCGGCCCCAGCAGGAACCAGCGCCGGGGTTGCGCCCGCCCGCCGCGCCAGACGGTCCCGATGCGATAACCACGCTCCGGCTCTACCTGCCGCAGCACGGCGTGCTCCTCAGGTTCCAGCGTTAATCCCGCAACCGCCACCTGTTCCGCGCTCAGCCGCCGCACGACGTCATTGAAGCTCAACCCGCAGCCGCCGCGGCGTTCCATTTCGTTGTGAATTTCCGGGCGAATGGCGGCGAAATCGATCCGCTCCAACAACTCCTGTCTACTCACCGTCCTGTTTAATTCCCCGGCGTGCCGCAGAAAATGGGGCAGCCCCGACCACATCAGCTCCTCGGCACGAATGCCGTCCCGTTGCAGGTTTGCCAAGGTCTGCTGCCACTGTCGGACCGACGCCCTTTCCATTGCGACAGCCTGCAAGCGTCGCTCGAGCGCGCTGTAGAGACGAGCCGGATAGTCGCTGCGATGGGAACGTGCCGGCAAGGCACGGCAGGTCAGACGCAGGCGTGCACGCGCGATCTCCTGCCGTTGCGGCACCTGCTCCAGCCAGGCAAGGAAGGCGGCACGGTCCGCTGCCGGCCAGCGCGCCAACCAAGCCCGATCAGCCAGCGTGTGGCCGCTGAAGAGCAACGACTTGTGAGGCAATGCGCTCCCGGTATCGGGATAAAAGACGACATCCACCAGTGGGTGGAGCGCCTCCAGGGGGGTCGCTTCGGAGACATGCAGGCCTGTTGCGGCGGCATGCTGACGCGCGCGCTCGCTCAGAATGCCGACCCGTTGTCCGCTGGGAAGTCGCAGCATATAACCTCCGCCCTTCCGATACCGTTCATGGACGGCCGGTTCTCCGCCTGCGGACAGAAACCGACCCGTGCTTTGAAAAACGCTACTGCACCACACAGATAAACGGAAATTAATTGTTAATATATAAACAATTTACATTTGTTAATGGTTTGCCATGATTCGCGCCACCTTGCAGCAGCTACGCCTGTTTGAAGCCGTCGCCCGCCACGGCAGCTTCACCCGTGCCGCCGCGGCGATCCACCTGTCGCAACCGGCTGTCTCCATCCAAGTCAAGCGCCTGGAGGAGCAGCTCGGCGTTGCCCTGTTCGAGCAGATGGGCAAGAAAATCTATCTGACCGCTGCCGGCAAGGAGCTGTACGCCACCTGCGGTGATCTGTTCGAACGTCTCGATAGCTTCGAGAACCGCCTGGAGGCACTGCGCGGCGAAGTCGCCGGCCCCCTCAGGCTGGCCGCCGTCACCACCGCCAAGTATTTTCTTCCCTACTATTTGGGAGCCTTTCTGCGCCGCTATCCGAAAGTATTGCCGCAGCTCAAGGTCAGCAACCGCGTCCGCATACTGGAACGGATCGATGCCAATGAGGACGATCTCTACATCATGGCGACGCTGCCCGAGGGCAGCGCCGTCGAATCCCATCCCTTCCTCGGCGACGAACTGGTGCTGTTCGCCCACCCCCGCCATCCGCTGGCGGGGAAAAAACATATCCCGCTGGCGCAGTTGACCTCGGAACGGCTTATCGCCCGCGAGCGCGGCTCGGGCATCCGCATGACGCTGGACCGACTGCTGGCGGACCAGGGTCTCAAACTCACACCCTATATGGAACTGGGCAGCGGTGAGGCGATAAAGCAGGCGGTGATGGCCGGAATCGGTATCGGCATACTCTCCACCTTCAGTCTGCGGCAGGAACTGGCCGCGGGAAAGGTGGTGCTGCTGGATATGGAAAAACTGCCGCTGCAACGAACCTGGTACGCGATACACCGACGCGGAAAGCAGTTGAGTCCTGCCGCGGTGAAGTTCATGGAGTTCTTGCAGGAGACGGGCCAGGAGCACATGGCGTTTGGCGACTAGAATGGGGCCGATGCGGACTGTCCCCGCGAGCACCCGGGAGAGGGGACGCGTACTGCACGTCCCGCTTTCGGCATCGCTCCGATTCGGGCGGGGCTGGCGAAGACGCCGGAAACCTAGGNNGCGGCTTCCCGTCCGCACTACGTGAACTGTCTCCGAATATGGCCTACGTACATTCCGAACGACCGGCTGCCCGGTCGTGCATGACCATCCAAGCCGAAACGTCGTTTGACTTGCCACTGTCGCCCGATTGAATCAGGCGGCCCCTTTAGAGTCGATGTCCTATTTGCGTGCGCGCCGCCCACAACCCGCGCTACCCGCATCCCCTGCGCGCAACCTGGTCAACCATCGCACCAAGCGCATCTTCGACGAACACGCCGGCGCCCGCTGCGGCAGCCATACCAAGCCCTTCGCGTTGCCGACCTACAAGCGCCATACCGGCGATGTGATGCACGACCTCGCGGTTCCGATCTAGGTACAGGGAAGGCCGCCGGCACGGCTTCCGTGCCGGCTGTCGCCACCGCCATCTGCAAATAAGCGGCACAGGAAATATTTGCTGCCGGCCGGCTCCGGCCTATTGCGGCAACAAATAACAATCGTTATTATCTCCGCCGTTATTTTTGACTCTTCCCGTTCCCATGGACCGTTTACGCCGCTTCGGCTTCCTCCTCACCGAGGTCGGCCGCCGCTACATTAAGCGCTTCGAACAGCATGCGCAGGAGATGTCGTTGACGCTCCCGACTTGCAAAGTATTGGCCAACCTCGAACGCAACGAAGGCGCAAGCCAGGCGAAACTGGCCGAACTCACCTGCATCGAACCGATGGCGATGGTCCGCCTGCTCGACCGCATGGAGGCCGACGGCCTGGTGGAACGCAGAGCCGACCCCTTGGATCGCCGTGCCCGCAGTCTCTATCTCACGCCGAAATCGAAACCGGCGCTGGATGAAATCTGGCGCCTCGCGGCACAGGCGCGGGCGGAGACGTTCGCCGGCATCAGCCAGGCCGAACGGAACGCATTCCTCGACGTGTTGGAGCGTCTGGAAGAGAACCTGCGCCGGCTGGAAAACGTACCGGTCGAAACGGCAGCAAAGGCAACACTCGAGTCAGCCAAAACTCCCGCCAGCGGCAAACGCCGCTCGCGCCGCTCCTCTAGCCGATAACCCTCATGGAAAAACCGAACCAAGACCGTCCCGAGCCGGGCGCGCCGCTGACGCCGCCCAAGAAAGATCTGCGTACCCGTCTGCGCCTGCCGTTGATGCTGTTGGGACCGGTGGTCATCGTAGCCGCCGCGGCCTACTTCTACCTGGAAAGCGGGCGCTACGAAGAGACCGACGACGCCTACGTGCAGACCGCGCAGGTGGCGATCAGCGCCGATGTGGCCGGTCGCGTCAAGGAGATCGACGTACATGACAACCAGCCGGTGCACAAGGGCGAAGTCCTGTTCCGGCTCGACGATACCTCGTTCGGCATCGCAGTCGACGACGCGAAGGCCCGGTTTGCCGCCGCGCGCCTGAAAGTGGAGATGCTCAAGGCAAACTATCGGCAACGTCAAGCCGATCTGGCCGCGGCACAGGACACGCTCAAGTTCACGCAGAGCGAGGATCGGCGCCAGCATCGTCTGTTTGCATCGGGCATCGCCTCGCAGGCACAGGTCGATCGCGCCGCCCATGCGCTCGACCAGGCGCGCAGCAACCTGCTCGCCGCGCAGCAGCAGATCAATGCCGTCGCGGCCAGCCTGGGCGGCGATCCGAATGCCCCCGTTGACCGGCACCCCGACGTCGAGCAGGCCCAGGCGCTGCTCGACCGGGCGAAACTCGATCTCTCCTATACGGTGGTGAAGGCACCGTCCGACGGCATCGTCACCCGCGTCGAGTCGCTGCAGGTCGGCAGTCACATCAACGCCGCCGCGCCGGTCTTCGCCCTGGTCTCCACCCACGACATCTGGATCGAGGCCAATTTCAAGGAAGATCAACTCGCCCACATGCATCCGGGCCAGAGCGCTACCGTGCAGATCGATCGTTATCCCGGCAAGACCTTCGCGGCCCGCGTCGCCAGCCTGAGTCCCGGCACCGGCTCGCAGTTTTCCGCATTGCCGGCGGAGAACGCCACCGGCAACTGGGTCAAGGTGGTGCAGCGCCTGCCGGTGCGCATCGAGCTCGATCACTTGGATGCCGCCGCGTTTCCCCTCGCCGGCGGCCTGAGCGCCGATGTCGATGTCGATACGCGCTATCGGCGCCACCTGTTCGGTGCCGGTTGATGGGTGAGATATCCAGCGCCGGTATCCGCTATTGAACAGCGCAGCAGCCGTCGCCGACGGGCATGCGTTCCCGCCCAACCGCGGCCTCATCACCCTGTCGGTGATGCTTGCATCGATCATGCAGTCGCTCGACAACACTATCGCCAACGTGGCGCTGCCGCGCATCCAGGGTTCGCTGTCGACCACGCAGGATCAGATGTCGTGGGTGCTCACCTCCTACATCATCGCCGCCGCCATCATGACTCCGCTGAGCGGCTGGCTCGCCGGCCAGATCGGCCGGCGCCGGGTGTTTCTCTTTTCCATCGTCGGCTTCACGGTGGCGTCGGGGTTGTGCGGCCTGTCCCAGTCGCTGCCCGAAATCGTCGTCGCGCGCCTGTTCCAGGGGCTGTGCGGCGCGGCGCTGGTGCCCATGTCGCAGGCGGTTCTGCTCGACATCAATCCACCGGAAAAGCACGCGCGCGCCATGTCGTTGTGGGTGATGGGCGTCATCCTCGGGCCGATCCTCGGCCCGGTGCTCGGCGGCTGGCTCACCGACAGCTATAGCTGGCGCTGGGTGTTCTACATCAACCTGCCGTTCGGCATTCTCGCCTTTCTCGGCATCGCTTCGTTCATGCGGGAGACGGAGATCCGCAAATCGCGCTTCGATTTCTTCGGCTTCACCACACTCAGTCTGGCGGTGGGCGCATTCCAGCTGATGCTCGACCGCGGCCAGCTCAAGGACTGGTTCAGTTCGACCGAGATCCAGGTGGAGGCCGCCATCGCCGCCATTGCCCTGTATCTGTTCGTGACGCACATGCTGACTACCAAGAAGTCGCCGTTCATCAGTCCGGCGCTGTTCAAGGATCGTAACTTTCTCACCGGCAACATTTTCATCTTCATCGTCGGCGTGGTGCTGTTCGCC
>DFMR01000130.1 GCA_002376325.1 Proteobacteria bacterium UBA3588 | reverse complement strand
ACGCTTGGCCACCGCCTTGTAATTGAGGGTGTCCTCGATGCTGTCGCTGGCCGCCGCCTTGCGGATGTCGGTGGCCATCTCCAGGTCGAGGCTCACCGTCTGCTTGACGCGCCGTTCCCAGTCGTAGATGCCGATGACCGTGTCGATCTTCAGGTCGTTGAGATAAATGATGTCCATGGGAGGGAAAGGTACAAGGTACAAGGGAACAGATACAAGCATGATCTTGTGGTAAATTCGACGTCCCTTGTACCTTTGCCTGTTCCCTTCGATCTGGTTCTGCCATGACCGCTACCGACATCCTGCTGATCCTCGGCGCCTATCTGCTGGGCTCCATCTCCACCGCGATCATCCTCGCTCGCGTCATGGGGCTGCCCGACCCGCGCACCCAGGGCTCCGGCAATCCGGGCGCCACCAACATGCTGCGCGTCGGCGGCAAGAAACTGGCCGCCTTCACCCTGCTGGGCGATCTGGTGAAGGGGCTGATCCCGGTACTGGTGGCGCGGCTGCTCACCGCCGATGTGACCATCCTGGCAGCGGTCGGCTTCGCCGCCTTCCTCGGTCACCTCTACCCGGTGTTCTTCGGTTTCAAGGGCGGCAAGGGTGTCGCCACCGCCCTCGGCGTGCTGTTCGGCTTGGCCTGGCCGGTGGCTCTGGCAACGCTGGCCACCTGGCTCGCCATGGCGGCGCTGTTCCGCTACTCCTCGCTCTCCGCCCTTGCCGCGGCGGTGACGGCACCGATCTACATGTGGCGGCTGAACGGAATCCGGGAGTTCATCCTCATGAACACGGCGTTGAGCCTGCTGTTGATCTGGCGCCACCGTTCCAATATCCGCAACCTGCTCGCCGGGCGGGAATCGAGGATCGGGAAGAAGAAACACAGCTAACCACGGGTAGTGCCTAATGAGCCCACCTGCCGGTTCAACAGAACTTTGATGGAAAGCAATTACCCTTGTTTCCCCGATGACTTGGCATTACGGCTCCAAGATGGTTTCCCCGCGCTCCCCGCGGTTAATTTCTTATACGGCCGGCAGCTGCGCCATCGCCCAGCGCGGCTGGACCTGAATCGCCAGCGACTCGTGCTGGCCCGCCGCCAGCCGCAGGTAGCCGGCGTAGGCGATCATCGCGCCGTTGTCGGTGCAGAATTCGGGGCGCGGATAATAGACCTGCGCTCCCTCCTCGGCGGCGAGGGCCGCCAACCTTTCCCGCAGCCGCTGGTTGGCGCTCACTCCGCCCGCCATCACCAGCCGCTTAAGGCCGGTCTGTTTCAGGGCGCGGCGGCACTTGATGGCCAGGGTATCCACTACGGCGTCCTCGAAGGCGCGGGCGATGTCGGCCGCCGCCTCGGCACCATGCCGGCGCAGGGTGGTGAGGGCGAAGGTCTTGAGACCGGAAAAACTCAAGTCGAGGCCGGGGCGGTCGGTCATCGGGCGCGGGAAACGAAAACGCGCCGGGTCGCCCTGGGCCGCCAACTGAGCCAAGGCCGGACCGCCTGGGTAGCCAAGACCGAGCATCTTGGCAGTCTTGTCGAAGGCCTCGCCGGCGGCATCGTCCAGCGACTCGCCCAGCAGGGTGTAGCGGCCGATCCCGTCCACCTGGACCAGTTGGGTATGGCCGCCGGAGACCAACAGGGCGACGAACGGGAACTGCGGCGCGTCGGCCTCCAGCATCGGCGCCAACAGGTGGCCCTCCATGTGGTGCACCCCCAGCGCCGGCACATTCCAGCCGAAGGCGAGACTGCGGCCGATGGAGGCCCCCACCAGCAGCGCCCCGATCAGGCCGGGGCCGGCGGTGAAGGCTACGCCGCCGATGTCGCGGCGGTCGACACCCGCCGCCGCCAGTACCTCGCGCAGCAGCGGCACCACCCGGCGCACATGGTCGCGCGAGGCCAGTTCCGGCACCACGCCGCCGTATTCGGCATGCAGCGCCACCTGGCTGTGCAGCGCGTGCGCCAGCAGCCCGCGCCCGCCGTGGTAGAGGGCGACACCGGTCTCGTCGCAGGAGGTTTCGATACCGAGTACTAGTAGTTCAGACATAAGGGCCGCATTGTCCCGGCCCGACGCGCTTGTCGCAAGCGTTTTACCCATCGGGAGCCTTTGCATTTTCCCCGGCGGATCATTAGAATTGCCCGTTCACCTGAATCCGACCGCCAGGCGGTCATACATTTTTGAGGTAGAGAGTTTCATGCCGTCTGTCCGTGTAAAAGAGAACGAGCCGTTCGATTTCGCTCTGCGCCGCTTCAAGCGCAGCTGTGAGAAGGCTGGCGTCCTGGCCGAAGTGCGCGCCCGTCAGCATTATGAAAAGCCGACCTCCGTGCGCAAGCGCAAGATGGCCGCTGCGGTAAAGCGCCAGCAGAAGAAGGTCTCGCGCCAGCAGTCCCGCCTGACCCGCCTGTATTGATTCCGTATCCCTCGCGGGGAACCCCGGCGTGAGTCAGGAAACCCTTAAGCAGCGCATCGAGACGGATATGAAGTCCGCTCTGCGCAATAGGGAAAAGGAGCGCCTGGGCACCGTTCGCCTCATCCTTGCCGCTATCAAGCAGCGTGAGGTGGACGAGCGTATCACTTTGGACGATGGCCAGGTGCTGGCGGTGCTGGACAAGATGGTCAAGCAGCGCAGAGATTCCATTGCCCAGTACGAGGGTGCCGGCCGTAACGACCTCGCCGACCAGGAAAAGTACGAGTTGGGAATCATCCAGGCTTACCTGCCCGTTGCCCTCAGCGACGCCGAGCTCGACACCCTCGTAGACCAAGCTGTCGCCGCCTCCGGCGCCGCATCCGTAAAAGATATGGGCAAAGCCATGGCGCTACTCCGACCTCAGGTCCAAGGGCGCGGCGATATGGGCGCCGTGAGCGCCAAGCTCAAGGCCAAGCTGTCCGGCTGAATCCCCTATCGGAAGGGGAGAGGTGCCGCAACACCACTAACCCCTTAGAATGAGGTCCATGGCCGGCCGCATCCCGCAGCAGTTCATCGATGAGCTGATCAGTCGCGTCGACATCGTCGATGTGATCGATGCGCGCGTGCCGCTGAAAAAGAAGGGCCGCGAGTATGTCGCCTGCTGCCCGTTCCACAATGAGAAGACCCCCTCTTTTACCGTCAGCCAGAACAAGCAGTTCTACCACTGCTTCGGCTGCGGCGCCCATGGCACCGCCCTCGGCTTCCTGATGGAATACGACCATCTCGACTTCGTCGAGGCGGTGGAGCGGCTGGCGGCGGATGCCGGACTGGAGGTGCCGCGCGAGGCGGGCAGCGAGCGCCGTGGCCCCTCGCCGCAGCCGCTCTACGACCTGATG
>DFMR01000141.1 GCA_002376325.1 Proteobacteria bacterium UBA3588 | reverse complement strand
GTCTGGCATCGCTACAACGGCGACGGTTACGGTGAACACAACGACGGCCGGCCCTTCGACGGCACCGGCCGCGGGCGCGGCTGGCCGCTGTTGGTGGGAGAGCGCGGCCACTACGCGCTCCTCGCCGGCGAAGACCCGTTGCCGTATATCAAGACCATGATCGCCATGACCGGTCGCGCCGGCCTGTTGCCGGAGCAGGTGTGGGACTGGCTTCCCATACCGGAACACCGCCTGGAGCCGGGCAAGCCGAGCGGCTCGGCCATGCCGCTGGTCTGGGCCCACGGCGAATTCATCAAGCTGTGTTACAGCCGCGCGCTGGGTTATCCGGTGGACCGGCCCGCGGCCACCTGGGCACGCTATCGAGGGGTGCGGCCGGAGATTGCCCATGACATTTGGGGGCCGCGCTATCGTCCCCGCCACGTCAGGGCGGGCAATCGCTTCTCCCTGGTGTTGCCGGCGCCGGCTCGTGTGCACTGGGGCAACAACGGCTGGAACGCCGTCAGGGACAGTGACACTCAGGATACCGGACTCGGCGTCCATCGGGTCGAGCTCCCGCTCAGCGATTTGCGTGCCGGCGATACGGTCCAATTCACTTTCTACTGGCCGGAGCGGAAGGCATGGGAAGGCCAGGACTATGAAGTTCAGATTACCGACTAGCAAAAGGAGAGCAACGTGATCGCAATCGAATTGCAAGGCCGCAAGGCGCTTATCACCGGTGGCGACTCGGGGCTGGGCGCGGCCACGGCCAAATCCTTGGCCCAGGCCGGTGCCGACGTGGCGATTACCTATCGCTACAAAGCCGATGCCGCGGAGCAAGTGGCGGCTGTCGCCAAGTCGTTCGGGGTGAACGCCTACACCTTCGAGCTGGACAACGTTTCCGACAAGGCGCAGGTGGACGCGCTGTTCCAACGCGTCGATCAGCAACTCGGCGGCCTGGATATCCTGGTGAACAATGCCGGTACCGACGGCCCCCGCGCCTTGTGTGCCGACAGCGACATCGCGGCCTGGCGGCAGGTGGTGGAGATCGACCTGTTCGGTCCCTATTACTGCGCCCGCGCGGCGGTGGAGCGGATGAGCAAACAGGGCCGCGGCGTCATCATCAACACCAGCTCGGTTCACGAGTTCATCCCGTGGGCCGGCTACAGCGCCTATACCAGCGCCAAGGCAGGGCTCAGCATGTTCAGCAAGACGCTGGCGCAAGAGGTCGCGGCGCAGGGCATTCGGGTGCTCGCCGTCGCTCCCGGCGCCATCAAGACTCCGATCAACGCCAACGTCTGGCAGGACCCCAAAGGGCTGGCCGACCTCGATGACAAGATACCCATGGGCCGGGTCGGCGAACCCGACGAGATCGGCCATGCGATCGCCTTCCTCTGCAGCGATCTCGCCGGCTACATCACCGGCATCACCATTCCGATCGACGGCGGCATGCTGCTCTACCCGGATTTTCGCCAGGGCGGATGAGTTTTGGCCGGCACCGCATGATCGCCTCCTGATGTGAAGATTCTCGTAGGCCGTGAATCGCTGCGGCAGCCCGTGCGTAGTGGCGTGAGGGTGGCGCCCACTGATGGGGCGTCAGGTTGCTCCGCGTGCTATGGAGCGCTATGCGGTTGTGACTGCCGGTGGCCCGGACAGATTCGCTTGGGTATCGGCGCCTTCGCTAGGTAGGCGGGCTCCGACACGATCGCATCACGAAACGGCTGGCCGACGAAGTTCCCGGCGAGCACCTCCTGGGTCCGTGCATAGGCGTCATCGGCGGCGCGCAGATAGGGGCGATAGGCCGCCATGGAACCGTTGCAGCTCTCGACGAAGATGGTCCATGCTTGGTACAGCACATTGTCTGCGATTGCGAGATTGGTCATCGCCTCCAGATTCATCTCGAGTTTCGGCGCAATGTCGGGCGGTGCCTGCATCAGGACCTGGCGCGCAGCACCCTGCCACAGGACCAGTTGCTGATAGTGGCGTTCTTCTTTTGCCCACGCCTTCATCGCCGGAGTCAGCCTGCCGTTGACAACGCTGGGGTCCTGGAACATGGGAACCGTCTTGCGTCTCAACTCCGCATACAGCGGCAACGCATTGGAGATTCTGTTGCTTATATGGGAGGAGACGGCGGCGTAGTCGATATCGTAGTGCCGGGTGTGGATGTTCTTGCCGAAGAATGCATTGAACATATGCACCAGTGCCCACCCCACTGCCAGCAGAAGGAGGATCTTTTCCGGTGTCGGGTGGAATAGGGAGGTCTTTTTCGACGCCGCCGTTTCCCGGATGCACTGCGGACATTCGGCCGTATCGGCGGTTCGTTTCGTGTGACACTCGGGACATTCGATCATTTCGGTCACGCGCTCCTCCTTAGGGTACTGGTTATCGCCGTCCGCGCCCCAGTATATCGCGCTGAGCCCATTTCACGAATTGCTCCGGATATCGAACCGGCCTTTGCCGCGCCCACCCGCCGAGGGGTGCCGCCATGCGCTGCCTCGGGCCAACAACGTTGTCGCCCGACTCAAGCCGGTGACGAGCGAGTCTCCGCGCAATCGAGATTATCGCTCGTAGGCCTGGCGGGTTGGCGAATGCATACGGCAGTGATGCTGTCGGACCTGCCCGCGGCGATTCTGCCGTCGGCTAGTGGTCCGGTCAGCGCCCCAGTGCAGAGGGCATGGGAGCGCCAGGCCGCAGTGATTTTTGGTGACTTATTGATTTGTATGTGGTGCCGAGGGTCGGAATCGAACCGACACGGAGTTGCCTCCGGCAGATTTTGAGTCTGCTGCGTCTACCAGTTTCGCCACCCCGGCATGCGGCGCGCATTATAAGTAATCTGCGCGGCGGCGGCAAAGTTTCTTCGTAATTTGCTACCATGCGCGCGCCATGCGCCGCCAAGATTTCCATTTCGTCCTCCCTCCGGAGTTGATTGCTCAGGTTCCCGCCAGCGAACGCGGGGCCAGCCGGCTGTTGCTGCTCGACGGTGCCGACGGCGCGCTGCGTGACCTGCAGTTCCGCGACCTGCCGGGGCTGTTGCGCCGCGGCGATCTGCTGGTGTTCAACGATACCCGGGTGATCCCGGCGCGGTTGTTTGGCCAGAAGGAGAGCGGCGGCAAGGTGGAGGTACTGGTGGAGCGGATCGTGGACCGGCACCACGCCCTGGCCCATGTCCGTGCCAGCAAATCGCCCAAAGCAGGTACCTGGCTGACTCTGGAACAGGACGTTGAGGCGGTGGTCGAAGGGCGCGGCGGCGACCTGTTTCAGCTGCGTTTTGCCGAACCGGTGCTGGATATGTTGAAACGGTACGGCCGTATGCCGCTGCCGCCGTATATAGAGCGCGAGGCCGGCGCCGCCGACGCCGCGCGCTATCAGACCGTCTACGCCCGGTGCGAAGGGGCGGTGGCGGCACCGACCGCGGGGCTCCATTTCGACGACGCGATGCTGGCGCAATTGGCGGAGCAGGGGGTGGAGCGTGCCTTCGTCACCCTGCATGTGGGGGCGGGCACCTTCCAGCCGGTGCGGGCCGACGATATCCGCGACCACATCATGCATCACGAATACCTGGAGGTGTCGCCGCAGGCCTGCGCCGCCATCGCCGCCGCCCGCGCCCGCGGCGGCCGTGTGATCGCCGTGGGGACGACGGTGGTGCGCAGCCTGGAGAGCGCCGCCCGTGCGGGCGAGCTGCAACCGTTCCAGGGCGAGACCGATATCTTCATCTATCCCGGCTACCGCTTCCGCGTGGTCGACGCCCTGCTGACCAACTTCCATCTGCCGGAGTCGACCCTGCTGATGCTGGTCTGCGCCTTCGCCGGCTACGACCAGACGATGAACGCCTACCGCCATGCGGTGGCGCAAGCGTATCGCTTCTTCAGTTACGGCGATGCAATGTTTGTTCTGCCACAAACGAAGACGAACCCCGGGGGACGGGGGACGGGGGGAGGGCTGATGGCTTTGACCTCTTGTCTCCCCTGTGTTCCCCGTGTTCCCCGTGGTTAAATGGTCTCTCCATGAAATTTGAACTGCTGCATACCGACAGCTGCGCGCGCCGCGGCCGGCTCCACTTTTCGCGCGGGACGGTGGAGACGCCGGCCTTCATGCCGGTGGGCACCTACGGCACGGTGAAGGCGATGACGCCGGAGGAGCTGCGCGCCGTGGGCGCGGAGATCATCCTCGGCAACACCTTCCACCTGATGCTGCGCCCCGGCACTGAGATCATCAATCTGCACGGCGACCTGCACGGCTTCATGCACTGGGACGGGCCGATTCTCACCGACTCCGGCGGCTTCCAGGTGTTCAGCCTGGGGGAGATGCGGAAGATCACCGAGCAGGGGGTCACCTTCCAGTCGCCGGTGGACGGCGCCAAGGTGTTCATGGGACCGGAGGAGTCGATGGCGGTGCAGCGGGCCCTGGGCTCGGACATCGTGATGATCTTCGACGAGTGCACCCCCTATCCGGCGACCGAGGCG
>DFMR01000171.1 GCA_002376325.1 Proteobacteria bacterium UBA3588 | reverse complement strand
ATGACTCTTATGCATTGTTTCGGAATTTTCGTTGGTATGCATAAGGTCGGTACCCGTATCCGGGCCCGAATTGCAGTCCGTGGAAGCAACGCACGGTGTCGTCAGAGCGGAGTTGGCGCAACAGGTCCGATCGCCGGCGGTCTGCGGTCCGCCGAGTGACGCACGTAATGGATATGTCCATCAAAGTAAGAACAACCAAGGATTCCTTCAAGCGTCACGCCACGTCTTGCTCAGCGTCGCCGCGAACCGATTACCGGGGTTCCTTATGAGCCATCACGCCGATACCGCAAATGTTTCGCTCCTTCCACCTGCCAACACTCCAGCGCCACGGGGTCGAGGTCTTGCAATACGACATTTTCGGCGTGAACATAATGTATGATTGCAAGACCTCGATATTTCCTCTCGCCGACACCATCCTCGACCGCCTGCTCCACAACGCCCACCGCCCACCGTTCAAGGGGGACTCGATGCGGAAGAATCACCGAAAACACGACCCATCGTGACCGCCTGACTTAAAAGTACGCTTCCAGTGTCACTGCCACTCGCACGGCGGTCACGATCGTCAAAATTGGTGGTCATCTTCGTCGCAATAGCCAGGTTAACGAACCCCGACAGAAATAGCGGTTGATAGCCGCCGGTGAGGCAAAGACAATGGACGCCTTTGCCTCACCCACCGGCTGACCGACCATGTCCGACGACTATATCCGCATCAAAGGCGCTCGCCAGAACAACCTCAAGGATCTCGACCTCGACATCCCGCTGAACGAGTTGGTGGTCGTCACCGGCGTCTCCGGCTCGGGCAAGTCCTCGCTCGCTTTCGACACCGTCTACGCCGAGGGCCAGCGCCGCTACGCGGAGACCTTCTCCCCCTACGCCCGCCAGTTCCTCGACCGCATGGACCGCCCGCAGGTGGAGCGCATCGAGGGCATCCCGCCGGCCATCGCCATCGACCAGACCAACCCGGTACGTACCTCCCGCTCCACCGTGGGCACCATGACCGAGCTCAACGACCACCTGAAGCTGTTGTTCGCCCGCGCCGCGACCCTCTATTGTCACGGCTGCGGCCGGCCGGTGGCGCGCGACACCCCGGACGGCATCTACCGGCAGTTGATGGCTGAGGCGGGCGGCGCGGCCCCGCGGCTGGTGGTCACTTTCTCTATCGAGGTGCCGCACAACTTCAGCGCCGAGGAGATAAAAAAGGTTCTCGAACAACAGGGTTACACGCGGATACATTCGGAGCAGGGCAACCTCATCGAAGTGGTGCAAGACCGCCTGCGCCTCTCTGAGGACAATCGCGGCCGCCTGGTCGAGGCCCTGGCACACGCCCTCGACAAGGGCCACGGCACGGTGGCTGTCTATCCGCTCGACGACAACCGCGAGCCCGGCCGTCCGTGGCGTTTTTCCAGCGGCCTGCACTGCGCCCACTGCGACATCCACTACCGCGACCCGCAGCCCAACCTGTTCTCCTTCAACTCGGCGCTGGGCGCCTGCGAGACCTGCCGCGGTTTTGGCCGCACCATCGGCGTCGACTGGAATCTGGTCGTGCCCGACGCCGCGCTGTCCCTGCGCGCGGGGGCGATCAAGCCGTTTCGCAGCGGCTACTCCATGGAGTGCCAGGAAGACCTGGTGCGTTACGGCAAGCGCCGCGGCATCGACCTCGACACCCCCTGGGGCGAGCTGGACGAGGAGACCCGCCGCTGGGTGATCGAGGGCGAGGGCCACTGGGACGGCAAGACCTGGTACGGGGTGCGCGAGTACTTCGACTTCCTGGAGAGCAAGGCCTACAAGATGCACATCCGCGTCATGCTCTCCAAATACCGCAGCTACGACACCTGCCCCACCTGCCACGGGGCGCGGCTCAAGGACGAGGCGCTGGATTTTCGCCTCGGCAGCCGCGAGCAGGCCGACGCCGTGCTCGACCCGGCCCAGCGCCATCGCGCCGATGCGGTGACGATGCCCGACGATATCTTCCGCGCCCTGCCCGGGTTGTCCATCCACGATGTGATGCTGCTGCCCCTGGAGCGTGTCCGCAGTTTCTTCGACACCCTGTTTACGAATGAGCCTCACTCCCGTTCGGGAAAGAAGGTGGGTCGAGGGAATCGAAATAAATCACACCCCTCATCCCCGGCCCTTCTCCCTGGGGGAGAAGGGAGTAAACACCACGAATTCGATCTGTTGCTGGAGGAGATCCGCTCGCGCCTGCGCTACCTGCTCGACGTCGGTCTCGGCTACCTCACCCTCGACCGCCAGTCGCGCACCCTCTCCGGCGGCGAGGTGCAGCGCATCAACCTCACCACCGCGCTGGGCACCTCGCTGGTCAACACCCTGTTCGTGCTCGACGAGCCGAGCATCGGCCTGCACCCGCGCGACATCGGGCGCATCAATGGCGTGCTCGCCCGCCTGCGCGACGCCGGCAATTCGCTGCTGGTGGTCGAGCACGACCCGCAGATCATGCTGGCCGCCGACCGCATCCTCGACATCGGCCCCGGCCCCGGCGAGCGCGGCGGCGAGGTGGTGTTCTACGGCAGCCCGAGCCAATTGGTGAAGGATAAAAAATCGCTGACGGCGAAATACCTCAACGGCGAACTGAGCGTCGCCCCGCCGGCCGCCGCCGCCAAACCGGCGAAGGCATTCATCGAGCTGCTCGGCGCCACCGAACACAACCTGAAGAACATCGACGTGCGCATCCCGCTGGGCCGCCTGGTGGTGCTCACCGGCGTCTCCGGCTCGGGCAAATCCACCCTGGTGCATGACGTGCTGTTCAACGCCCTTGCGCAACTCAAGGGCAGGCCCGAGGAGATCCCCGGCGCCCACCGCGAGCTGCGCGGTGCCGAACTGGTGGACGGCGTGGTCATGCTCGACCAGGCGCCGATTGGTAAGTCCTCACGCTCCAACCCGGTGAGCTACGTCGGCGCCTGGGATGCGATCCGCCAGCGCCTCGCCGCCACCCCGCTGGCCAAACAGCGCCGCTACACCGCCGGCACCTTCAGCTTCAACGCCGGCAACGGCCGCTGCCCCACCTGCAACGGCTCCGGCTTCGAACACGTGGAGATGCAGTTCCTCTCCGACGTCTATCTCCGTTGCCCTGACTGCAACGGCAAGCGCTACCGCAACGAGGTGCTGGAGGTCGAACTGAACGGCCGCTCGGTGGCCGACCTCCTTGAGCTCACCGTCTCCGAGGCCCTACAGTTCTTCCAGGGCGAGCGCGAGGTGCATCGCGTGCTCGAACCGCTGGAGGCGGTCGGCCTCTCCTACCTGCGCCTCGGCCAGCCGGTGCCCACCCTCTCCGGCGGTGAGGCCCAGCGCCTGAAACTGGCCGGTTACCTGGCCAAGAGCGCCAAGCACGTGAAGGCCGGCGACCGCCTGCTGTTCCTGCTGGACGAGCCGACCACCGGCCTGCACTTCGCCGACATCGCCGTGCTGCTCGACGCCCTGCGCCGCCTGCTGCGCGCAGGCCACTCGCTGCTGGTCATCGAGCACAACCTCGATGTGATCGCCGCCGCCGATTGGCTCATCGACCTTGGTCCCGAAGGTGGCGATGCCGGCGGCGAACTGATCGCCGAAGGCACCCCAACCGAACTATGCAAAGACAAACAGAGCCACACCGGCAAGGCCCTGCGCGACTACGCGGAGTCACTGTCCAATGTAGGTCGGGTCAAGACCCGACAGGCCGTCCGCCGCAAGGCGGACACCAAAGCCATCGAGATCCTCCACGCCCGCGAACACAACCTGAAGAACGTCTCGCTGGAAATTCCGCGCGAGAAATTCACCGTGATCGCCGGCGTCTCCGGCTCGGGCAAATCCACCATCGCCTTCGACATCCTGTTCAACGAGGGCCAGCGCCGCTACCTCGAATCGCTCAACGCCTACGCCCGCCAGTTCGTGCAGCCGGCGGCCCGGCCCGACGTCGACGCCGTGTTCGGCATCCCGCCCACCGTGGCCATCGAACAGCGCACCAGCCGCGGCGGCCACAAGAGCACCGTCGGCACCCTCACCGAGATCCACCACTTCCTGCGCCTGCTGTTCGTCAAACTCGGCGTGCAGTACTGCCCCGAGTGCGACGTGCCCATCGAGCCGCAGTCGCGCGAGGCGATCCTCGCCCACCTGCTGGCCGACTACCGGGGCAAACGGGTCGAGCTGCTCGCCCCGCTGGTGGTCAACCGCAAGGGGATCTACAAGGAGCTCGCCCAGTGGGCCAGCCGCAAGGGCTACGGCCTGCTGCGGGTCGACGGCGAGCCGCTCTCCACCGCCAACTGGCCGGTGCTCGACCGCTACCGCGAACACAGCATCGACCTGCCGGTGGGCGAGCTGGTGGTCAAGGCCGATAACGAGGCCGAACTGCGCCGCCTGCTCGACGAGGCACTCGACCACGGCAAGGGCACGGTGCGCGTCGCCCTAGTGAAAAAGGGCGGCGACTGGGGCGCCGAGCAGCACTTCTCCATCCACCGCACCTGCCCCAGCTGCGGCCGCGGCTTCGAGGAGCCGGACCCGCGCCTGTTCTCCTACAACTCCAAACACGGCTGGTGCCCGAGCTGTTACGGCACCGGCACCGTGCTGCCCGGCTTCGACGCCGAGCAGAGCGGCGAGGAGGGCGTGTGGCTGGAACAGGACGAAGGCGAACCGGAGGTCTGTCCCACCTGCGAAGGCGCGCGCCTGAATGAAGAGGCGCTCGGCGTCTATTTCCACGAGTGGAACATCGCCGACTACGCGGCCTGCACCGTGGAGGAGGGGCTGGAGGTGTTCGACGAACTGGAGCTCGACCGCCGCGAGCTGGCCATCGGTCGCGACGTGGTGACGGAGATCCAGGGCCGGCTGTCGTTCCTCAAGGAGGTCGGTCTCGGCTATCTCAGTCTCGACCGCGCCGCGCCGACCCTCTCCGGCGGCGAGGCCCAGCGCATCCGCCTCGCGGCCCAGCTCGGCTCCAACCTGCGCGGCGTCTGTTATATCCTCGACGAGCCGACCATCGGCCTGCACCCGCGCGACAACGCCCTGTTGCTCAACACCCTGAAAAAGCTGGAGGGCAAGGGCAACACCATCGTGGTGGTGGAGCACGACGAGGAGACCATCCGCAGCGCCGAGCACGTGATCGACATCGGCCCCGGCGCCGGGGTGCGCGGCGGCACGGTGGTGCATGAGGGCACCGTCGCCGCGCTGATGAAGAACAAGCAATCGCTCACCGGCCGCTTCCTGGCGAACCCATTGAAGCATCCCCTGTTCAAGCCGCGCCCGGTCCACGTAGGAGCGGCTCCGCCGCGAAAAAACGCCAAAAAGGCCGCGGCGGTCGAGTTAACCCCAAGCCTGCAAATCACCGGCGCCGAGCTGAACAACCTCAAACACCTGAACGTCGCCATCCCGCTGCAACGCCTGGTCTGCGTCACCGGCGTCTCCGGTTCGGGCAAGTCGACGCTGGTGCGCGAGGTGATGGTGAAGAGTCTGCGCGGTCTGTTGTCGCGCAGCGGCAAGCGTGGCCGCATCGCCGCCGACACCTATCACGGCTGCGAGGGCCTGGAAGGCTGGCAGGGGATCGAGCGCGTGCTTGAAGTGGACCAGACCCCGATCGGCAAGACCCCGCGTTCCTGTCCGGCCACCTATATCGGCATTTGGGATGCGATCCGCAAGCTCTACGCCCAGACCGAGGACGCGCGTATCCACGGCTGGACCGCCGGCCGCTTCTCCTTCAACACCAGCGGCGGCCGTTGCGAGACCTGTCAGGGGCAGGGGATGACGCGGGTGGAGATGTCGTTCCTGCCGGATGTGAAAACGGTCTGCGAGTCCTGCGCTGGGGAGCGTTTCAATCCGGAGACCCTGGCGGTGCGTTATCGCGGCAAGACCATCGGTGATGTGCTGGCGATGAGCGTGGATGAGGCGATAGAGTTCTTCGAGCACCATGTGCAGGTGCATCATGCCTTGCAACTCTTGCAGGACGTGGGGCTGGGGTATCTGACGCTGGGACAGCAGAGCCCGACGCTCTCGGGTGGCGAGGCGCAGCGCATCAAGTTGGTGACGGAGCTGGCCAAGGCGCGGCCGGGCGCGCGGATCTTTACGCCGACGCTGTATGTGCTGGATGAGCCGACGGTTGGCTTGCATATGGCGGATGTGGAGAAGTTGATCCGTGTGCTGCACAGGTTGGTGGATGCCAGACATTCGGTGGTAGTGATCGAACACAACCTGGATGTGATCGCCGAAGCTGATTGGTGCATCGACATGGGCCCCGAGGGGGGCGACGCCGGAGGGGAGGTGGTGGTGGCCGGCAGTTCGGGCGAGCTGGTGAAGGCCTGGCGCAAGTCGCAGACCGGCAAGGCCCTGCGAGGCTTCTTGAAATAGCCGTCCTTGACGTTTAACGTTAAGCGTTATATCTTTTCTCTGCATGATACGGAGCTTTCGTTGCGCGGACACCCAGGCGCTGTTCGAGACAGGCAAGTCGAGGCGCTGGCCTGACATCGTCAGTGTCGCCGCCCGTAAGCTGAATTACCTGCAGGCCGCGCGGGAGCTGAGAGATCTGCGCTCACCCCCCGGCAACCGACTGGAATCACTGCGAAACGACCGGGTCGGGCAACACAGCATCCGCATCAACGATCAATGGCGACTCTGTTTTCGCTGGACAGACGAAGGTCCGGAGGATGTGGAGATCGTGGACTACCACTGAGGAGACCGACGATGTTCAAGAACGGTATGCGTCCGGTTCATCCCGGCGAATGTTTGCGCGAGGACTATCTGATTCCCCTGGGCATGAGCGTCAACGCCCTGGCCAAGGCGTTGCATGTACCGACGCCGCGCATCAACGACATCGTGCGCGAGCGCCGCGGCATCACTGCCGATACGGCAATGCGGCTGGCGCGCTATTTCGATACCACGCCGCAGTTCTGGATGGCATTGCAGAGCGAATACGATCTGCGCGTGGCGCAGATTGCGAAGGCGGATACGATTGATAAAGAGATCAATCCGCGGGCGGCGTAGACCCGCAGGGCCCTGCGGTCATTCTTGAAGTAGATGCAGGCGCTGCACCTGGTATGGTGAAAATTGCCTGTTGGGCAATTGTCCGATACCGCTAGAAGTATCAATGTATCAATGGGGGCAGGATCAATTGTATTGATGATCAATATTTAGGACGCAGCGAAAACCTTGGCCGACCCCAACATCTGTTGTATCTGGAATTTTTGGATAACGAGTGTATACATCGTTACCGGAAGGACTATTTACATACGACCCACCGCGGGTAACTTTTTTTGTTCCGGTCGCAGGACCCGTTGGGTCAATTCTGTTGGCTAAGTCTGCATAACCAGGCTTATACCAATCGTTAACCCACTCTGCTACATTCCCACTCATGTCGTACACACCAAGAGGGTTGGGAGGAAACATCCCAACTTGATATGGGGATGGCGCGAAATTACCGTAATTTCTGCCTCTATCAATAAAGCCGGTATCAGTAGCAAATCCTATTGGTTTTCCTCTGCTGCGTGCTGCATATTCCCACTGTGCCTCAGTAGGCAAATCAAATGGCAGGCCGGTAACCCTCCCCAACCACTGGCAGTATGCTTTCGCACCATACCAGTCCACGGCCGCCGGATGACGTGGGCCACGCACTTCCTGTCCCAAATGCCATTTTACAATTAATGGTCGCCCGGTCGCCTTTGTGTATACATCGTACTCGCCAAACGTTAATTCATACTTGTCTATTGAATAATTCGTGAGTGTTACTTTTACAGGGGGTTTATTATCTTTATATCGCGTCCAAGGGATATGCATAGCATCCTTGGCTGTCGGCGATGTGAGTTTGTAATCACCGTCTTTATAACTTTCTTTCGTGATGTAGCTTCCAACATCGCCCATCATAAAAGCGCCTCCCTTGACGAATACCAGTTCACCGATGGTCTGCTTGATAAGGGTTTGTATGGCCGCATTTTGTTCTTTGCCAGCTGCCAATACCGGCGCTGAAGCCAGCACAGTCGCGAGACAGAGGGTGCTTAACAAGAGGTTTTTCATGCTATGTCGTAGCTCCTAACGGGCGTGTTAATTGCCGCGTATTGAGGCAGTGAACTATCCTTATTTGACAGCCATGCCACAACGCGCGGGCATGAATCACCCAACGCCGCCAATTTCTGTTCGCCTTCAGCTTCTGCTATTACGCTGCCGTCAAGCGTCATCGAGCGAAGCATGACCCCGTAATCTGCGCCACGACTCTGTAAATGATTGAGTAGTGTCAGCAAAGCAGATTCACATTGGATAAGCAGTTCTTCATTTCCTGTCTTATGCGCTTCTTCAGCGGCCAAACGCAATATTTCGATCAAACGCCCACGAACTGGTGACGGCGCGAACTTTGCAATCTGATTCTCGGTATTGAGTTGAGTTATCAGCGATGGGATATCTCGCTGGTTATATTCATTCGAATACCACCAGTCGACACGTTCTTGTATATTTTCATAAGCGACATTTAGATCGCTATTCTCGTGGCGCGCATACCAAGCGAGACCCACACAGAAATATCGGTATGCATCATCCTCGATCAACAACGCATAATCCTGCTTTAGATCCTTCACCTTGTGGTAGACAAACTGCACAAACTCCCAAATGAGGTCTGCATTGACTTCGTATTCCAACGTGCCGGTTGCTCCTACGCCGCACACCACGCCGGCCTTGGCACGGATGTAGAATTTTCCGTTCTCAAACTGAATACGGAATTCCGCCTCCGCCCCGGCGCCTGCTGCGGCTGTTGCCCCGCCGCCCACCGTACAAAACTCCTTAAACTCATGGTTATCCTCCGGATTCTTC
>DFMR01000097.1 GCA_002376325.1 Proteobacteria bacterium UBA3588 | reverse complement strand
GTGGTATCGGCATCGCCGCCGCGGTTGACCGTCTCCACCAAGCAGTCGGCCAGACTGTCGGTATCGAAAAAGCACTGAAACACGGTCTGCAGCGTATCCACGATGTATCCGCTCGGATTCTCCCGCGGCTTGCCGCCGCGAAAGCGAAACTGCCCGTAGGCATTGATCAGCGCATACACCTGGTCGTGCAGCACGTCGACCCGGCTGCGCCCGGCCAGAAAGGCCTGGATCATGTCGACCACGCACTGCGTCCCGGCGTCGGACAGCGGATTGTTATGGGTGACGTGTGATTGGGCCAGCACCGCCCGGCGCACCGTCTCGCGGTCGTGGTCTAGGGTCGCCAGGGCGACCGGCAACACGCGCATGCAGGCACCGTTGCCGGCGTCATGTTCGCTCGGCGGCATGCACGCCGCGCCGGTCTGCCGGTAGTGCAGAACGCCGCGCCGCACCGTGTTGCCGATGTCCGCCGGCTTGGCGCGCATCCAGCGATCGAAGGCCATCGCCGCCGCTTCCGCTTCGACGCCGCCGCGCTCCAGGATCGCATCGCCCAGCGCCAGCGCCATGGTGGTGTCGTCGGTCACCTCGCCGCAGCGCAGCTTGAGCCAACCGCCGCCGCGAATGGTATCGTGCACACCGAACTCCGCCCGGATCTCGCGCGGCGTCATGAACTCCACCGTCGCCCCCAAGGCGTCGCCGATCGCCATTCCCAGGTAGGCAGCGACGGCGCGCTCTTCGACATCAACCGACGTAGCCATGGAGATCACGGATGAAATCGGGCCGGCCGTGCGTTACGGTTCATGAAACGCTCCGCAGTTCCCGCCAAGCCGCGCCCGGCACCGGTAGCGACTCGTCTGCGTATTTTCACCTTCCCTGGCCGCAGGGTGCCGCTTACTCCGGACCGAAGCATTGCACATAATCATTACATACCTCGCAAGAGGGCGCGCGACACGTGTAGATCCCCTCCTGTACGCAGAGCTGCTTGTAGAAGAAACGCTTCCACTTCATGTCGCAGTCGTTCTTCGCCGCCAGAACCGGAAAGTTGTAGCCGATGAGGGCACCCAGGTCCTGGCGCGACCACAGACCCAAGTCGTGCCATAGATGATCGGCAGCCATGCAGCCCGCCGCAAGGATATCGGCGATCCACTCCTTTTCCGGTGTCGGTCGGGCGCAGTGGGCCAGCAGCAGCTGCCGCAGTTCGATACGCTCCGGCGCCCGCGCCGGAGCGATCTCTGGACCGTCATCCCACTCCTCCGGCGCCAGACCGGGGAAGTGCAGCAACATCAGCGCGAAGAACTGCTTGTGCGACAAGCCGAGCCGCGCCGGCATGGCGCCGACCGCGACGCGGCGGCTGCTCAGCATGCGTGCCAGCCATTCGCTATTGGCGAGTCCGGCACTGTGCGCCTTGAGCCGCTGGTAGAGGCCGCGCAGATCTTCCTGGATGGGCGCGGCGGCAACACTGCTGGACATGGCACGCTCCTTAAGGACAATGATGGTTGTCGGTACGGGGACAGCTTTCGGAATAGGGAGCGCCGTCACCGGCGACCAGACCGATCCAGAGACGCACTTCCAGCGGATCGAAACCGGCGCGGCACTCGCCGCCCACTTCCAACAGCGGACGGCGGATAAGCAGTGGATCTTGCACCATCAGTCGCAGCGCGGCATCGGCGTCAATCCGTTCCGGCTGCACCTCGCCTTCCTTGATGCGCGGCGCGCTCATATTGAACCAGGCGCTAACCGGCAGCGCAGCGAAAAAACGCCGCAGACGTGCCGCGCTCCAGGGTTCCTGCAACAGATCGCGGGCATCCACCTGATGACCCGACGCTGCCAACCACGCCTTCTGCCGCGCGTTGTTGATACATCCCGGCTTTTCGTAGAACACCACCGTAGGCATCATCGGCACCCGCTCGCTATCGGCTGTAGCGTAGCAAAGCGCTGTGGCGCCGAAGTACCCGCGCAGGCAGATAACCGTACACCCCCATTCCGATCGGTGCAGTGGGGAACAACGTATGCAGAAACCGCAACAGCATGTTCAACGCCTCATGCCATGGCCAGCAGCTTCGCCAGCGGAATGTTGGTGAGCGAACCGAGCGGATTGAGCGCCTCGCCAAGGCCATCGACAATGGCGCATTCGATGGGACAGATGGAAGCGCACTGGGGATCGGCGTATTCGCCATCGCACTCGGTACAGCGCTTCGCATCCACCAGAAAATGCGGCTGCGCCTCATAGATCGCATCGCTGGGACACAACGGCTGGCAGGCCCAGCAGTTGACGCAACTTTCGACAATTTTCACCGCCATCGTCCGTTCCTCCCCGCCGGCCGGCGCCGACTGTGTTACAAAACACAAAGCAAGCGCCATGCCGCCCCGACTCTCATCGATAACGCATTGATGTTGCTACACTATTGAAAATGGCTATGCTGCAAACGCGGTTTGAATCGCACCCGACAAGTGCGTATTGTCGGGTTAGTCACAACGGCGGTGCAGTTACCGCCCCCGAAACGGGAGCCCCCATGTCCATCGAAATCAACCTGCGCCAAGCCGTCTATGCCCTCTCAGATGCCCTCGACCTGGTGGGGGTGGACGACGTACAGCACGGCAAACGGGTCGGCTTCATCGCGGTGGAGTGCGCCCGCCACCTCGGCTGGGACGATGACGACATCGACACCATTCTGCATGCGGGACTGCTGCACGATTGCGGCGTCTCCTCGACCCAGGTGCATCGCTACCTGGCGGAGGAGCTGGACTGGGAGGGATCGCAGGAGCACTGCACGGCCGGTGCCGATCTGTTGCAACAGTTCACGCCGCTGGCCGAACTGGCCCCCATCGTCCGCTACCACCATACCCACTGGCAGGAACTGGACGCGACCGCCATCCCCCCGCACGTGGCGCGCATGGCCAACCTCATCTATTTGGCCGACCGCACCGACGCCCTGGCCGGATTCCAGTACCACGGCGACCTGATGCGGATGCGCGAGGAAATCGGCAATGAGTTCGCGCCGCTCAGCGGCACCATGTTCTCTCCGGAGCTGGTGCATGCATTGCTCGAAAACGCGCGCAGCGAGGCCTTCTGGTATTCCATGGAATCGCGTCACGTGCTGCTGTTCCTGCAACGCATGGCACAGGCGCACCGACCGATCACCCTCGGCATGGCCGACCTGCGCCAGTTCGCCGCCATCTTCGCCCGCATCGTCGACGCCAAGAGCCGCTACACGCTGGAGCACTCCCTGGGCGTGGCACGGCTGGCGCGCCGTCTGGGACAGTGGTCCGGGCTGCCGCCCGAACGTTGCGACGAGATCGAGATTGCGGGACTGCTGCACGACCTGGGAAAGCTGCGGATACCCGATGAGATCCTGGAGAAACCGGGACCGTTGACCGATGCCGAGCGCAGCACCATCAACCGCCACAGCTTCGAGACCTACCAGATACTGAGCGGCATCAACGGGTTGGAAGAAGTTGCGCTATGGGCGGCCTATCACCACGAAACACTGGACGGCGCCGGCTACCCTTTTCACTTGCACGGCAGCGAACTGCCGCCCGAGGCGCGTATCATCGCCGTCGCCGACATCTTCCAGGCCCTCTCCCAGCAGCGCCCCTACCGCGAGCCGGTGGCGGTCGACGAAATCCGCGGCTATCTCGACACCCTGGCCGAGCAGCACCACCTCGATCACAACATCGTCGGTCTGGTGGCCAGCCACCTCGACGAGTGCCGCAACCTTGCGGTGGCTCCCTCGGAGCGCCTTTGGCGCGATGGTTGAGATGCATATCGCGGCAGAGCCGCCTACGAACGGAACAGCTGCTTATCGGATGTCGTAGGCCCGATAGAGCGCAGCGGCATCGGGCGAAGCTGCCGGACGCCGCCGCGCCATGTCCGACCTGCATGGCTGGCAATATATCAACGCACCATCGCGGCGCAGCCGCTCCTGTCGATACGCTCAGGCGACGCTGGCGCCGACCTCGACATCATCTGCCAGCACCCCCGCCGTCAGCATCGCCTGATAGAGCGCGGCCACCGCCTCTTCGATGGACTCCATGGAGTGGTCGCTGTCGGGCTTGATCCCTGCCGCCTCCAGCGCCTCCCATGGGGTGATGCCGATGCGGGCGCAGAGTACCGCCTTGCAGCCCGCCAACGCTTCGATAGCCAGTCGCAATTTGTCCTCACCCTCATCGCAGTGGTCGGAACCGACACAATATTGGTCGGTGCGGCGGGTGCCGATGAAGCGCACCCCCCGCTCCGAGGCCTCATACACCAGAAATTCGCTGGCGTGGCCGAAGTGCTGATTGATCACGTTGCCGCCCTTGGTGGCCACCGCCATCAGGGCCGCCGGTGCCGCACTGCGACGCCGGAGCATGGCCAGCGGTACCGTCGTCACCGCCGCTTTGGGCGTGTTCATCTCCAGCGCGATGGCCTCCTGCACCGCGGCACGCTTGGCGCGGATCGCCTCGTAGTCGAACTCCATGGTCTCGATCTTCTCCAGGGTGAACTCGGCGCCGCGGTCTTCCCCCAGCAGGCCGACCGCGTCGGCGCGGCACTGGCGGCAGTGGCGCATCATGTTCATGTCGCCGGCGCAGGCGTCCTGCAACGACTGCAGTTCCCCGGCGCTGGGCGAACGTTGCTCCATGATGCCGTAGTAGGTGCCGTGCTCGGCCTCGGCGATGAGCGGCATCACGTTGTGCAGGAACGCCCCCTTGGCCTTCACCTCGCGGCTCACCGCTTTCAGGTGTTCGTCGTTGACCCCCGGCACCATCACCGAGTTGACCTTCACCAGGATGCCGCGCGCGGTGAGCATCTCCAGCCCCTTCTGCTGCTGCTCGATGAGGATGCGCGCCCCGGCCCGGCCGCGGATGCGGCGGTGGTTCCAGAACACCCAGGGATAGATCTCGGCGCCAATCTCCTCGTCCAGGGTGTTGATGGTGATGGTGACGTGGTCGATGTTGTGCCGGGACAGCGCCTCCACATGCTGCGGCAGGGCGAGGCCGTTGGTGGAGACGCACAGCTTGATGTCCGGCGCGAACTCCGCGATGCCGCGGAAGGTGGTGAAGCTGCGCTCGGGGTTGGCCAACGGGTCGCCGGGACCGGCGATGCCCACCACCGTCATCTGCGGGATCGCCGCCGCCACCGCCATCACCTTCTTCACCGCCTGTTCCGGATGCAGCAGCTCGGAGACCACGCCGGGACGGGACTCGTTGGCGCAGTCGTACTTGCGGTTGCAGTAGTTGCACTGAATGTTACAGGCCGGGGCCACCGCCACGTGCATGCGGGCGAAGTGGTGATGGGCCTGTTCCGAATAACAGGGGTGGTTGAACACCTTCTGCCGAATCTCTTCCGACAGGTGGGACATCTGTTGTGAGCTGCTGCCGCAGGAGGAGGCCTTGCAGCCGCCGGTCTTGCCGCTTTCGATTGGAGTGTTCCTAGCCATCGCACTGCTCCCTCTGGTCTTTGCCGGTAGCAGTGCAAGGCCCGTGCCTACATCATAATGTATTGTTTTAATTATATATTCATATATCACCCCATGGCCTGTTGTGCGCTAAACAACAGTTCCAGTCATGAACTTTGCAGCGTATGCGACAAGGCGGCACTCCCCTCCCGGCGCTGCGGAAAACCACAGGACGGCATCAGCGGCCACGGTTTCCGGCGCTGCATTTACTGACAAAGACAGATTTAATGGACTACCCCTACGGCAGGTGTGGTTGTCATAAACCGTTCGTGTTGCTGTAACACTCCTGCAATATAACTGTTAGAAGCTGTGCGGCGACCGAATATAACGGTAGCACGACAAACGTGCGCTAACGTCATCACCACGCAAACCCAAGGAGTGCGCGATGTTCACACTGAAGAAGAGCCTTTCCTACGCCTTTGGCGCCGGCCTGCTGGTAGCGACTGCCGTCGCCAGCACCAGCGCTATGGCGGATACGCTGAACGGTGCCGGCGGCACCGCTATCTATCCGGTACTGTCCGACTGGGCGGTTGCCTACCAGAAGATATCCGGCACCTCGGTCAATTACCAGGCCATCGGTTCCGGTGGCGGCATCAAGCAGATCGAGTCGAAGACTGTGCCGTTCGCCAACAGCGACAAGCCGCTGACCCCCGACACTCTGGCCCAGCAGGGCCTGGTGCAGTTCCCGGGCGTCATCATCGGCATCACCCCGGTTGTCAACCTGCCGCACATCAAGGCCGGTGAGCTGGTACTGGACGGCAAGACCCTGGCCGACATCTACCTGGGTAAGGTCACCGAATGGGACTCCCGTGAGATCAAGGCGCTGAACCCGCACGTGCGCCTGCCGCACATGAAGATCACCACCGTGCACCGTGCCGACGGATCCGGTACCACCTTCAACTTCACCAACTATCTGGCCAAGGTCAGCCCCGAGTGGAAGAACGAAGTCGGTTCCGACACCGCCGTCTCCTGGCCGGGCAACGGCGTGGGTGGTAAGGGCAATGCCGGCGTCGCCAACTACGTGCAGCGCATCCGCGGTTCCATCGGCTACGTCGAGTACGCCTATGTGATGCAGAACCACATGGCCTACACCCGGATGAAGAACATGGACGGTCGCGTCGTGCGTCCCGAGTTGAGTTCGTTCCAGGCCGCTGCCGCCCATGCCGACTTCACCAAGACCAAGGACTTCTACCTGATCCTGACCAATCAGCCCGGTGCCCGCACTTGGCCCATCACCGCCGCCACCTACATGCTGATGCGTCGCGATACCCCGAAGGGCGATAACGAAAGGGTGTTGAAGTTCTGCGGCTGGTTCCTGGACCACGGTCAGCGCTACGCCGAGAAGCTGGACTACGTGCCGCTGCCGAAGAATACCGTCGCGCAGATCAAGCACTACTGGAAGACCGAGCTGGGTATCTAAGGCCGACGCCTAATCCCAGTCTCANNGACGGCGATGAATCGGATCACCTCGCGGCCGCTGCGTCAGAACATGTTGAACAGGTCGTTGGCCAGGTCTTCGCCGACACCCATGCCGGCCCCCAGCCCCAGCCCCGTCGTCAGATTGCTCAGGAAGCCGCCGCCGGCGCCCCAACCGCGCGGCTGGGCATATTGCGCCGCCTGCGGATGCGCGGTCACCGCCTGTTCCAGCTGCTGGATATGCTGTCCCATCTGCTGCACCACGAACAGCGTCTGTTGCTGTTGCTGCTGCAGCACCAGGGCGATCTCGCGCAGATCCATCGCCAGGTCGCGCGCGGCGTCGGCATTGCCTACGCTGCCCGCCAGCTTCTGAGCGAACGCCTGCATCCGCCCTTTAACGTCCTGGGACTGCTGTTGGATCTGGGTGATCTGCTGTTCCGCGTCGTTGTAGTCCATCGCACACTCCTCGCTATTGCATTGATGTATGCAATACGACTGCGAACGAACGGGGCAGTTCCTTGTTCACGTGCACAGAGCGGATTTGCATCAACCAAGCGGCCGGCCGTTTATGTCTGGGTAAAGTTTCGGTGAAGAATTCGCGCGATCGGCCGCGCACGGCACGGGGCACGGATGCGTCGGTTCTAGCCAAACCCGTGTGCGCAGCAGTTCCTAATCAAGGCGGGCTCCGCGCCATTTCGATGAGGATGAAATGGGCACCGCCACTCGTTGCGGAGAACACCAATTCGACGGGGCCGACGACTTCCAGCGCATCCCGCTTGCCCAACTCGGTCAGTCCTTCGAGCGTGACGTTCCCTTCGAAATTGTTGACGTAGGCCTGCCGCCCCGCGCCCAGGGTGTAGGAGACACGGGCCTGCGCATCGGTCAGCTCGGCGACGTAGAGATTGACGTCCTGATTGAGATACAGCGGCACCCGCTCCCGGTTGTCGGGGTTGCCGACGATATGCAGCAGCCGGTTGCGGCGTTCATCGGGCTCGAATCTGCGGTTGCCGTAACGCACCGGAAGATCGTCGGCCGGCGGCAGGATCCATATCTGGAGGAAACGGCACCACTCCTCCTGACGGTTGAGTTCGGAGTGCAGGACACCGCTGCCGGCGGTGACGATCTGCACCGAGCCGCGGCCCAGCGTCTCTTCCTTGTCGGTCGCGTTGTCCCAATGAGTCAGCTGTCCGGCAACGATATAGCTGACGATCTCCATATCGCGGTGGGGATGACGATCGAAACCGCCGTGGGGCTTCACGTTGTCGTCGTTGAGTACGCGCAGCACGCCGAACCGAACGTTGTCCGGGTTCAGGTAATGGGCGAACGAGAAGTGGAAATAGGTGTCGGCCGGATGCGCTGCGCTGGCCGGCAGATAGTGCAGCGCGGCCGCGTCGATCTTGCGCAACAGCGGTCGTGATTCCGTGCTAGCCATGGCGTCCGTCACTCATCCGTTCAACCGCGCCGACTGCTGTCGTGCGTCGGCCAGCGCCGAGGCCTTCGCCTCCTCGCCCAGGTTGAGCCCCTCGGCATAGACGAACTCGACGTCGTCGATGCCGATGAGATGCAGGAAGTCGCGCAGGTAGCCGGTCTGGGTATCCCTTGGCGTACCGGCATAGCGGCCGCCGCGCGCGGCGAAGATGTAGGCCTTCTTGTCGCTCAGCAGCCCCACCGGGCCGCTGTCGGTGTACTTGAAGGTGACGCCGGCGCGGGCGATATGGTCGAAGTAGGCCTTGAGGGTGGAGGGAATACCGAAATTGTACATCGGCAGCCCCAGCACGATGACGTCGGCGCCCTTCAGCTCTTCGATCAGGGCGTCGGAATAATCGACCACCGCCTGCTGTTCGGCGTTGCGCTCATCGGGCTTGGCCAGGAACGACATGAAGCGGGCGCCGTCCAGATGCGGCACCGGTTCCTGCGACAGATCGCGCCGCAGCACCCGGCTGCCCGGATGTTTCGCCTGCCGGGCGGCGACGAATTCGTCGGCCAGCCGGCTCGATTGACCGTGGTTGGAAAACAGACTGGCGTTGATTTGCAGCAGGGTCTCCATAATCCGACCTCCGTAGTTGGTGACACCGGCATTTGACGATTTACTTCATCGATAGAAAAGAACAAAATTCTGTTACTTATCATCGATTGAGTAGATATGAATGACCGCACCCCATATCACCCTGGACCAGTGGACGGCGCTCATCACGGTGGTCGATGCCGGCGGCTATGCCCAGGCCGCCGCAGCGCTGCACAAAAGCCAGTCGGCGGTGACCTATGCGGTGCAGAAGATCGAATCACTGCTCGGGGTGAAGGCGTTCGAGATACGCGGACGCAAGGCGGTACTTACCCCCACCGGACACATGCTCTACCGGCGGGCGCTGGCACTGTTGGACGAAGCGGACGACCTGGAAAAGGCGGCGCGCACCCTCTCCGCCGGCTGGGAAGCGGAGATCGCCCTGGCGGCGGAGATCCTGTTTCCCACCGGCCTCCTGCTCGACAGCCTGGCGGCCTTCGGCGCGGAGAGCCCCCGCACCCGGATCGAGGTGGTCGAATCGGTCCTCGGCGGCACCCAGGAGGCGCTACTCCAGGGCCAGGTGGACCTGGCCATCGCACCCAGGATACCGGCGGGCTTCCTCGGCGACCCGCTGATGCGGATGCAGATGATCGCCGTCGCCGGCCCGCAACACCCGTTGCATCGACAAGGACGGGAACTCACCTATCGCGACCTGCGCGGCTATCGGCAGGTAGCCGTACGCGACACCGGCGCCAGGCGCGATCGGCGCACCGTCACCGTCGAGGTGGAGCAGCGCTGGACCGTCAGCCATCTGGCGACGGCCATCGACGCGGTGCGTCGCAGCCACGGTTTCGCCTGGTTCCCCGTCGAGCATATCCGCGACGACCTGACGGCGGGTACGCTCAAGCCCCTGCCGCTGCGAGAAGGACATATGCAGTGGGTGGATCTCTACTTGATCCTGGCCAACCCCGACCTCGCCGGACCGGGGGTACGGCGCCTGGCCGAGATCATCCGCGCCGAGGTGGCAACGGAGTGTCCGAAGCGGCAGCCGCTGAATTGACGCCGCTACCCGCGTTTGCGATAGTGGCGCCGCCTTGTCACATCCTTACGACATAACGTTTTTCACTCGCACCGCCATATCATGATCGCAAAACTTATCAGCCTGCTGGCCGGCGTGATCATCGCCGTCATCTCCGACCTCGGCTACGGCGGCATCGTGCTGCTGATGGGCATCGAGAGCGCCTGCATCCCGCTGCCGTCTGAGATTATCATGCCCTTCTCCGGCTATCTCGTCTTCAAAGGCACGCTGCAACTGAGCGCCGTTGCCGCAGCCGGTGCCGCGGGTTGCCTGCTCGGTTCGCTGCTCGCCTATGCCGTCGGTGCCTGGGGCGGCCGGCCGCTGGTGGAGAAATACGGCAGGTACGTCCTGATCTCGCATCACGACCTCGACCTGGCGGACCGCTGGTTTGCGCGCCACGGCGACATCACCATCTTCATCGGCCGGCTGCTGCCGGTGATCCGCACCTTCATCGCCTTCCCCGCCGGCGTATCGCGCATGTCCTTATGGCGATTCAGCCTCTACACCTTCATCGGCTCCTTCATCTGGTGCTGGGTGCTGGCCTGGATCGGCATGAAGCTGGGCGAAAACTGGGATACCCTCGGCATCTACTTCCACCGCTTCGACGCACTGATCGGCGTCATCCTGCTGGCCGGCGCCGTCTGGTACGTGCGACGCCACCTGCAACACATGAAACGAGGCTGACGGTCAGCCCCACGATTGCCGGACGCCACATCCCGTAGGCCCGATAAAGCGCAGCGGCATCGGGCGGCCTTTGCCGGACACCGCTTACGCTCGGTCCGACCTACGGGGCCGAGCAAAGCCCCGCATGAAGCGGTTCTGCCTCGATCGGCCTTATCGCGGCGGAGCCGCTCCCTCCGCGTCAATGCCGCCGTGCCTACACCAACCCGGCATTGAAGAATACCCATGTGCCATAAACAAATGGCCCGCAATCGCGGGCCATTTCATTTTGTGCAGCGACGACTACAGCACCATCAGCCATAACGCCCGGTGATATAGTCTTCCGTATCCTTGAAGCGCGGCTTGGTGAAGATGATGTTGGTGTCGTCGTACTCGATCAGCTTACCCAGGTAGAGGAACGCCGTGAAGTCGGAGATACGGGCGGCCTGCTGCATGTTGTGAGTGACGATGACGATGGTGTAGTCGGTTTTCAGTTCGTTGATCAGTTCCTCGATCTTGAGGGTCGAGATCGGGTCCAGCGCCGAGGCCGGTTCGTCCAGCAGCAGCACCTGGGGCTTGATGGCAATGCCGCGGGCGATACAGAGGCGCTGCTGCTGGCCGCCGGAGAGCGCGGTGCCGCTGTACTCCAGTTTGTCCTTCACCTCGTCCCACAGCGCCGCCTTGCGCAGCGCCCACTCGACACGGTCGCTCATCTCGGAACGACACAGCTTCTCGTGCATGCGCACGCCGAAGGCGATGTTTTCGGAAATGCTCATGGGAAACGGCGTCGGCTTCTGGAACACCATGCCGACCTTGGCACGCAGACTGTTGAGGTCGATGGAGCGCGACAGGATATTGGCACCGTCGATATTGATTTCGCCCGTGGCCTTCTGGCCCGGATAGAGTTCGAACACCCGGTTGATGCAACGCAGCAGGGTCGATTTTCCGCAGCCGGAAGGGCCGATAAAGGCGGTCACCTTACGCTCCGGAATTTCGAGCGAAATGTCGTGCAGAACGTGATTACGGCCGTAGTAGAAGTTCAGGTCGCGGACCGATATCTTTGCCGGGAGTTCGGCCGGCGATTGATTGCCGGGCAGCGGATAAAACTTGGATGCCGCCGCCGTAGGCTCGCCACCTGAACGCACCACATCCGAATGCGTAGTATCTGACGTCACTGTTGATTCCTCTTGTTGCTGTCGCATGCCCATACCCATCAGTACGACTGCACACGCCCGCGTTGCAGTACGCGGGCAATGATATTGAGCAGCAGAACGCTACCGGTAATCAGCAACGCACCGGCCCAGGCCAGATGCTGCCAACCCGCATAGGGACTCATGGCGAACTGGAAGATGACCACCGGCAGGTTGGCCAGCGGTTCTCCCAGATGGGAACTCCAGAATTGATTGTTCAGCGCCGTGAACAGCAGCGGCGCCGTTTCGCCGCTGATACGCGCCACCGCCAGCAGGATGCCGGTAAGGATACCGGCGCGGGCGGCGCGGTAGATCACCAGCACCACCACCTTCCATTGCGGCGCGCCGAGCGCGATGGCCGCTTCGCGCATGCTGTCCGGCACCAGCCGCAGCATGTCTTCGGTGGTGCGCAGCACCACCGGTATCACGATCAGCGCCAGCGCCAGCGCGCCGGCCCAGCCGGAGAAATGACCGGTCTGCAGCACCACCACACTGTAGATGAAGACGCCGATGACGATGGACGGCGCGCTCAACAGGATATCGTTCACAAAGCGCACGATGGACGCAATCAAGGCATCGCCCAGAAGGTACATCGCGCCCGCCACCAGGATCAGCGCGATGCCCGGCACGTACAACCAGCCGGAATCGAAGAGATAACCGCTCAACGAGACGAGCAGGCCAAACACCGCCCAAAGGGCGGTCGCCCGTCCCGACAGGGAGCGGGAAGCACGGCCGAACTCGGACAGGAAGGTACCGGCCAGTATGCCGAGAGGCGTACCGATCAACATACCCACCCCCGTCATCCACAGGCTGCCGACGATGGCGTTGGCGAGGCCGCCTTCGCTGCCCGGCGGCGGCGTGATCTCGGTGAACAGGCTCAGCCTGATCCACGGCAAGCCATTGGCGAGCAGTGTCCACAGCAACCAAATAAGCCAGAACAACCCGAACCCGGTCGCCAGCACGGAGGCCACCAGCCAGAAGGCATTGCGTATTTTGCGTCGTGTATAGAGTTTCATGACCAACCTCAATGCTGCGCGCCTTCACGCGCCGTCAACCGGATCAGCAGCAACTTGGCCAAAGCCAGCACGATGAAGGTGATGAAGAACAGCACCAGACCCAGTTCGATCAACGATGCGGTGTAGAGCTTGCCCACCGCCTCGGTGAATTCGTTGGCGAGGGTCGACGAGATGGTGTTGCCCGGCATGAACAGGGACGCACTGATGCGATGGGCGTTGCCCACGACAAAGGTGACCGCCATGGTTTCGCCCAGGGCGCGGCCGAGGCCTAGCATCACACCGCCCACCACCCCGACCTTGGTATACGGCAGCACCACCCCGCGCACCACCTCCCAGGTGGTGGCGCCCAGGCCATAGGCCGACTCCTTCAGCACCGGCGGCACCACCTCGAACACGTCGCGCATCACGGCGGTGATGAACGGCAGGATCATGATCGCCAGGATCAGTCCGGCCGTGAACATGCCGATGCCCATGGGTGGTCCGTCGACCAGCCGCCCGATGACCGGCCAATCGGCGAAATGGTCGCTAATCCACGGTTGTGCCGTGTCGGCGAAGATCGGGGCAAAGACGAACAGCCCCCACATGCCGTAGATGATGCTGGGGATCGCCGCCAGCAGCTCGATGGCGGTCCCCACCGGGCGCTTCAGCCAGCGCGGCGCCAGTTCGGTGATGAACACGGCAATGCCGAAGCTGACCGGCACGGCGATGATCAGGGCGATGATCGAGGTCACCAGGGTGCCGAAGATGGGGGCGGCGGCGCCGAATTTTTCCGTCACCGGATTCCAACTGGTATTGGTCAGAAAGCCGGGGCCGAATTTGGTGATGGCGGGCCATGCCTCCACGCACAGCGACACGAAGATGGCGATGACCGTCGCCAGAACCAGGATCGCGAACAGGCGCGTCACGCCGCGGAACAGGCGGTCCTGCCAATCGGAGGGAAGTTTCAATCTGCTTGCGGACGCTGGCGAGCCATCCATCGGATGTTGTTTCCTTTGCTGTATCGGTAAAACAGACGGGGACGTTAACTCTCCCGCTGCCGTCGGCACTACGCCTAACTCTCTACCGGCCGGTGTTGCCTGCCGCCGCCACGCCGGGCGCAATCAAAATCCCCATACCGCACCGCCTCATCGGGTTCAGTGCAGGCGCCGCGTAAGAGACGCTATTGTGCGTGGCCGGTGCTACACAAATATTTCAATAACGTAAAATTTGCGTTAAAAAGCACATCGTCGAAAAGGATACCCCAAATGCGCCGCGAGAACCGAAAAATACGATAACGTTTTGTTCTGGTGGGTCTTATTCCGCAATCGGCCTATTTGTCCGGCATGCGGACCGAGGGTGTAACGATACCGCACCAATGTGACAGGCGGAATTATGGCAGAACGGAAGAAAAAACGCCTCGCCGCCGACGGGGCGTGGTAACGGCGGCAAGGCGGCGGATATCAGCCGCCGACATGACCCATCAGATGCGCCGCAAGGGCGCTGTCCGGCGCAGCAAACTCGGCATCCGCCGCCTGCGCCAACCGGTTCACCAGGACGGCGAAGGCGGCGTGGGTCTCGTCCAGCGTCGCATCTCCCGGCAGGAAGCGTCCGGCGTGCCACGGGATCAGGTCGGCCGCCTCGGTCATCGCCGCCGCCTTAGAACTGCTTCACCTTGATGTTCAGAGTCTGGATGCGATAGGCGATCTGGCGCGGGGTCATGTTCAGCAGGCGCGCCGCCTTGGCCTGCACCCAACCGGCCTGTTCCAGGGCGGCGATCACCCGTTCCCGGTCGTCCAGGTCGGGAGCGTCCAGATCCACCTCGCTGCCGGCGGGACGGCTCAGGGGCAACTGCTCCTCCAGCCCGGTGAGGCTGATGACGTCGCGGTCGATGGCGCCGTCCTCGCTCATGATGGCGGCTCGCTCCAGACAGTTCTCCAGTTCGCGCACGTTGCCCGGCCAGTCGTGGCGCATCAGCAGCCGCACCGCACTCTCGGTGATGGTCAGCTCGCGCCCCTGGTTGCGGCTTATCTTCTGCACCAGATACTGGGCCAGGGACGGGATATCCTCGGCGCGCTCGCGCAGCGCCGGCACGAAGATCGGCATGACGTTGAGACGGTAGTAGAGGTCCTCGCGGAACTTGCCCTCCTCCACCCCCGACTCCAGGTCGCGATTGGTGGCGGCGATGACGCGCACGTCCACCTTGATGGTCTGGTTGCTGCCGACGCGCTCGAACTCGCCTTCCTGCAACACGCGCAGCAGCTTGGCCTGGAAGGTGGGCGAAATCTCGCCGATCTCATCCAGAAAGATGGTGCCGCCGTTGGCCTGCTCGAAGCGTCCCTTGCGTTGCGCTGCGGCGCCGGTGAAGGCGCCCTTCTCGTGGCCGAACAGCTCCGACTCCAGCAGGTTGTCGGGCAGCGCCGCGCAGTTGAGCTTGACGAAGGTGCCGTTGGCGCGCGGCGAGTTGTAGTGGATGGCGTGGGCGATCAGCTCCTTGCCGGTGCCCGACTCACCGCGGATCAGCACGGTGGTGTTCCACTTGGCCACCTGGCGCACCTGCTCGAACACCCGGCGCATCGCCGAGGTGTGGCCCACCATGTTGTCGAAGCCGTAGTTGCCGCGCACGGTGCGGCGCAACTGGTCGCGCTCGTCCTTGAGGTCGCGCCGTTCGCGCTCCACCTCCCAGGAGAGGCGCACGCTCTGGGCGATCAGATTGGCCACCATCTCCATGAAGCGGGCGCGGTCGTCCAGCAGACCATCGAGATTGTCCGCCGGCTGCGCCGCCAGCACCCCCACCGGCTTGCCGTCACCGATGCGGATCGGCACGCCGACGAAGGGCAGGTGCGGCTCGTACATGCCGGTGCGCGACAGGAAGCGCGGCTCGTCGGCGATGCACTCCACCACCACCATACTGCCGCCTTCGAGGATCGCGCCCACCACCCCTTCGCCGGCGCGGTAGCGCACGTGATCGACCACCGACTGCTCGTTATTGTAGAGACCGCGCAACAGCATCTCGCCGCTGTCCGGCTCCACCAGCGCCACCATGCCGCGCTCCATGCCGCCCTGGCGGTGCAGCGCCTCCAGCACCTCCTGCAAGGTGTCGCGCAGGTTGAGCGAGCGGCTCAGCACCTTGCTCACCTGGTAGAGAGCGTTCAGCTCCCGCTCGATCAGCCGTAGCCGCGCGGGACTTACCGTCGTGTCGTCGTGCGCCGCCATCACCACTCCTGATAGTTGTCGGTCAACAGGGGAAACCGCAGGCAGATGCGGCAACCTTCGTTACAGGCCGGGTCGATGTCGATGGTGCCGTAGTGGCGATTCACCGCCTCCTGCACCATCGCCAGCCCCATGCCCGCATGCTGTCCGCCCTTGCGGGTAAAGAACGGTTCGAACACCTTGAAGCGCAGCTCCGGCGCGATGCCGGGACCGCTGTCCTCGATCTGCAACGCCAGTTGCCCGCCATCGACCCGCGTCGTCAGCCGCAGTTCGCGGCGTTCGCTGTTGGCATCGACGATGGCGTCGATGGCGTTGTCCACCAGCTGCTTGAGCGCGCTGCGCAGACGCCGCTCGTGGCCGTTGAACAGCGGCAGGTCCACCGTCGGCTGCCAATCCACCACGATGCCGGCGGCCAGCAGCCGCGGGGTGCACAGCAGCAGCGCTTCATGCAGCAGCTGATTGAGGTTCACCGGCAGCAGCGGTTCCTGTAGCTCCTGCGGCACGCAGCCGCGCAGCGTCTCGACCGCCGCGCTGCCTTCGTCGCGCACCTGGCGCAGCACGCCCAACAGCGACTCGTCGCCGCCGCCGTTGCGCCGTTCCAGCATCCCCACCGCGGCATTCAACAGATTGAGCGGACGCTGCATCTGGTGCAGCGCACCGGTCAGGGTTTCGCGCAGGCCGCGCCCCAGCTCCTCTTCCGCCACCAGCGCGCGCAGCGCGTTCATCCGCACCTCTTCCTGCTGGCGCTTCAGTTCACTGACCTCGTGCGCCACCAGCATCCGATAGGGCCGCTCGCGGGCGGAGAAATAGGCGTCGGCGCTGCTGTCGCGAGCGTTGAAGTGCACCGCCATGCAGACGAACCAGCGGGTGGAGCCGTCGGGGAAATCGAGCCGCAGTTCGCGCGACGGCATATTCTCCTGGTCCGTCGCCTCCGCATTCGGCGCCGCCAGCAGCAACTCCGCCGGCTCGCGTCCGTTGAGGTCGTGCAGCAGGCGGCGATAGGCGCGGTTGCGCAACAGCGTTGCGCCGTTGTCGTCCAGCACCGCGATCACCGCCGGCGCCACGTCGATCACCGTGTCGAACAGCTCCTTCTGGTTCTGCAACTCCTGCTGCAACTGAAACATCTCGGTGATATCGCGGTGCATCCCCACGTAATGGGTGGTCACGCCGCCGCTGTTCACCACCGGCGCCACCGTCAGTTCCGCCACGTAACGCTCGCCGTCCTTGCGCCGGTTGACCAGCATGCCGTTCCAGCTCTTCTGTTGCAGCAGCCGGCCCCACAGGGTGCGGTAGACGATGGACGGGGTGCTCTTGTCCGACAGCATCGATTCGTTATGGCCGACCACGTCGGCCTGACTGAAGCCGGTCACCTGGGTGAAGGCGGCGTTGGCGTAGAGGATGTTGGCGGCGGTGTCGGTAATGGAGATGGCGACCGGCGCCTGTTCCACCGCCTCGGCAAACAGCCGCGGCGACAGGCTGGGCCGGCGCCCGTGCATCGTCGCCTGCAACAGCGCCACCACCTCGCCCGGCACGTCGGGCGGCGGCGATTGCAGGAAGCGCTCCACGGCCTCCAGGGCCGCGGCGGGATTACCGCTGTTTCTATCGTCGCTCATTGGCTATGCACCGGCACTTAACGTTGGTTTTACCCAGGCAAGATACTTGCCAAGTGCGTTTGTCAGCATTGCTACGCCCCTGACGCCCGCATCGTTGTTGCATTCCGCACAATACGGCCGCTGCGGCGAACGCGACGCTACAAACACGACAACAAACATTTGCACTGAAAACGTGCAGGTAGCCCGTAACCCGGTGCAAATACTGGTTTCCCAGGGCACCACAATAGACCTACGACGCGTGGCACAGTTGATGCTAATCCTCGATCACAGCAATCGAGGTGAACCGTGACCAGCTATATCCTGTTACTGCTCGGCACCGCCCTGGTGAACAACGTCGTCCTGGTGAAATTCCTGGGACTCTGTCCGTTCATGGGCGTCTCCAACAAGGTCGACTCCGCGCTCGGCATGGGGATGGCCACCACCTTCGTCCTGACCCTGGCCGCCGTCGCCGGCTGGATGTTGGAACACCTGCTGCTGGAACCGCTGCACATCGAATTCCTGCGCATCCTCGCCTTCATCCTGGTGATCGCCGCGGTGGTGCAGTTCACCGAAATGGTGGTGCGCAAGACCAGCCCCGCGCTGTACCAGACCCTCGGCATCTTCCTGCCGCTGATCACCACCAACTGCGCCGTGCTCGGCGTCGCCCTGCTCAACGTGCAACAAGGCAACGGCTTCATCACCAGCCTGCTCTACGGCTTCGGCTCCGCCCTCGGTTTCACCCTGGTGCTGGTGCTGTTCGCCGGCCTGCGCGAACGGCTGGCGCTGTCGAATGTCCCGGCCGTGTTCGCCGNNGGCACGGGGCCGCTTATGGATGCGGGTGCAGAGTCGAATAATTTGGCCCTGGTGTACTCGCCACAAGGCTCCTTGCATCCAATTCCCCGTGCCCCCCGTGGTTACATTTCTTGTGACGAGGTGACGCCATGATCGCTGCGATTTTGAGTCTGACCGTTCTCGGCATTGCGCTGGGCTATCTGCTCGGTATCGCCTCGCGCTACTTCCATGTGGAGAGCGACCCGCGGGTGGCGCAGGTGGAGGCGTTGATGCCCGGTTCGCAGTGCGGCCAGTGCGGCTATCCCGGCTGTTCCCAAGCGGCGTTGGCCATCGTCAACGGCGAGGCGCCGCTCACGGTCTGTCCGCCCGGCGGCAAGGCGGTGGTGGAGGCGCTGGCCGCCACCCTCGGCGTCAATGTCGACACCTCGGGGATGGTCGACACCGGCGTGATGATCGCGCGGGTCAACGAGGCGATCTGCATCGGCTGCATCAAGTGCCTGCGCAGCTGTCCCACCGACGCGGTAATCGGTGCGCCGAAACAGATCCATGTAGTGATGGAGCGCGCCTGCACCGGCTGCGGCGCCTGCGTCGAGGTCTGTCCCACCGGCAGCATGGCGATGGTGCCGGAGAAGCCGAGCCTGCGCAGTTGGCGCTGGGAAAAACCGAAGCTGGCGGCCGCCTGAAGGAGAACATCATGAAGCTGTTCCGTTTTCGCGGCGGCATCCATCCGCCGGCACGCAAAGAGGGCAGCGCCGGCGCGCGCATCGAGCCGTTGCCGCTGCCGCAGCGGCTGTTCGTGCCGATGCAGCAGCATATCGGCGCGGCGGCGGAGCCGGTGGTGAAGATCGGCCAACATGTTTTGAAGGGCGAATTGCTGGCCAAGGCCACCGGCGCCATCTCGGCGCCGGTGCATGCGCCTACCTCCGGCTGGGTGCGCGAGGTGGACGATTTTACCGCGCCGCACCCCTCTGGCCTGCCGACCCTGTGCATCGAACTGGAACCGGACGGCAAGGACGAATGGGACGAGTTTCCGGTGCCCAAGGACCCGTTCGAGATCCCGTCCGAACTGATGGCCGAACGCATCGCCGCCGCCGGCATCGTCGGCATGGGCGGCGCCACCTTCCCCACTGCGGTGAAGCTGGGCAGCGCCAACAACAAACACATCCATACGCTGGTCATCAACGGCGGCGAGTGCGAGCCCTACCTCACCTGCGACGATCGGCTGATGCGCGAGCGCGCCGCCCAGATCGTCGACGGCGTGCGGCTGATGCTGCATGCCATCCGCTGGGGCCGCGCCCTGATCGCCATCGAGGACAACAAGCCGGAGGCGATCGCCGCGATGCGCGAAGCGGCCAAAGGCCACGGCCAGTTGAAGGTGGTCGCGGTGCCCGCGCTCTATCCGATGGGTTCGGAGAAACAGATGATCAAGACGCTGACCGGACTCGAAGTGCCGGCCGGCGGCCTCACCGCCCAGGTCGGNNGTGGTCACGGTCAGCGGCGGCGCGGTACGCGACCGGCGCAATCTCGAAGTTCCGCTCGGCACCCTGGTGCAGGACCTGCTCGACTACTGCGGCCTCAGCGCCGAACCGACACGCCTGCTGATGGGCGGCCCGATGATGGGCACCGTGCTGCCCCACAGCCGCGTACCCATCGTCAAGGGCAGCAACGGCGTGTTGGCGCTGACCGAACCGGAACTGGGCGGAGGCGACACCATGCCCTGCATC
>DFMR01000088.1 GCA_002376325.1 Proteobacteria bacterium UBA3588 | reverse complement strand
CTTGCCGGTGGCCATCAGCACGTAGTCGCACTTGAAGTTCTTCTTGCCCTCGGCGGTTTCGTAGCTCAACGTCATCGCGCCGGGCGTGCCCTTGATGCCGGTGGTCGCCGCATTGGTGACGATGGTGAGGCGCGGGTCGTTCTCCAGCACGCCGATCAGCGTCTTGGCGATCTCCGGCTCCACCTCGGCGAGGACGCGCTCGTGGCGCTCCAGCAGCACGACCTGGGTGCCGAAGTCCTGGAAGATCTGCGCCATCTCCATGCCGATGGCGCCACCGCCGACCACGCCGAGTTTCTTCGGCACCTTATCCAATTTCCAGACGGTATCGGAGGTGAGCACGCCGCCCGCGTCCAGCCCTTCCTGCACGCCGGGGATCGGCGGCACGAACGGCGGCGCACCGGTGGCGATGACGGCACAGCCGAAGGTGATGTGGCGGCCTTCGGAGTCGTCGCCCTTGCGCGCACGGCCGTGCGGGTCGGTGCCGTTGCCGGAGGTGTCGACGAAGAGGCGGTGTTCGGTCTCGAACCAGGCGTAGCCCTGGATCACCTCGACGCGCACGCCCTTGTCGGTGTTGAGCGCCATCTTGCCGCGCTCTTCCAGCACACCGCGGCGATGCTGTTCCAGTTTTCCCCAGTCGAGCTTCGCCTTGTTGGTGCCGGTGACGCCGAGCAGTTCGTCGTGGGCGCGGTCGCGCATGCGATCGGCCGCCGCCCGCCACGCCTTGGACGGGATGCAGCCGCGCCACAGGCACTCGCCGCCGGGCAGCGGCGCGTCGTTGATCATGGCGACCTTGATGCCGTGGCCGGCGAGATCGCGCGCGCAATCCTCGCCGCCGGGGCCGCCGCCGATCACCACCACGTCGTAATCCCAGGCGCCGGCAGGAATGGCCGGGCCCATCGGACCCATCCACTCCTCCGGCTGTTCGATCTTCGCCTTCAGCGTATTGAGGAACAGCGCCACCTCGGCGCCGTTGACCACGCGGTGATCGGCGGTGACCGTGAGCGGCATGCCGTCGGGCCCGGCGGCGGCGATGGCGAGGATCGCGGCGGTGCCGGGGGTGGGGATGGCGTCGAAGTAACTGACGCCGAGCATGCCCATGTTGGAGACCATGAAGGTGGGGTTGGCGTACTCCTCGGGGGCGAGGCGGCGCTTGCGGGCGCGATCGACCAGGCCGGTCCACGCCTCGTGCAGTTCCTCCAGGGTGCGCGACTCGCAGTGGCGCAGCACCGGCACCACCAGCCCGCCGCCCTCGGCGGAGACGGCCATGCCGATGTCGATCTGGTCGCGCTCCACCAGCTTGTCCACCGGCTGGTAGGCCCAGTTGATGTTGGGATGATTCCCGATCGCCTCGGCGCAGGCCTTGGCGATGGCCACCGTGACCGACACGCCCTTCTGCTTCGCCGCCTTGAGCAGCGCCTCGGGTCTGGCGTTGATGGTGACGCGGAAGGTGGGCATGGTGAGCGAGGCGGTCATGGAGTGAGTGACCGCTTTCTCCATGGCCGTCATCGGCCGGCCGTGGCCGGGCACCTGGATCTCCGGCAAGGTGTAGGCCGGCACCGCGGGGGCGACCTCGGTGGGCCGCTCCACCGGCTGGGCGCGGCGCACGTCCTCGGCGGTGATCTCGCCGTTGGGGCCGGTGCCCTTGAGGTTGTTCAGGTTGACGTAGAGGGTCGCGGCCAGCTTGCGCGCCAGCGGCGTCGCCGCCTTGTTGGACGGACGCGCGGCGGGCTCGCCGTGGACCACCGCCACCGTCGGTGCAGGTTCGCCGCTCACCGGCGCAGCGACGGGCGCATGCTCCAGCTTCGGTTTCGGCGCGGCGCTGACCAGCGCCGACTCGCTCACCACCTGCTCCGGTTGCTCCACCAGATAGGCCATGGGACTGCCGACGTGGACCGTGCTGTCCACCGCCGCCATCGGCCCGGAGAGATAACCGTCGCGGAACACCTCCACGTCCATGATCGCCTTGTCGGTCTCGACGGTGGCCACCACATCGCCGCGGCTGATCTTCGCGCCCGGCTGCTTCTCCCAACTCACCACCACGCCTTCGGTCATGGTGTCGGAGAGCTGCGGCATCTTGATCACGTGGACCGTGCCTTCCGGCTCGCCCTCCTCCTTGCCGGAGGGACCGTGTTCCAGCTCCACCTTGCGCGGCACGTCGTGGGCCGACGGCGGCGGCGCCTCGCCCACCTCGCCGTGACGCTCCACCTCCTCGGCGCTCGCCACCAGATAGCCGATGGGCTCGCCGACATGGACGGTGGAATCCACCGAGGCCATCGGCCCCGAGAGGTAACCGTCGCGGAACACCTCCACGTCCATGATCGCCTTGTCGGTCTCCACCGTGGCGACGATGTCGCCGCGCGAAACCTGGTCACCGATCTTCTTCTCCCAACTGACGATGACGCCCTCGGTCATCGTGTCGGAGAGCTGCGGCATTTTTATGATGTACGGTTCGGCCATGTATTCAGTTCCGGGTTGCAATCTTAATTTTGCTCTCCCTCTCCCTCAGGGAGAGGGTCGGGGTGAGGGGATTCAATCAACGCCATTCGTATCCGTTCCAACACACTCTGCGTTTCGTTCAGAACCTCATGGTTCCAGAAACGCACCACGCGATACCCCATGGCGGCAAGCCGTGCGCTGCGTTCAGCATCGTAGTTCCTTTGCCCATCATGCTGTCCGCCATCCGCTTCGATAATCAGTTTGGCTTCGACGCATGCTAAATCGACGATGTACGGTTCGATCACCACCTGGCGCCGGAATTTGTAACCCTCCAGCCGGCGGCCACGGAGATGCCGCCAGAGTAACAGTTCAGCGTCTGTTGATTGCCGACGCAGAGCTTTGGCTCTTGCGCTTAGTGCTTTTGATCCCCTCACCCTGGCCCTCTCCCTGAGGGAGAGGGGACTCTCCGTTTTTTCCATCGCCAGACTCCTTGGCCTTTTGTCTCACATCAAGATCGATCAATACACCTAATCGCAAGGCATAAACTCGTTACACAATCTCCATCGAAGCGGCCACTCCCTCTCCCCCAGGGAGAGGGCTGGGGTGAGGGGACTTAATTACCCCCCTCATCCTGGCCTTCTCCCTAAGGGAGAAGGGACTCCTCGTTTCTCTGAGTCTCTGCGGTGAATAAATTTTTGTTCCTATTTCCCGAACATCTTCAACACAGCAGCAACGACGTCCTTGGCGTTTGGGATCGAGGCCTTTTCCAGGGTGTGGTTGAAGGGCGTCGGCACATGTTTGGCCGAGACCCGCACCGGGGCGGCGTCGAGGTCGAAGAAGCACTCCTCGTTGATGATCGCCATCACTTCCGAGCCGACACCGACCGGCGCCTCCGCCTCTTCCACGATCACCGCGCGGTGGGTGTTGCCCACCGATTCGCGGATGCCGGCGCGGTCCAGCGGCGCCAGGGAGTAGAGGTCGACCACTTCAGCTTCGATACCGTGTTGCTTGGAGAGGATCTCCGCCGCCTGCATGCACCAGTGCAACGAGATGTTGTAGCCTAACAGCGTCACGTCGCGGCCCTGGCGTGTCACTTCCGAGCCTTCCAGCGGATGGAAGTATTCGCCGTCGGGCACTTCGCCCTTCATGTTGTACATCAGTTCGTGTTCGTTGATGAACACCGGGTCGTTGCAGCGCACCGCGCTCTTCAGCAGACCGTAGGCCTGCTTCGGATTGGACGGCGTGACCACGCGCAGGCCGGCGACGCCCATGAACACCTTCTCCATGCGCGCCGAGTGCTGCGCGCCGAGCTGGTGGGCGGTGCCGCCGGGGGAGCGGATCACCACCGGCGCGGTGAGCTGGCCGCCGGACATGTAGCGCACTTTGGCGGCGGAGTTGAAGATCTGGTCCATCGCCAGCCAGGCGAAGTTGACCGACATCAGCTCGATGATCGGCCGCACCCCGAGGAACGAGGCGCCGATGCCGATGCCGGTGAAACTGTTCTCGGAGATCGGTGTGTCGATGACGCGCTCCGGGCCGTACTTGTCCCACAGCCCCTTGGTCGCTTTGTAGGTGCCGCCGGCGACGCCGATATCCTCGCCCATGCAGATCACCAGGGGATCGCGGGCCATCTCTTCGTCGTGGGCGCGGCGCAGCGCTTCCCAATACATTATCTCGGCCATCAGTGGGCCCCTCCCATACCCTGAGGGTTTACATATGGATCATTTTCCGCCAATACGTACTTCTCCAGCTCTTCGAGCTTCGGCTCGGGGGCGTTCTCGGCGTAGGGGATGATCTCGTTTTCAAGCTCGTCGTGGATCGCCTGATTCATGGCGGTGAAGTCGTCCGGGGTCAGCTCGCCTGCATTGATCAGGCGGTCACGCAGGATGTTGATGGGGTCGCGCTTGGCCCACTCCTCCACCTCCTCCTTGGCGCGGTAGGCGCCGGAATCGGACATGGAGTGGCCGCGGTAGCGGTAGGTGCACAACTCCAGGAAGAACGGTCCCTTGCCCGAGCGCACGTGCTCCACCGCGATCTGCGCCGCGGCATGCACCGTCTCCACATCCTGGCCGTCGGTCTGCTCCGAGGCGATGCCGTAGCCGCAGGTGCGCTTGTATTGATCNNTTGTTGGCGGCGTCGCCGAGGAAGCAGATGGCGATCTCGTCGCCGCCCTTGAGCTTGATCGCCTTGGCCATGCCGGCCGCCAGCGGGAACGGCCCGCCGACCAGCGCGTAGCCGCCCATGAAATGGTGTTCGACGTCGAAGATGTGCATCGAGCCGCCGCGCCCCTTGCTGCAGCCGCTCTCCTTGGCATAGAGCTCGGCCATCACGGCCTTGGGATCGGCGCCGCACTTGATGGCGTGGATATGGTCGCGGTAGCCGGTGATGACGTAATCGTGGCCCGGACGGGCAGCCTCCATCACCCCGTGGACACAGGCCTCCTGGCCGGGATAAAGGTGCAGGAATCCGCCGATCTTGCGTTCGACATAGGCCTCGTAGCAACGCTCCTCAAAGCGCCGCGCAAACAACATCTCGCGCAGCACGCGTTTCTTATCTGCGGCGTTCATGGTACTCCCTATACTGTTATTGTCTCCCGCCCGTCCCGGCGGGCCGCAACGGGAGCTGAAGATGGGTTTCTCGTAGCCTCCGCCGCCGTTCCCCCGGACGCAAGCGTCCGGCCTCCGCCGGCAAATGAACCGCTCGGCGACGGCGGTGAAGTTGATACCCTTGATACAGAATTTGGGTATCATCAGCGTTTTACAATATCCGGTCAAGCTGACGGCGGTGTCGGCACCCCGGAAATAACATTATGAAAAATAAGCCAAATTAACATTTTGACGGTGACAGCAAGCCGGCAACGGCCGATTCTTCGCCCCTCCCGCCGCAGCCCCGGGGCGGCGCTCGCCCGTCACGATTGACGTTCACCCCGCACCGCAGTCGGTTATACTGCTTCGCTGAACCGACCCGACAGTGCTTCTTTGATAATGAGAACACCGACGTCATGGAAGAACTAAGACCGATCGCAGAACAGTGGTTGAAGGCCGTGGCCTACACCGTGGCCACCAATGACATTGTGGCCCATCTCGATCTGTTTTCGCGGCGTCTGAAGGTCGTCGGCATCAGCCCGCACGGCTTTCTGCAACACGATGAGTGGACGGAGCGGCGGCGCAACGACATGGAGACGCGGCGGCTGCTGCGCATCAGCCATGAAAAGCTCAAATTGATTTCGCACAGCCGGCGGCGGCTGACGTTCCAAATCGAAGAGACGCTCAAGAGCACACGCGGCGAAGGCTACGTGCTCGACAAGGAGGTCATGCTGGAACAGGAGCTGGATGATCAGTGGCGGGCCGTATCGGAAAACATCAGCAGCGTGCGTCCGATCCGCTCGGCCCGGCATGACACAGCGGCCCCCCGCTCCCATCAGCCGACCGACGGGTCGGCACTGCTTTGATAGTATCCCGTGGGAGCCCGGCTGCGCCGGGCGATAGCTCCGGCTTCGGCCATCGCCCGATGAATCGGGCTCCCACGGGCGGCCGCTCCTGCGCATTTCGTGGGAGCCTGGCTGCGCCGGGCGATAGCTCCGGATTCGGCCATCGCCCGATGAATCGGGCTCCTACGGGAGGTACTGCTTAAGTCCCGGACAGCGTGCATCAGTAAGAGCCCTGTCGGATTTGAAGTTTTGAGATAGACACCAGATGACGAACGAACGCCACTACCGCATCGAACACGACAGCATGGGCGAGGTGAAAGTCCCCGCCGACGCCCTTTACGGCGCCCAGACCCAACGCGCCGTCGATAACTTCCCTATCTCCGGCCAGCCGCTGCCGCGCCCGCTGATCCGCGCCCTGGGCCTGATCAAGGCCGCCTGCGCCGAGGTCAATCGCGACCTGGGGCTGCTCGACGGCAAGATCGCAGAAGCGGTCATCGCCGCGGCGCTGGATGTGGCCGACGCTCGCCACGACGACCAGTTCCCCATCGACATCTTCCAGACCGGCTCCGGAACCTCGTCGAACATGAACGCCAACGAGGTGATCGCCGCCCTCGCCGGCAAGCGCTTCGGCGCCAGGGTGCATCCCAACGACCACGTCAATATGAGCCAGAGCTCCAACGACGTGTTTCCCAGCGCCATTCACGTCGCCGCCTGCCTGGAGCTGGAGGAGCGGTTGCTGCCGGCGCTGGAACATCTGGCCGTCGCCACCGAACAGCGCGCCGCTGAATTGAAGGATGTGGTGAAGACCGGCCGCACCCACCTGATGGACGCCATGCCGGTCACCTTCGGCCAGGAGATCTCCGGCTGGGCGGCCCAGCTGCGCCACGGTATCGAGCGCATCCACGCTGCTCTGCCACGAGTGCGCGCCATCGTGCAGGGCGGTACCGCAGTGGGCACCGGCATCAACGCACCGGCCGATTTCGGCCCGCGCGTCGCCGCGGCGCTGGCGCGCCAGAGCGGCATCGCCTTTGCCAGCATGGACAACTACTTCGAGGGGCTCGCCAGCCAGGACGCGGTGGTGGAGATGAGCGGCCAGCTCAAGACCGTCGCCGTCAGCCTGATGAAGATCGCCAACGACCTGCGTTGGATGAACTCCGGCCCGCTGGCCGGCATCGCCGACATCCGTTTGCAGGATCTGCAGCCGGGCAGCTCGATCATGCCGGGCAAGGTGAATCCGGTGATCCCCGAAGCGGTGATGATGGTCTGCGCCCAGGTGATGGGCAACGACACCGCGATCACCGTCGGCGGCCAGCACGGCAACTTCCAGCTCAACGTGATGCTGCCCATGATTGGCCGCAACCTGATGGAGAGCATCCACCTGCTCACCGGCGCCTGCCGCGTACTGGCCGACAAGGCGATGGCCAGCTTCAGCGTGAACGCCGAGGGCGTACAGGCGGCGCTGAGCCGCAACCCGATCCTGGTGACAGCGCTGAACCGCGTCATCGGCTACGAAAAGGGGGCGGCCATCGCCAAGCGCGCCTACAGGGAAAACCGCCCGATCATCGACGTCGCCCGCGACGAGACCGGCATGAGCGAAGAGGAGCTACGCCAGCTGCTCGACCCAGCCCGGCTGACGCGCGGCGGGGTCGGGGGCTAGCAACCGTTTATTGAGCACCCCGCACAGCGTCTGTCTGGAGCGGCTCCGCCGCGAACCCTGACGCTCCTGACCGTTGTATGTACTCCGCGGCACCCGACCGCATCGCGGCCTGCACGCCTGTGCCGGCCCACCATTCCGCCTTTCACACCGTTGCGCCGACGTTTTGCCGCGATCTTCGCAGAACTTGCGCCGGAGTCCGGCGGGAATTCGCATGGCTATTGCCGAAGAATACGGTTACCGTTTACCCGTAACCTGTTAACATGCTGTTAATCTCCAATAAAAAGAAGATGTAAGGAGTACACATCATGCCAGTCATGCCAACTACGTTTGCCTCCGGCGCCCGGGGCGCGGCCTTCCAAATGGGGGCCGCGGCATATCCATCCATCGGTTCCGCATCCTGTTGAGCCGCCATCCCCGGCAACGTGTTCGGAAGGAGTCGACACATGCTAAAACGCATCCCCGTCCATCGCCTGCGTCCCGGTCTGTACGTCCATGATCTCAACTGCGACTGGCTCGATCACTCATTCGCCCGTAACCGCTTCCTGATCAAGGATCAGGCGACCGTCGAGCGCATCCGGGCGCTCGGCGTCGAGGAGGTGTGGGTGGACACGAGCAAGAGCACTGTCCGGCTGGATGACGAAACATCCGCGCCGGCGATCCGCAGCGTACCGCGGACCGCTGCCGCGCCGACGAAGAAAAAACATTCGCTTGCCGAAGAGAAGCAGTACCTGTTGCAGCTGCGCGAAGAGGCGGCACAGACCATCGAGGCGGCCATGGAGCGCTGCCGTCTGGGCAAACCCATCGAATTGCGCGAAGTCGTACCCATCGTGGACGACTTGATCGATTCACTGGAGCGCCAACCGCACGCGCTGATCGGCCTGTGCCGGTTGCGCAACAGGGACCGCTACACCTTCGAACATTCGATCAGCGTCGGTATCCTGGCCTCTGCGCTCGGCCGATCGCTGGCATTGCCGCGCGCCGTGCTGCGCGAGCTGGCCCTCGGCGGGCTGCTGCACGACGTGGGCAAATCACGCACCCCGCTGCGCATCCTCAACAAGCCCGATCGTCTGACCGAGGCGGAATTCTCTATCATCAAACGCCATGTGGAACACGGCGAAGCCATTGCCTCCCCCATCGAAGGGCTGACGTCGGAGGTGCTGGCGGCCATCGCCCAGCACCACGAACGACTGGACGGTTCCGGCTATCCGCGCCGGCTGAAAGGTGCACAGATCAGTTTGGCCGGACGCATCATTGCGGTGTGCGACGTCTACGACGCGATGACCGCCGACCGCTGCTATCGCGCCGGGGAAGAGCCCACCAAGGTGATGCGGATGCTGTTGGAAGGATGCGATACCCGCTTCGACACGGCCTCCGTACACCACCTGATCCGCTGCATCGGTATCTACCCCATCGGGGCACTGGTGAGCATGGCCAGCGGCCATCTGGGCATGGTGATGCGGCCAGGCGAGAAAGGGCTGCTCTATCCGGTGGTACGGGTGTTTTACGATATCGGGCGCCGGCTCCATTTGGATCATCACGACGTCGATCTGTCGCACGCCGCCGAACAGCAGATCGTCGGCTACGAAGCGGCCGAGCGCTGGGATCTTGACCCCGAGTTGATGCCGCAGTTGGAATAGCGGGCGGAGTGCAACCCTTATCGCGGCGGAGCCGCTCCTACGGGATACCTGCCTGGTAGGAGCGCCTGTGGCGCGATGCGGTTTGTCGACTTTATCGCGGCCGAGCGGCTCCTACGGAACGGGCGGTTCAATGCATGCCGATGAGCTGCTTGGCGACGACGTCGTGGTTGAGCCACAGCACCGGGCCGTGGGGCGCCGACGCCTCGCGGAAGATCAGCGGCCCGGTGCTTTCCAGCACCAGCGCGCTGAGATAGTCGGTGATCAGCGCCTTGCGATCCTTGTGCAGGCCGGTGATCTCCTCCGACGTCCCCACCATCACTTCGGCCAGCTCGGCGGTATTGTCCATCGGCCACGCCGCGTAGTTACGGAACGAGGCGATGGTGGAGTTGGCGTTGTAGTCTGCAATCTGGTCGAGGATGTCGCGCAGCGACACGCCGTCGTTGAGCAGCGACTCACACTGCTTCCACTGCTCGTAGGCCCAGCCGCCGTCGCCCTCTTTCATCAGCGCCTCGAGCAACGGGAACAGCGACAGCTCTACGCCGACAAAGATGTCGCTCGAATTGGTACGGATCTCGGGACAGTTGAACACGGTGGCCTTGATCCCCTGCCCCCACGCCGCCTCGGCGTGGTCTTCCAACCGCATCTTGGCGTAGCCCTGGGTGTAGTTGGTGTAGGTCTGCCACTGGTATTCGCCGCCGATCAGGATCTCGGTACCGTGGTAGCCGTAGGCGGTGTAGCGCGTCTCGCCACCGTTCCTGGCCAGCCGCTCGCGGATGCCGCTGCTGGCCTCGATCAGGTACTGGAAGGTGTTGGCCGTGACCTCGTCGAAGTTCATCAGGATCATCTTGCCCAGGTCGCTGTCGAGCAGCGCGCGGGACGGCATGAAACGTTCGCCGCGTCCCTTGTAGATGCGGTTGGCAATGGCCAGGAATACCTTGGTCTTGGGGATGCCGCCGGCCATGGTGTGGGCGAAAAAGAGGTTGGCTCCGTCGGGAATGAGCTTGTCCAGTTCGGCCATCGCCTGGGCCGTGGAGGACTTGAAGCGGGCCACGCCCACTTCGCGGCAGCGTTCGATCTGCGCCCAGTCCAGCCGGGCCTCCTGCCAGTTGTTGAGCTTGAGACCGGCCAGCAGGTCGGTCGGGTTCGGCGTCCCCTCCGGGGCGTCGAGGTCGAAACCGGCCATCAGCGGCACATTGACGATGCGCCCACCCAGGTTGGCTTCGGCCTCTTTCAGCTCCGCGTCGGTGAGCGGACGCAGCTTGTGGTTCTCGTCACGCCGGCCAACGGTGACGCCGAGGATGGTCATACCCGCCTTGCGGGCCTCGTCGAGCAGGCCGTTGACGTAACCGCGGCCGAACAGCTCGCCGAACAGGACGAACACGTCGCCCGCACGGAAAATGTTTTTGTCAGGAATCTCTCGAAGCGGTGTAAGTGCAGACATAGCGAACCCGATCTTTCTCTATTTCGTTATATGGGCGGTCAATCCTTAGCGCCTCCGACCGCCTTGGGCGAAGCACGATTGTACCGTACAAAGCCACCGTTTGACTTGTGGCATACGATTATCTGTGACCGTTTCATCACAACAGGGTTCTAT
>DFMR01000126.1 GCA_002376325.1 Proteobacteria bacterium UBA3588 | reverse complement strand
CCGTTCCACAGCGTCACCAGACACAGATCCTGCTCCTTGAACCAGCGCTTGGCGTCACTCACCACCGCCTCGTCTGCGGCGACCTGCTCGAAGGTATCGGGATGCATGAAGTACCACGACTGGCCGTCGTTGTAGAGATATTGCATCTCAGTATCCATGACGTCGGCCGCTTCCACGCTCTCGCCCGACTTGAAAGTGCGCTCGACTACGCGCCCGGTCTTGAGATTACGAATTTTTACCCGATTGAACGCCTGGCCCTTGCCGGGCTTTACGAACTCGTTTTCAATGATGGCGCAGGGATCGCTGTCCAGCATGATCTTCAAACCGCGTTTGAATTCGTTGGTACTGTAGGTAGCCATTAGAAAGATACACCTCCATCCTGGACCTCGAACGTCCAGTTCAATCGGAATTTAAAGAGCCGACATGATAACGCGAAGTCAAGACTGGAAAAACGCCCTGGCCGATGCGGTGCGCGATCCGGCCGAATTGCTCGCACTGCTGGAACTGCCGCAGCAGCTGCTGCCGGCGGCCCGGGCAGCGGCGGCGCTGTTCCCGCTACGCGTACCGCGCGGTTTCATCGCGCGCATGGGCAGAGGCGATGCGAACGACCCGCTGCTACGCCAAGTGCTGCCCCTGGGCGAGGAACTGGCGCCGATTCCCGGTTTCACCACCGACCCGGTGGGCGATCTCGACGCCACCGCGCTTCCCGGCGTGCTGCACAAGTATCGCAATCGCACGCTGCTGGTGGCCACCGGCGCCTGCGCCATCCACTGCCGCTACTGCTTCCGCCGCCATTTCCCATACGGCGAGGCGACTGCCGCCAAACAGCAGTGGCAGGCCGCGCTCGACTACATCGCGGCCGACGACACCATCGAGGAGGTCATTCTCAGCGGCGGCGACCCCTTGCTGCTGGACGATGCGCGCCTCGAATCGCTGGTCGACGGACTGGAGCGGATTCATCATGTGCAGCGGCTGCGTCTGCACAGCCGCGTGCCCGTGGTACTCCCCGAGCGGATCGATGACGCTTTGCTTGGCTGGCTGCGACGCAGCCGCTTACAGCCGGTCGTCGTGATCCACGCCAACCATCCGCGCGAGTTGGACGACAGCGTGGCGCGAGCATTAGCGCCGCTACGCGCCACCGGCACAACCCTGCTGAACCAGACGGTATTGCTGCGAGGGATCAATGACGACACCGACATCCTGCGTCAACTGAGCGTTCGGCTGCACCAAATCGGCGTCCTGCCCTATTACCTCCATCTACTCGACCGCGTAGCGGGCGCAGCCCATTTCGACGTGCCGCAACCTCGTGCAATGGCGCTGTGGGAGACGTTGCGGCGGCAATTACCCGGCTATCTGGTTCCGCGTCTGGCCCGTGAACAGGCCGGTGCACCCTATAAGCTACAACCCAGTGCTATTTCGCAGCCGACTTGATATCCTAAAACATGACGAATATCACGACGTTGTGCTTGAGGAAGACGCATGACAGCGGAAAAGGACCAGCTTGGGTTTGACCTTCCGGAACGGCGCAAGCCCGGCAAGGACTCCTTCAATACGAAACAGCGTAAAGTCGAGGAGTGGATCGCGCTATTGCCCATGGGCAATGTCGGCGAGACCGCGCGCCAGGTATTCGGGGCGTTGCACGAGACCAATCGACTGCGCGTCTCCTGGCAGGAGCGCTACCGCTTGCTGGAATCGCTGCGCGCGCCGGTAGCCTACGTGGGGCAGGCGCTGCACAAGCGATTTCTCGGCTTGACCTTCCCGCTACCGCCGAAAACACGTCGTATCGCCCACCTGGCGACAGAACTCTATAACGAGATGGCGCTCGGCTACAAAATCGCCATTGAGGATATGCTGGACGCCAATTTTCTGTTCCGCGACAAGCGCGCCCTCACCATCATGCTGCACCGGGCTCTGCGCTACCTAAACAAGGTACTGCTGACCACCTACCAGGTCTATTCACCACAACCGCACAACACCTGGAGCGATATCCACAGGCTTTACCGCTACGCCGAAACGGCCCGTCTGTTCCGTGCCTCGGTCACCGACACAGAGCAGGAACTGCTGCCGAAAACCACCATCGCCACCGCCTATAAACAGGCGCTGCTGCTGGCGCTGGCCTCGCCTTACCGCCTGCGCCAAGGCGAGGTGGGCATCGTCTATTCAGCTTTGGAATTGTGGGCGCATTTGGCGCAGATCATGCCTTACGACGCTCAGGCCGACCGGGAAGCCGCGCTGTTCGTCACCCCTCTCGACAGCAACGGCGAACCCAGTCACCTCGGCTTCAGCCACTATGATTGCGGCAACGGCGGGTGCCGCCTCATCGACTTGCAGCCACTGGCCATCACCGTGCGCGAGGAGTTGGGCCAAGCGGAACGGAGTAGCACGACCGAACTCAAAAGGCGGCTGGGTGCCGGGCTAACTGTCGATCTGCTGCGCCGCCTGTCGCTGACCTGGGGCGTTCCGCCCAAACGCAGTTCGGCCCGCAACGCGAAGGCAGAGGACGTCGAGGTGGTGGTCGGACTCAGCTCGGTGCATCGGGCGCTTGGGCTGGTCACTGCATTGCGCAGCATGACGGCACTGCCCAACGCTTCCAATGCCACCGCTCCTGAAGACCTGTTTTCCCGGACCTCGACCTTCCAAAGCCGCACCATTGCCAGCGAAAACGATCAAAAGGCCGACGTGTGGGACCCATTCAAGGCGCGCGCCGCCACCCAGCAGAGCGCCCAACGCCCACAGGCCGCCACAGCGAAAGCCACACCGTTGCCGCTGCAAACGTGGGCAATGCGCGATCAGAGTGCCGGCGGCTGCCGCATCGCGCGCAGCGGCATGGATACCCTGGGCGTACAAGTGGGCGATCTGATCGGTGTACGCCCCTACACCGATACCCATGACGGGCACTGGACCGTAAGCGTGGTCCGCTGGATCCGCCATACCAGCGAAGAAGAGCTGGAACTCGGCGTCCAGAGCATCACCGGCCGCGGCCAGCCCGCCGCCGCCCGCACCCGTCAGCCCAATGGCACCATGACCGAGTATCAGCGTATCATCGGCCTGCCGGAAGATAAGGAACACAACCTCGTCGCCAGCCTGCTGGTACCACCCTTGCTGTATACGGTGGGCGCCACTTTGTCGGTACGATTTGACGAAACTGAACACCCACTGCTGCTGACCGGCGTACAGGAAGGCACCGGCTCATTTGTGCAGTTCACCTTTGAGAATCTCAATGCGATACGCAACGAACCTGCGCGGGAAAATCCGCAACAACCCTCCGATTTCAATTCGCTGTGGTCCGATTTATAAGCGACGACTGGCGGCAGCCTTGGTAAAATCTAGCGAGATCGGTTTAAATTATGCGTTTTCTTTTGCCTCGAACAAATAACAATACGGCGCGGCACCAGCGCCAGCATCCAGATTTGGGCAGACATGGTTAAGAGCGAAGACATTCTGCGGCTGCTCGTCATAGACGATTCCTCCAACGACGCGGAGGTGGTCGGCAATATGCTGCGCAATGCCGGTCACGCGGTCCGGTTGGAGCGCGCGGAGGACGACGAAGATCTGCGCGGCCATCTGGAACAGCAAAACTGGGACATGGTGCTGACCAAAGCCGAACTCCCCTACGTGAGCCCGCACGACATACTCCGTATCGTCGCCCAGCGGGAAGGCGATATTCCCGTCATCGTGCTCGCCGATGAGATTGAAGACGCCGCCATGACCGAATTGTTGAAGGGGGGGGCGCGCGATCTCGTCAGTCTCAAACGGCCCGGCTACCTGATACACACGCTGTTGCGCGAATTTGGCGACGTGCAGAGACGACGGCGCCACCGCGAATGCGAGGCACAGCTGTCGGAGGCCAACAAGCGCGCCCAGTCCCTGGTGGATAGCTCGCGCGACGCCATCGCCTACGTTCATGAAGGCATGTATATCTACGCCAACGAATCCTATCTGCAGATGTTCGGCTATTCGACGCTGGAGGAGATCGAGGG
>DFMR01000026.1 GCA_002376325.1 Proteobacteria bacterium UBA3588 | reverse complement strand
TGCCTGCTCTCCGGCTACTTCAACCACCGCGACCCGAATCAGGGGACCTGTACCAACTCCTGCCGCTGGGACTATCAGTTGCACGACGCACCGGACGACGATGGCGGCGCGCCGCAACGAGCGGATGCCGCACGCAGCTACCTGCTGGAGCAGCCCGAACACCCCGGCGAACTGATGCCCATCGAGGAGGACGAGCACGGCACCTACATCCTCAACTCCAAGGACCTGCGCGCGGTGGAGCACGTAGCGCGGCTGGTGGAGATCGGCGTCGACTCCCTCAAGATCGAGGGACGCACCAAATCGCACTACTACATCGCGCGCACGGTGCAGGCCTACCGCAGGGCCATCGACGATGCGGCGGCGGCCCGTCCGTTCGACGCCGCGCTGCTCGCCAGCCTGGAGAACCTGGCCAACCGCGGCTATACCGACGGCTTCTATGTACGCCACCATTCGCACGAATATCAGAGCTATATGAAGGGCTCTTCGAGCGGCGAGCGGCAACAGTTCGTCGGCGAGATCACCAGCTACGACCCGATCCGCGCCATGGCCGAAGTGGACGTGAAGAACAAGTTCCGCGTCGGCGACCGCATGGAGTTGATCACCCCGCAAGGCAACCGGAGCTTCGTACTGGAGCAGATGGAAGACCGCAGCGGGCAGGCCACCCAAGAGGCTCCGGGCGGTGGCCATCGCGTGCGCATCGCATTGCCGCCAGCCGATTATCGCCATGCGCTACTGACGCGCGAACTGACCTAGCCGTTCAGATCCTATTCGGGCAGTTGTTCGCACATGCGCACCCGATTGCGTCCCTGCGCCTTGCCCTCATAGAGTGCGTTATCGGCCTGCGCCAGCAATTCATCCAAAGTGATCGCCTGCCCAGGCGCCATGGTCGCCACCCCGATCGTGGCGCTGACAAACAGTTCCTTGCCGTCGTGCACATACACCGGGCAGTGCGCCACCGCAGCGCGCATGCGCTCCGCCAGATTGCGCGCACCGGCGGGCGTGGTCTGCGGCAACAGCACGGCGAATTCCTCGCCGCCAAGACGCCCGATGACGTCGTTGGCGCGCAACACGCCGCTGCAGCACTCCGCGATGGCCCGTAACGCGCTGTCGCCGGCGGCATGGCCGTGTTGATCGTTGACCGCTTTGAAATAGTCCAGGTCGAACATCATGATCGCCAACGGCGAATCGTAGCGTCGGGCGCGCGACAGCTCCCGCTCCGCCAACTCGATAAAACTGCGCCGGTTGGGCAACCCGGTCAGTTCGTCGGTCCGCGCCTGCCGTTTTGCCGTCTCTTCCAGTCGGCGCCGCAAGTTGTTTTCGCGTTGCAGCAGCCCGGCAAGTTGCCGGTTGTGCAGCGCATCGATAAACGACAACCGGCGCAAACGCGCGTGCTGTATCGAGGCAACGACGCAAAAGGTCAGCGNNGCGGCGCCGGAGGAAACCAGACGGCAGCCTCCACCACGACGCCCGTCAACGCGTAGGCCATTGCAATGAGCCGCTTGCCCAGGGTACTCGGCACAAAAAAGAATGCGCCGACCAGCACCACCAGCAGACCGGGATAGACCTCCAGAAATCCGCGCTGACTGAACGGATAAATGACAAAGGCATCGCTCAGCACGATCAGAAAAAACCACAACGACAAGCGATAGAGTTGCGGCACGGTCGCGCGGCGGGTTCGCAGCCGCAGCGCCAGCGACCAGCAATAAAGCAGGATGGCCAAACGCAGCATGAAATTGATCAGGAACCCGGACGTCGGCCCCAGTGCCAGATAGTCCGATAACACGAAGGCAAAATAGAGCGGGCCGGCGGTCTGCAGGGCGACCACAAACTGCCGCGATTCATGCTCACGGATATGACCCTGGAATTCGGCCTCTATGGCCGGGTCCTTGAACTCGCCGCCCCAGCGACTGAGTTCAAGACGATGCGGCGCCTGAATCCCCTCTTCATCCGTCACTGCCAGCACTCCCTTGGCCACGCAATCCGCGGCCCGTCCAGTCAACGCGTACGGATACCATCCAGTTCATCATATACAACCGGTCGAGTCGGAGCGACCGGTTGAGAGTGCTACACTACGCCCCACCGTGAACAGCGTACCGTCAGGAGTCCTCCCGTGAGCAACATCGAAACCGGCCATGGCGCCTTCCCCTGGACCCGCATGCGGCGTATGCGCCGCGACGACTTTTCGCGCCGCCTGATGCGCGAGTCGCACCTCTGCGCCGACGACTTCATCTATCCGATGTTCGTCTTGGAGGGGCAGAACCGACGCGAGGCGGTCGCCTCCATGCCCGGCATCGAGCGGGTCTCCATCGACCTGCTGCTGAAAGAGGCCGAAGCGCTGGTCGCGCTGGGCATCCCGATGGTGGCCCTGTTCCCGGTCACCCCGGTGGAACAGAAGAGCCTCGACGCCGCCGAGGCGTGGAACCCGGACGGCCTGGCGCAGCGCGCGGTGCGCGCCCTGCGCGAACGCTTCCCCGAACTGGGGGTGATGACCGACGTCGCGCTCGACCCGTTCACCACCCACGGCCAGGACGGCATCATCGACGAGACCGGCTACGTGATGAATGACGAGACCGTGGAGGCGTTGGTGAAGCAGGCGCTCTCCCACGCCGCCGCCGGCGCCCAGGTGGTGGCGCCGTCGGACATGATGGACGGGCGCATCGGCGATATCCGCGAGGCGCTGGAGGCCAACGGCCACATCCACACCCGCATCATGGCCTACTCCGCCAAGTACGCCTCCAGCTTCTACGGCCCGTTCCGCGACGCGGTCGGTTCCGCCGGCAACCTGGGTAAGGGCAACAAGCACACCTACCAGATGGACCCGGGCAACGCCGACGAGGCGCTGCGCGAGGTGGCNNCGGGTGAAGGATCAGTTCGGCGCACCCACCTTCGTCTACCAGGTGAGCGGCGAGTACGCCATGCTGACGGCGGCGGCACAGAACGGCTGGCTCGACGAGCGGGCGGTGGTGCTGGAGTCGCTGCTGGGCTTCAAGCGCGCCGGCGCCGACGGCATCCTCACCTACTTCGCCAAACGCGCCGCCCAGTGGCTGAAAGAATAGGCACGAGGGACAAGATGCGAGATACGAGGAGATGAATTCGCTGCGCGTATGGTTGATCAAATCAAATATGCGCATCGCGCACACCATCCTTCGCACCTCGTATCTTGTCCCTCGTCCCTGTCTTCTTCGTCCCCCGTACCTTGTCTCATAACCAAGCAGGACCATTTTCGGTATAAACAGCAACCCATGGAAAACAGCGTCACCGATCATTACGCCGTGATGGGCAACCCCATCGCCCACAGCAAGTCGCCGTTCATCCATGCCCGTTTCGCCGAGCAGACCGGCCAGACGCTGCGCTACGACGCCATCCTGGTGGAACGGGACGGATTCCCGGCGGCGGTGGCCGAATTCATCGCCGGCGGCGGCCGCGGACTCAACATCACCGTACCGTTCAAGCAGGAGGCGTGGTCGCTGGCCGCGCGCCGCAGCGACCGCGCGCAGCGCGCCGGCGCGGTCAACACCCTGCGCGTCGAGGCCGACGGCACGCTGTTCGGCGACAACACCGACGGCATTGGGCTGGTGCGCGACATCGGCATCAACCACGGGGTGGCCATGGCAGGGAAACGGCTGCTGGTATTGGGCGCGGGCGGGGCGGTGCGCGGCGTGCTGGCGCCGCTGCTGGCGGAACGGCCGGCGCAACTCACCGTCGTCAACCGCACCGCCGCCAAGGCGCTGGACCTGGCCCGGCTGTTCGCCGACCTCGGGGCCATCGACGGCTGCGGTTTCGACGCCCTCGGCGATCGGCAGTTCGACGTGGTGATCAATGGCACCGCCGCCAGCCTGCAGGGCGAGGTGCCGCCGCTGCCGTCGCAGGCGTTGGCGCCGAGCGCGCTCTGCTACGACATGATGTACGGCGCGCAACCGACGCCGTTTCTGCGCTGGGCCACGGCGCACGGCTGCGCCGCCACCCTGGACGGGCTGGGGATGCTGGTGGAGCAGGCGGCGGAATCGTTCCTTCTCTGGCGCCAAGTGCGGCCGCAGACCGCGCCGGTAATCCGGGCGCTGCGCGACCTGCTGCAGCGCCCCGCCTAGCGATCGTTAGTGCTTGCGCGCCAAGTCCCGATAGCCTTCGATGCGTATCTCAGGCGCCGCCTCTTTTCTGGCCGGGGCTGGGGCCGGGGGGCTGGTCGACACATCGAAGCGGGCATCCGGCGCCGGTTTCCGTTGCCCCTTGCGGCGATCGGAGCGGCGCCGCTCCGGCTCCGACCAGGAGCGTCGGCGCCAGTCCAGCGCCCGCCGTTCGTTGACATAGGTGCGGTGAATGAACTCGCGCACCATGATCGGCTGGCCGCGCAACGTATGTCCATCAAACCTGCTGATCGCCTTTTTTGCCAGACGTTCCGAATCGAAAGTCACCACCGCATAGCGCACAGGCGTGCCGTCGGCCTGCGCCGTTTCCACCAAGTTGACCTGCGGTTGCTTGAACTCCTTGAACAGCAAAGCCACGTCGCGATATGCGACCGAGTCGTGCAGATTCCCTACGAACACTTCCATGTAGCCCCCTGCGGGTTCAGTTGCGTATTGTACGGTTTGCTAATAACAGCACAAAAAGCGGGCGCCGCATACCTCAACCGGCTAAATAGCGATCTTTCAGACGGACGTAGTGCAACGCCGAATATTCGAACTGTTCCCGCTCCGGGAGCGTCAACGGCCGTACCCGCCGCACCGGATTGCCCAGCCACAGATAGCCCCCTTCCAGCCGCTTGCCGGGCGGCACCAGGCTCCCGGCGCCCAGCAGCACGTAGGGCTCAAGCGTCGCGCCGTCAAGGACGGTCGACGCCATACCGATAAGACAGCGCGCGCCGACGCTGCAGCCGTGCAGCGTCACGTTGTGGCCGACGGTCACCTCGTCGCCGATCAGCAGCGGATAGCCGGGAGAGTCCGCACCGCGCGCATGGGTGACGTGCAGCACCGAGCCGTCCTGGATATTGCTGCGCGCACCGATGCGGATAGGGTTGACGTCGCCGCGCGCCACCGCCATCGGCCATAGCGAACTATCGTCGCCGATCACCACATCGCCGATCACCACCGCCGCCGGATCGATGTAGGCGGTCGCGGCGACGGTGGGCGATTGCTGTAGGTAGGGGCGGAGGGGCATGGGGATTCGGGGTCAGGGGCCGCGGCGCTCCATGCCATCGGAGCGTTGAACCCGAAACCATTCGCTATCTCATGGTCACCAGTTCTTCGGAGCTGGTGGGATGGATCGCCACCGTATTGTCGAAGTCGCGCTTGGTGGCGCCCATCTTGATCGCCACGGCAAAGCCCTGCAGCATCTCGTCGGCGCCTTGACCGATGATGTGACAGCCGACCACCTTTTCCTGCGCACCGACGCAGACCAGTTTCATCGCCGTCTTGGAACCATGTCGCGCAAAGGCGTGGTACATCGGCGTGAAGCGGGTCTGATACACCTTGACCGCGTCCCCGTGCAGGCGCCGCGCCTCGCCCTCCGACAGCCCGACCGTACCGATGGGCGGATGGCTGAAGACCACCGTGGGAATGTTGTCGTAATCGAGCTTGCGCTCGCCCTGTCCGCCGAACAGCCGATCGCCCAGGCGCCGCGCCGCGGCGATCGCCACCGGCGTCAGCTGCGCCCGGCCGGTGACGTCGCCCACCGCGTAGATGCCCGCCACGCTGGTATTCTGGTAGGCGTCGGTCGGTATGTACCCGTTGTCGTCCACCGCGATGCCGGCCGCCGCGAGGTTCAGGTCGGCGCTGTTGGGGGCACGGCCGATGGCCCAGATGACGGTGTCGAATCCGTCCAGTTCATGGCCGCCGCCGCAGTGCAGTTTGAGCTGTCCGCCGTCCCCCTTCTCGACGCGCTCGACGTTGATGTTGGGCAGAATGTTGACGCCGTGGTTGACCATCTCCTCCATCAGCGTCTCGCGCAGCACCGCATCGAAACTGTCGAGGAAATGCTGGCGCCGCAACAGCAGATCGACCTCGCTGCCCAGCGAGTTGAGAAGCCCGGCCAACTCCACCGCGATATAGCCCGCGCCAACCACGGCGACGCGACGCGGCTGCGCCTGTAGCGCAAAGAATCCGTCCGAGGTGATGCCGTATTCGGCGCCCGGGATCGCCGGCACCAGCGGCTTGCCGCCGGGCGCGATGACGATGTGATCGGCGCTGTAACGCCGTCCGTTCACTTCGACCGTGCGTTGGTCGACGAACCGGGCGTAACCTTCAATCAGGTCGATATTGGAGTCCTTGAGGTAGGTGCGATACCAGTCGTTGATATTGCGAATATAGCCTTCCCGCGCGCCGACCAGTTGCGTCCAATCGAAGTCGTTGAGCATAACGTCGAAACCGTAATCGGCGGCGTCGCGCAACGCCGCCGCGATAGATGCCGCATTCCACATCACCTTTTTCGGCACGCAGCCGATATTGACGCAGGTACCGCCGATGCGCCCCACCTCGATCACCGCTGCCGTCTTGCCGTGCATGGCCGCCCGTTCGGCGGCCGAAAGTCCGCCGCTGCCGGCGCCGATGGCGATCAGATCGTAATGTTTGGTCATGGCCGTCCCTTGTGGTCGATAGCGTAATACGTCGATTCTAACAACCCGGCCGGCAAGTGTCGCGCGGCGCCATGCAACTAAGCTGATATGCTTTATGCGAAGGAGGCGAGTCATGGAATTGTGGGTACAGTATATTTTCCGCTTCGCCGACGGCCGCGAGCTGCGCTTTCCCATCCGCCTGGATACGGACGAGGCGGAACAGGACGGACCGCACGGTGAGGAGCCGCCGCCGTGGACCCGACTCGATTTCCACCGCTGCGATCACTGTCCGCTGGAGCCGGAACGCACGCCGATCTGTCCGCTGGCACAGGCGCTTGCCCGGCCGGTGCGCATGCTCGGCGGCATACTCTCCTATGACGAAGTGGACGTGGAGGTGATCACGCCGGAACGGCGCACCCTGAATCACACCACGGCGCAAAACGGCATCAGCGCCATGATGGGGCTGATTATCGCCACCAGCGGCTGTCCCCACATGGACTTCCTCAAACCCATGGCGCGTTTTCACCTGCCCTTTGCGACGCAGGCCGAAACGCTGTACCGCGCCTCCACCATGTATCTGCTGGGCCAATATTTTCGCCGGCAGCAGGCGTTGCCGGCGGAACTCGGTTTTCGGGGTCTGGTCGTCATGTACCGCAATGTCGAAACCGTCAACCACGCGATGGCCGAGCGCCTGCGTGCCGCCAGTCGGGAAGACGGAACGGTCAATGCGCTGATCCTGCTGGATATCTACGCAAAAACGCTGCCGCTGGCGGTGGAAGAGACCCTACAGGAGTTGAGACCGCTGTATACTGCCTACCTGTAGCCCGAATCAGGCAGCCAAGGCGGCAGCGCTCATGCAGAATGGAAACAACACCGCGGCGGCGGAAAGCACGGTCTATCCAACCACTGAAGCCAACGACCCGGACGATGCGATCACGCCGGCGAAAACCCGGCTGAGCGCGTGGCTGCTGCGCACCTCGCTGCCGGACCTGATCGATACCAGACACCACTCGCGCGATTTCAACGGCTCGCGTGCCGAGTATATCTACCGGCGCATGCGGTTGCTCGCCTTGGTGTTCGCCGGGCTGGCGCCGTTGTGGATACCGGTGGACATGGTTCTGCTGAATGGTGCCCGCTTCCAGCAGATGCTGATGTTGCGGCTCTCTTTCAGTGCCGCCCTCGTCCTGCTGGCGCTCTGGACCGGCCGGCCGCACAACCTGACGCTGGCGCGTCTGCGCGTCGCCCTGTTTATCGCGATCCCCGGGCTGTTCTACATCGGTTCGCGCCTGGTACTCAACGATCGCGTGCCGGAAGTCGGGGTATTGATGGGCTACTCCTTCCTGCCCTATCTCATCGTCTCGCTGCTGGCCGTATTTCCCTTCACCGTGCTGGAAGGCGTGGCCTATACGGCCGCCATAGGAGCGATAGTGGCGGGAACCGAAATCGCATTCGGCACGCTGCTTAGCGTACGCGCCTTCGG
>DFMR01000091.1 GCA_002376325.1 Proteobacteria bacterium UBA3588 | reverse complement strand
CCTAGTATATAAATAAACGCCGTAAAGCATAACGCTCGTCACAAATTTCGATAATTTGTCACGAAAGGTTCCGTTGCGATGGCGAAAGAGGAGTGTGCTCAGGCCTTTTCGTTGAACAGGCTGCCGATGGCCTTGTCCGTGGTGGACACGAGCTTGGCATTGGCCTCGATCTGGATGGCGTTGATCTTGCTGTCGACCAAGGGTGTAGCTGACGGCCCCTCTGTCATCGCCTTGGCGCTGGCGAGCTGGGCGGAGTCGCGGTTCAGCCCGGCGAAACCGCGCTGAATACCGAGGATGGCATGGTTGAATACACCGGAAATGCTCATAAGGTTCACTTCAATCCGTAGGACACTATTAATATCGTCCATTTTGCGATTTATTCAAGACCCCAGCGCTGCCGCAGGCGGTCACGGTTGAGGAGCAGCCATTGTAACGCAATAATCGGACTGGCCGAATCCAGCCGACCGGCGTGCAGCAACGCGACCGCCTCGTCGAAACCCACGCTGGCAACCTTGATATCCTCTCCTTCCTCGGCCAAGCCGTGAATCCCGCCAACCCCGCGGGCGTCGACCCGACCGCAAAACAGACTGATGCGTTCGGAGGTACCGCCGGGACTCACCATATATTCGCAGATCGGTTCCAGCCCCAGCAGGGTGCATCCGGCCTCCTCCTGCAATTCGCGCCGCACGACATCTTCAGCGGTCTCGCCCGGCTCTATCATGCCGGCGACAATCTCCAGCAGCCATGCGCCGCCCGGCGCCGTCAGCGCGCCGATGCGGAACTGTTCCAGCAGTACGATACGGTCGAGCACCGGGTCGTAAGGCAATACCGCCGCGGCATGGCCCCGCTCGAACAGTTCCCGCACCAGTGGCGCGCTCATCGCCCCATCGTACAGCCGATGACGCAACCGGTAGCGCTCGATACGGAAGAAACCCTCGTAGCAGACCTGTCGCTCCAGCAGTTGCACCGTGGGTTGCGCCGGCCCTCCCCACTCGCTCCGCTCCCCCATAGTCGCCTCCCTCGTCGCGTTGGAGCCCGCATGCTCCGCAGCCTCCATGGTACGATGCAAACACTTCCGGCAATACCCCACCCATCGTTATGCACGAAACCGCCGCCCCAGCTGCCGATATTTGCGCCGTTATCCTCGCCGGCGGGCGCGGCCGTCGCATGGGCGGCGGCGACAAGGCACTGCTGCCGCTCGACGGGTGGCCGCTGATAGCCCATGTGGTGGCGGCGCTGCGACCGCAAGTGGGCACCATGCTCATCAACAGCAACAGCAGACCCGCCGACTATGCCGCATTGGGTCTGCCGGTGATCGCCGATTGCATCCCTGACCAGCCCGGACCGCTCGCAGGCGTACTGACGGCATTGCAGGCATGCCCCGCCGGTTACATATTGGTGGTTCCGTGCGACATGCCCCGTCTGCCGCCGGACCTGGTCAGGCGCATGCGCGATGCGTTGGAACAGGATGACGCCGACGTCTGTTCGGTCTACGACGGGACGCGGCTGCACGCCGTTGTCATGCTGCTGCGCCACCGTGTTCGCCCCTCCCTGGAACGTTATCTCAACAGCGGGCACCGCCGTGTGCAGGAGTGGTTGCGGAGCGTGAGCCTTACGACGGTCGATTACTCGGCCGCGCCCGATGCGTTTGTGAATGTGAACACCCAGGAACAACTGCGAGCGTTGGCAGCGGACGACCAGTCAACGCCACAGGTCGCATTTGTCGCCTGCAGCGGCACCGGGAAAACCACCTTGCTGGAACGCCTGATACCCTTGTTGCGCCGTCGCGGGCTGCGTCTCGCCGCGTTAAAACACACCCACCACCCGTTCGACGTCGATCAGCCGGGAAAAGACAGTTACCGTCTGCGCAGCGCCGGAGCATACCAAGTGTTGCTGGCTTCACCGCGGCGCTGGGCGTTGATGACGGAATGCAATGACGATGCTGCGGAACCCGATTTGGCTGAATTGCTGCAAGTGCTGGATCATCGACACCTCGACCTGATACTGCTAGAGGGGTTCAAACACGAACGGATACCGAAAATTGAATTGCATCGTCCTGCGCTCGGCAAAGCGCTGTTGTATCCGTCGGACCCGTGGATCGTGGCCGTAGCCAGCGACGGAGCGTTGGATTCGGATATCGTCATCCCCACCCTGGATATGAACCATCCGGAATCGATCGCGGACTTTATCGTTACGCATATCGTGGGCGCCACCGGGCCGGCGCTGGATACCTCGGGCGTCGCTGCGCATAATGACCCATGCATTGAGTAGGCCGAAGGATAGAAGATGACGGCAAAGAAAATGACTGGCACAGGCATCGCCGAGGCTGCGGACAACCTCACCGTCGAGCGGGCTTTGGCCCGCATCGGTGAGGCCGTCGAACCGATCGCCGGTTTTGAACAGCTGGCTCTGCGCAACGCCCTCGATCGTATCCTTGCCGAGGATATTTGCAGCCCAATCAACGTACCGGCCTACGCCAATTCCGCGATGGACGGCTACGCCGTGCGTAGCGCCGATATTCCATCGACGGCGCAGGCTACATTGCAGATCATCGGCACCGCACTCGCAGGCCACCCCGTTGCCGCCGGCCTCGGCGCAGGACAGGCAGTGCGCATCATGACCGGCGCCAAACTGCCGGACGGCGCCGATACCGTAATCATGCAGGAGGATGCCATCCGCCGCGGCGACGCGCTCATCGTCGGTAGCGGGCACAGGCCAGGCCAGCACGTGCGCATGCCCGGAGAAGATATGGCAATCGCCCAGGTGGTGCTGTCTCGCGGACAACGGATCAACCCAGCGGAGTTGGGCCTGTTGGCCTCTCTCGGCATCGCCGAAGTGAAGGTGACACGCCGCTTGCGCGTCGCGTTTTTTTCCACCGGAGATGAGTTGCGCTCACTCGGCGAACCGTTGGGCGACGGACAGATCTATGACAGCAACCGCTACACGCTCCATGGCATGCTGAGCCGGCTTGGCGTCGAAATAATCGATATGGGCGTCGTGCCTGATCGCCGTGAGGCGCTCGACGCAGCCTTCCGGCAGGCGACGGCAATGGCTGACGTGTTGGTGACTTCGGGAGGCGTCTCGGTGGGCGACGCCGATTACGTGAAAGAGACCCTGGAACGGCTCGGGCAGGTGAACTTCTGGAAGATAGCGATGAAGCCGGGGAAACCGCTCGCCTTCGGCAAGCTGGGAAACACCGCTTTCTTCGGCCTTCCCGGCAACCCGGTCTCTTCGATGACGACCTTTTATCAAATCGTACGGCCCATACTGCTGAAATTGATGGGGCAGACTGACGTTAGGCCGCTGCGGCTGACGCTGAAATGCGTCGACACACTGAAAAAGTCCCCGGGGCGCACCGACTATCAGCGCGGAGTCCTGTACCGCGACGAACAGGGAGGATTGGTGGTACGCAGCACCGGTCCGCAGGGTTCGCACGTGTTGCGCTCGATGAGCCAAGCCAACTGTTTCATCATTCTGCCGGCCGACTGGGGAACAGTCCCCACAGGGACCATGGTGGAAGTGGAGCCCTTCGCCGGCTTGATTTAGCCATGAATCCGGCACTCTTATCTCTATAAAAAAAAGGCCCCCATCGATAGCGACGGGGGCCTTTCCATATCAGGCTGCAGCTTTTCCGTATCAGGCTGCGGCCTTCTTCACCACGCGTTTTTTACGCGCCGGCTTGCGTTTCTTCGTGCTGACAGCCTTCTTCACATGTTTCTTATCCCACGCAGCAACTGCCTTCGCAACCACCGCTGCCTTGGCTTCATAGGCCTTCTCCTCGTCCATCGCCGCCTTCAGGCGGGCTTTGGCTTCGGCGACTGCTGCACGCATTTTCACGCGCATGGCCTTCTCTTGCTGGGCAGCCTTCTTCTTTTGAGCCACAACACGGGCCTTCACGATTCTAGCCTGTGCGTTCATCTTCTTCACGGATGCCGCTAGCGTCTTTTTAGCAGCCGTCCGCTTTGTTGCCGGCCGACCGCGACGGACGGCTTTCTTAGCTGTTGCGGTTTTGGCTTTCTTCACAGTTTTCTTGGCAACTGCGCGTCTTTTCACTTTCGGCATGGCATTATTTCTCCTTGATTTAGAGACACAGTGTCGTAAAACATTATAAACAGAAACTTTCAGGTAACAAGCAAACTTACAACATTTTTTCAAGAGGGTGCTACGTCAAATCAACAAAGCGTCTTATAACGAACGTACCGAACACGCCATTTGAACGCTAATATGTGGTGTGCATGCTCTACCGATGGTTCGTATCCCGGTTATCTTGCCGACCACAACATTGGAAACGACCCCAAACAGCGCCATCTATGAAATAACGCGAATACAGGGAAAATAGGGCTGAAATCAACCTCGCATCGAGACCCGCGCTTTCGACGCAATGCCGTATATTTTCCATAATCACACCACGCACACCCGAGACGTATGTCGTGAGAGGAACTGACTGATGGCTGAAAACACCCCTATTGAAGCCGAAATGCTGTCACAGGAAGAGCAACCGTCATCCGAACTGGCCCTTGCCTCCCAGGTGTTGCCCACCACCCTCTACCTACTGCCGTTGACCGATCGGCCGTTTTTTCCCGCACAAACCTTTCCCGTGGTAATGGACGAGCAACCGTGGCTGGAAACGGTGGAACATGTCGGCGACCATCCGCATCATCTCGTCGGGCTGGTATTGCTGCGCGGCGGCGACCTGCAGCAACTCAGCCACCGGGATTTCAATACCGTCGGCAGCGTGGTGCGCATCCACCAACCCGCCCGTGCCGGAGAAAAGATTCAATTCATTGCCGAAGGCATTCAACGATTCCGCATCGTCAAATGGCTGTCGGACAAGCCGCCGTTCATGGTCGAAGTGGAATATCCCCCGGAAGAGCGGACAAGGTCGAATGACAAACTCAAGGCCTACGCCATGGCCATCATCAACATAATCAAAGAGCTGATCCCCCTGAATCCACTCTATAGCGAGGAGCTTAAATACTTCCTCAGCCGCTTCAGCCCCAACGAACCGTCGCCGCTGACCGATTTCGCCGCCGCACTGACCACCGCCAAGAAGGAACAGCTGCAAAGCGTGCTGGAGACCTTTCCCATCCTGCCGCGCATGGAAAAGGTTCTGGTGCTGATCAAGAACGAGCTGGAAGTCGCCCGCCTGCAAACCAAGATCCGCGAGCGGGTGGACGAGCGCATGAACGAGCAGCAGCGCAAATTCTTCCTGCGTGAGCAGCTCAAGGAGATTCAGAAGGAGTTGGGGCTGGAAAAGGACGACCGTACCGCCGATGTGGAACGCTTTCGCCAACAATTGGAAGGCCTGGTACTGCCGGAAACCGCGCAAAAGCGCATCGACGACGAGTTGCAGAAACTGTCGATCCTCGAACTCGGTTCACCCGAATATACGGTGACGCGCAACTACCTGGACTGGGCGACCGCCCTACCATGGGGCCGCTATTCGCAGGACAAGCTCGATCTGAAACGGGCGCGCAAAATCCTCGATCAGGACCACGATGGCCTGGAAGACGTCAAACAGCGCATCACTGAATTCCTCGCGGTGGGGGTGCTCAAGGGTGAGGTGGCAGGCTCCATCCTGTTGCTGGTCGGCCCGCCGGGGGTCGGCAAAACGTCCATCGGCCACTCCATCGCCAACGCGCTGGGGCGAAAATTCTATCGCTTCTCCCTGGGGGGAATGCGCGACGAGGCGGAGATCAAGGGACACCGCCGCACCTATATCGGCGCCATGCCGGGAAAATTCATCCAGGCGATGAAAGAGGTGGAGAGCGGCAATCCGGTCATTATGCTGGACGAGATCGACAAGGTCGGCGCCTCCTATCAGGGCGATCCCGCCTCGGCATTGCTGGAGGTGCTCGATCCGGAACAGAACAACGATTTCCTCGACCATTATCTCGATCTGCGCTTCGACCTGTCGAAGGTGCTGTTCGTCTGCACCGCCAATCAGCTCGACACGATCCCCGGACCGCTGCTCGACCGCATGGAGGTGATCCGTCTCTCCGGCTACATCACCGAAGAGAAACTGGCGATTGCCAAGCATCACCTGTGGCCCAAGCAGTTGGAAAAAGCCGGCCTGAAGAACAGCCAGGTAAAAATTTCCGACGCGGCAATCGTCAAGGTCATCGAAGGGTATGCGCGCGAAGCGGGGGTACGCAACCTGGAAAAGCAACTGGGACGCATCGTGCGCAAGGCCGTGGTACGTATCATCGGCGGCGAAAAGGGTCCGATCCGGGTCGGGCCACACGCGATCGAAGAGATGCTGGGCAAACCGTTCTTTCACGCGGAACGTCCTATCGGCGGCATCGGCGTGGTCACCGGTCTCGCCTGGACGGCGATGGGCGGCGCCACCCTCAGCATCGAAGCGACCCGTGTGCACAGCCGCGGTCGCGGCTTCAAACTGACCGGCAAGCTGGGCGAGGTGATGCGCGAGTCGGCGGAGATCGCCTATAGCTATGTCAGCTCGCACCTCAAGCAGTTTCAAGGCAGTCCCGACTTCTTCGACGACGCTTTCGTCCATCTGCATGTGCCGGAAGGAGCGACACCGAAAGACGGCCCCAGTGCCGGCATCACCATGGCCAGCGCCCTGCTGTCGCTGGCACGCAATCAGCGCATCCGCCACGGCTTGGCAATGACTGGTGAACTGACCCTGACCGGACAGGTGCTGCCTATCGGCGGGGTACGCGAAAAGGTGATCGCGGCGCGCCGGCTGCGCATCATGGAATTGATCATGCCGGAGGCCAACCGCGGCGACTTCGAGGAGCTGCCCGCTTACATCCGCAAGGGCGTGACTGCGCATTTCGTCAAACACTACCGCGAGGTGGTGCCGATCCTGTTTGGGGGGTAAAACACTTTAAACCACGGAGTACACGGGGGGAGCACGGGGAACCGCTATAACCGCAAGGCAACGCGGATCAGACATCTCTGGTATTCCCCGTGTTCCCCGTGGTTAATATATTTGTTCTTAACGCGTTGGGACGGTTTGTAATGACCGGCGCACGATCGGATCGGCGATGTAGGATGCGGTGAGGAACGAACCGCATCGATCGCGACGGCCACACGAACGATGCGGTCCGCGATGCTCACCGCATCCTACACAGGATCAAAACCGGGCCCCGACCAGATCGGCCAGTGCGGCGATGTGGTCGGGGCGCTCGTTGAGGGCGGGGATGTAACGGTAACGTTCGCCGCCGGCGGCGAGGAAATGCTCACGGTTGCCCAGGGCGATCTCCTCCAGCGTCTCCAGGCAGTCGGCGGAAAATCCGGGGCAGACGATATCGACGCTCTTCACCCCCTGACCGGGCAACGCCGCCAGTGTCCGGTCGGTGTAGGGCTGCAACCACGGTTCGCGGCCGAAACGCGACTGAAAGGTCATCAGCCAGCGCTCCGCCGGCAGTTCCAGGGTATCCGCCAGTGCCGCGGCCGTGGCGCGGCATTGGTCGTAGTAGAGATCACCCTCGTCGGCAAAACGCTGCGGCGTACCGTGGAAGGAAAAAATGATGCGCTCGGCCGGAGCCTGCTGCGACCACGCTTCGCGGATCGAGGCGGCCAGCGCACCGATATAACCGGGATGCAGGTGATAGTCGGCGATAAACTCCAGCGCCGGCAGCGCGCGTCGCGCCGCCAGTGCGGCGCTCACCGCATCGAAGGTCGAGGCGGTGGTGCTGCACGAATTCTGCGGATAAAGCGGCAAAACCACCACGCGCCGCACGCCAGCCGCATGCAATTCGTCGATCGCCGCGGCGATCGACGGTTTGCCGTAACGCATCCCCAGCACCACCGGCACCTGATGGCCACGCTCCTTAAGTTCGGCGGCGAGCCGTTCGCGCTGCCGGCGGGCGGTGGCGAGCAGCGGCGAACCCTGTTCGCCCCACACCTTGCCATAGAGGGCGGCGGAGCGCTTGGGCCGGGTACGCAGGATGATGCCGTGCAGGATCAGCCACCACAGCGGACGCGGCAGGTCGACTACTCGTTTGTCCCAAAGAAATTCGGCCAGGTAGCGGCGCAACGCCGCCGGCGTCGGCGCGTCGGGTGTGCCGAGATTGGTGATAAGCACGCCTGTTGCGGGGTTGATGACGGTCACTGAGCTAGCGCCCTCGGACAGGAAACAGGGGGCAGTATAGCGGGAATACGGGAAGGGAAGCACCGCCCCGGCCAGCGGGCCGGGACGGTGTTGCAGCGATTTAGCCCAATGCAGCGAAGACCGCTTCGCGGTTCTCGTCGACGCTCTTGCCGGTGCCGGAGATCTTCACATACTTCGGCGCACCGGCCGCGCCACTGGCGGCCATCTTGGAGTAGAACTCGACCAGCGGCTTGGTCTGCGAGTGGTAGACGTCGAGACGCTTACGCACAGTGATCTCGTTGTCGTCCTCACGCTGGATCAGCTCCTCGCCGGTCTCGTCGTCCTTGCCTTCCACCTTGGGCGGATTGAAGATGACGTGATAGGTGCGGCCGGAGGCGAGGTGAACGCGACGACCACTCATGCGCTTGATGATCTCGGCGTCGTCGACATCGATCTCGACGATGTAATCGAGGGTCACGCCCTGCTTCTTCAGCGACTCGGCCTGCGGAATGGTGCGCGGGAAACCGTCGAACAGGAAACCATTGGCGCAGTCGGCCTGCTTCAGGCGCTCGTCGATCAGGCCGAGGATGATGTCGTCGGAGACCAGGCCGCCGGCATCCATCACCTTCTTCGCTTCCAGACCCAGCGGGGTGCCGGCCTTGACCGCCGCACGCAGCATGTCGCCGGTGGAGATCTGGGGAATGTTGTACTTTTCGCAGATGAACTTGGCCTGGGTACCCTTACCGGCGCCCGGGGCGCCCAAAAGAATCAATCGCATTGCTCGGCTCCTGAGAGATAACGGATGTTTTGGTTTTTCGCAGCCAACCATTATGCCCAAGAGACGGCAGCGCGAACCAAACAAGTGTATGAATAGGCCGATGCGCTGAACTTATCACCGAGCTCAGCCACTTAGCGCCACCGGCCCGGCAACGATGGAAAATGCGGCAAACGCCGCCATCATATCGCGCTCGACGCTGCGCAGCCCCGCCGCCACCGCAGCCGCGTCGCCACCGTTGCGCGCGGACGACAACTGCAACTCGGCACGCAGCATATCGGGGGCGTAGTGGCGCGCCAGCGCCGTCAGCCGATCGAGCTGGCGGCGCCTGACGCGCGGCATGGCGTAGGCCTGGACGCTGAGCTGGGCGATCTGCACGGCGGCGAAGGTGGGCAGCGGTCGGCGCCGCAACTCATGGCGGGCGTAGTGGAGACAGAAACCGGCCAGTTCGTCCAGCAACGCCAATAGCGCCGGATCGACGGCATCGGGCCGTTGGCGGAAGAAATCCAGCGGCGGGTAGTAACTGAGCTGCTGGCGCCGCACGTAGTCGTCGATCTGTTGGGCAAGGTTTTCGCCGACGGTGAGCGGATCGAAGCCGGTATTGAGCGCCACCACATCGGCGGCGACCTGCACCACCACGGTGACGGCGCTGCGCGCGACCGGCACCGCGCTCATCGGCCCCCGCGCAGCACCGCGAACTGCTGCTGGATCGGCTGCAACACCGGTTCGAGTTTTTTACGCATCACGCTGCCGACGGCGTCGGTGTGGGCGAAGATCGGCGTCACGATCGCCTCGTCGATCTGCGCCAGGAACAGCATCGCATGGATCTCTGCCGTCAGTGCAGGAACAGCGGCCAGCAGCTCGTGCAACGGCCCTTCCTGCATACCGCACAACGCCTCCACCATCTGTTCGATCGTGGCGATCTCGCGCGGCGATTCGACGACCAGTCGCGCTACCGCGAAATAGTGGCCCAGGGCATTGGTCAGCGCGGTGACCACATCCTGATCGGCGGGCCGTTGCAGGGTATCTGCCGCCACCGCCACAAAGGTCTGCCCTGCGCTGTCGAGCAGCGTGAACAACAGACCGGCAAAGGGGTTGCCCGGCAGCAGCGGCAGCAGCAGCGGACCGTACTGCCCCAAATCGGCGCGTGCCGCCGCCGGCTCTGGAAACGCCTCGCTCTGCGCGGTGAGAAAACCGACGCGGTAGGTCTTGCGCGTGCGCCCGCTGTCCCACAACCTGCGCCGTGTCTCCGCGCCGATGAGGCCCGACTGCAACACCAGTCGCACCGTGTCGAGCATCTCCTGATGCTCCGTTTCGAACGGCAGGTGCTCCACCAGGAACTCGGCCAGCACCGGTCCCATGGACCCCGCCACCACCGCCGGATGTTCCAGCATGCGGCGTGCGTTCTCCGCATAGGGCGCTACCCACCAGGCACGCCGCGCCAGCTCGTCGGTCAGGTGGCGCGAACGGGTTACCGCCACCACCGCCTCGGGTTCGCCCAGCATCAGCAACTTGTCCAGATCATCGTTGTTGATCTGCCCCATGCGGGTCCAGCGCCGTAGAAACACTGGATAACCGCCGGGCGAACCCAGCACCTGCCCCGACAACATCTCGCGCACCTGCTGCAAATAGTGGTCGGCCCTGCCGCTGGGATTGAGCGCCACCTTCATTTCGCGCTCGCCGTTGAGGCCGTACACCACCAGGTTGTTCTCGTCGATGCGGATCGCCTGGGCATTGGCGATCAACACGTTGAGGCGCAGGCTGTCTTCGCTGCTAAGTTCCATAGATCGGTTTCGGGCTCCGAGTTCGAAGTTCCCAGTTCCGGGTTTCGGGTTCCCGGTTTTCGAAACCCGGAACTTTGAACTCGGAACTGTCAGTTAAGCTGTATGCGCTGGCCCCAGGGGACCTTGGCGCGGCCCTTGACCAGCCATATCACCGGAAAGTTTGGCTCATGTTGCGGAAACTCGCCGTCGGCGTCGGTGAAATAGAGCAGCAGGTCGGGGCGTCGCCCCTCGCGCTCCAGCCAGTCGAACACGGGCCGGAAGGAGGTGCCGCCGCCGCCGGCGAACTGACGGGGCAGCTTGAACTCCTCCCACGGCTCGTAGCACCACGGCCCGTCATCGGCCAGATGGGCATCGCAGGCGTGCAAGGTGACGCGCGCCCGCACCTGCCCCTTGACGGCGTCGACCTCGCTGAGAAACTCGGCCATATCCTTATCGCCGATAGAACCGCTGGTATCCAGCGCAACCACCACGTCGATCTCCGACGAGCGCAGGCTGGGGAAGATGGCATCGCCCTCGCGCCGCGACGGACGCGAGTAGTTGTAGTCGTCGCGCGCGGTCACGGTCATGTATTTGGCCAGCAGCATGCGCCACGGCAGCTGCGGTTGCAGCAGGTGGTCGATGAGACGCGCCAGGGCGCCGCCCATCTTGCCCGCCTGTAACGCCTGCTGCGCGGCGCCGGCCATGCGCTGGCGCCACTGCACCGACAACCGCTCGCGCTCCTCGTGCGACAGCGGCCGCGGTTTCGGCGCGCCGCCACCGCCGTCCGATGGCTTCTCCTGCTGTCGCTGCGGCTCGCCGCCGCCGCCCTGGTTCTCCTGCCGCTCGCGCGACGCATTGCCGGCACCGCCCTCGCCGCGATCCCCGCCGCTGCCGGCGCTGCCGCCCTCGGCACCGCTCTCCTGATCGTAGAGGTGATCGTCGTGCGGATGCAGAGATTCCGCCTCGTCCAGGCAGGGGTAGATCTCCTCCGCCGTCATCCCCTTGAACTCATTCAGCAGCAGCGCATCCTGCACCGGCGTCAGCCCCTCCTCCACCAGCAGCGGATTGATGGCGAAGTCGCAGGCCAGATCCCAGCGGTGGCGATCACGGTGCTGACGGCGGGCGAAATGGGACAGGGCGCAGTGCAGCGCTTCGTGGGCCAGGGCAAACTGCATCTGATCGAGGGTGAGCCGGTCGATGTAGTCGGCGTTGTAATAGAGCGCGCGAGCGTCGGTCGCGGTGGTCTTGCACCAACCAGGATCGGCCTCGATCAGCGGCAGGCGCAACACCAGCGCCCCCAGGAACGGCTTGTCCAGGATCAGCTTGGTGCGCGCCGCGCTCAATTTCGTTTCGAGATCACTCATTAGGACAGGCAAACCACTAAGGACGCGAAGTGACGCAAAGGGAATACGCTATTTTGCCGAACGAGTGAATTCATTCCTTCGTTACCTTCGCGTACTTTGCGGTTGATATTTCTTCAGTCGTACAACATCACGTCCGCCACCGCCTGGGCCCAAGGGCCGAATTCGGGCACCGAGAAGATATCCTGGCCGATGGCGCGGTGCATGTCGGAGACCAGCATCACGCCCATCTCGCGTTGGCTGAAACGGCCCGCGTACTCGAGGATCGGACCATACACTTCGGCCCCCTTGCGTTCCGCCTTGGCACGCAGGGCGCGCGCCACCAGCGCCGAGGCGACGGCGTATTGCAGGTCGATCTCCTTGGGCACCGCCACCGGCTCACGGGCGATGATGGCGTCGATGTCCGGCAACTTGTCCAGATTGCGGATGAAGGCGGCGGCCTCGATGCCGGCGGCGGGACCGACGCAGGCCTGCAGCGACGAGACCAGCAGTTCGTGCGCCTCGCCGAACTTGTGCAGCGCGCGGTGGGCGAACTCCCAGGAGCGCGGCGACGGAAATGCGATGGGGTTGTGCGCCGGATCGAAATCGAACAACAGCTCGGGACGGAAGCGCAGGAAGGCGATGACCCGTTCGTCGACGCCGTTCTGATAGGCCCACAGCACCCAGTCGTCGAGATGCGTCTCCACCTCAAAGTGGGAGAAACGGTTGGCCAGCGGCGCCGGCATGGCATAGGTGACGCCGCGATCGCCCTGCCGGTTGCCGGCGGCGAAGATGGCCCATCCCGCCGGCACGCGATACTCGCCAAGGCGGCGGTCGAGGATCAACTGATAGGCGGCGGCCGATACGGAGGGCGGTGCCGAGGTGATCTCGTCGAGAAACAGGATGCCCTGCTCGCCGTGACGTGCCACATCGGGCAGCATCGCAGGGACCGCCCACTCCACCCGCTGCTCGATCCGGAACGGGATACCGCGCAGGTCGCTCGGCTCCATCTGCGACAGACGGATATCGATCACCGGCACCTGATGACGGGCGCCCACCTGGAGCACCATCTGCGACTTGCCGACCCCTGGCGGGCCCCACAGCATCACCGGCGTATGGTGCCCTGCGTGCGTGCTCAAAAACTCCCGTTCCAGAATCTGCGTGATGTGTGCGGGACGCATGCAGTCTCCCTATGGTGTCGGTGGAAAATCGAAGCGCGATAGCTTACCGGATTTGTCGGACATATAGCCAGGGGTGGAGGTGGTTGGCGCAAAGTTCAAGGCTCCGCCGCGATGTCCGCACCAATCCGAAGTGTAAACAGGAAGGTCCGCTCAGGTCCGCAGCGGCGCCACCTCTCCGCTCGAGCGATAACGCAGGTAATCCGCCAACACCATGTCATGGTCGAAGGCAAGCTCGCCCGGCAAGGCGTCAATGGGAAAGACGGCGAGATTGAGGGCGTCATCGGCGGCCCGTGGCTCGCCACGGGCCTCGGCCACGTAGACGGCGGTCACCGAGTGGCCGCGCGGGTCGCGGGAAGGATTCGAGTAGCAGCCGAGCAGGGCCGTAAGCGTGATGTCGAGCGAGGTCTCTTCCAAGGCCTCGCGCACCGCAGCATGCTCCAGGGTCTCCCCCACGTCGACAAAGCCGCCGGGAATGGCGAAGCCGAACGGCGG
>DFMR01000046.1 GCA_002376325.1 Proteobacteria bacterium UBA3588 | reverse complement strand
CCCCAGGCCGATATCGACCTGCCGCAGCTGCCCAACAGCGTGACGGTGTCGCCCGATACGGTCATCGTCGACGCGCCGGCCGCCGCCGGCGGGGCGCGCCGCTGGCGCATGCACCTGGACCTGCGCCTGGCGGCCGGCGCCCGCGTGCGCCTGCAGGGTTACGGCTTTTCCGGCCGTTTGACCGGCGCAGTGCGGGTGCAGGGCGATACGCCGGGGACCACCCTGGCCCAGGGCGAGCTGCATGTGGAGGACGGCCGTTATCAGGCCTATGGCCAGAACCTGACCATCCAGCGCGGACGGCTGCTGTTCGTCGACAGCCCGCCGGACAATCCCGGCCTGGACGTGCGTGCGATTCGTCGGCTGCCCGATCAGACGGGGCTGGTCGGCGTCGAGGTGAGCGGCCGTCTCAAGCAGCCGCGGCTGCGCATCTTCTCCGATCCGGTGATGGACCCGAGCGATGCCCTCTCCTGGCTGGTGCTGGGGCGCCCCCTCGCCGGTGCCAGCCGCAGCGAGGCGGACGCCCTCTACCACGCCGCTTTCGCCGTGGGCGGTACGACGGCGGCGCGCGGCNNGCCAATCAGGTGCGCATCCGCTACCAGATGTCGCCGCACTGGACATTGCGCATGGAGCAGGGGGAGCCGAGCGGCGCCGACTTTCTCTATTCGATCGAGCATTAGCCGTTGTGATGCCGGTCCCGGACGGCGCGGCTGGAAACGGGTAGAAATGGGAATAATTTAGTAATATGGTAGAGTTACAGATGAAAGCTCTGGTGATGGTTGAGGTAGCGCCGTTGTCGCGGGGGCGGGGGAAAGAGGTTGGTCATCAGTGATGGAACCGGGCATACACAGCCTTTTGCATAGCGCAAGCAAGCCGTTGGGACAGCCGGCAGTGCTGACCTCTGCTGCGCGCCAGATTCTCGTGATCAATGCCAAGGGCGGTTGCGGCAAGACCACCATCGCCACCAATCTGGCCAGTTATTACGCGCGCCAGGGGTGCCGCACCGCCTTGATCGATCATGATCCGCAGGGCTCGGCGATGCAGTGGCTGTCGTTGCGCGACAAGCATTACCACGCCATCTACGGCGTGTCGTCCAACCGCCCGGTGATCGGCGGGGTGACGCGCTCGTTTGTGATGCGGGTGCCGCCGGATACCGAGCGCGCCGTTCTCGACGCGCCTGCCGGCGTGCAGGGACATCAGTTGATCGAGCTGATGCGCGATGTCGACGCTATTCTGATCCCGGTGCTGCCGTCCCCCATCGACATTCACGCCGCTTCGCGCTTCATCCGCGATCTGCTGCTGGTGGCCAAGGTGCGGTCACGCAACATCCGCGTCGGCGTGATCGCCAACCGGGTGCGCGAGAACACCCGCGTCTACCAGTCGCTGGAGAAATTCGTCGCTTCGTTGAACATCCCCTTCGTGGCGCGTCTGCGCGATACCCAGAATTACGTGCGCGCCGCGGAAATCGGCGTCGGCGTGCACGACCTCAAGCGCACCGGCGTGAATCAGGATCAGCGCCAGTGGGAAGCGCTGATCCGCTGGGTGGAGCAGCGCTGAGGCATTTTCCAAGCAGATTTTTTATTCGACTTCCCAATCGGCGGGCAGCAGTTCCGGCGCCCGTGCGGCGATGTCGCGCAGCAGTTCGTGCAACTGGCCGACCCGGTCGCGCAACTGTTCGACCTCCTGCTCCAGGGAGGTCTGCTGCAACCCCTCCTGTACCGTCTGCGCCAGCATGAAACCGTCGCACGGTTTTTCGATGAAGCGCTGGATCTGTCCGTGGTTGATCGCCGCCTTGAACAGCTCCACGTCGGTGTAACCGCTGATGATGATGCGGTAGCTGTGGGGCTGTATCTTGCGCAGCGCCTCGAAGAAACGGGCGCCGTCCAGATCCGGCATGCGGTAGTCGGCGATCACCAGATCGAATGCCGCCTCGCCGCTGCGCTCCAGTGCTTCCAGGGCGCTGCCGAAACGCTCCACCTCGACCTCCTCCAACTGGCGTAGTACCCGCCACATGGCGTTGAGGTTGTTGGTGTCGTCGTCGACCAGCATGATTCTGGCAACCATAGTCTCCTCCTTGAAAGCGCGTACAGGAACGCTGAGTCAGTGCGCGACGAAGGCGGTGCGACCGTCGGTACCGTGCAACGCTTCGATCGGATGGCCGTAGAGGCGCGTCAACAGTTCGGGAGTGAGCAGCGAACTGGTGATCCCCCCTTGCCACTCCCCCTTGCCAAACAATAGCAGCACGTGGTCGCAGAAGCGCGCCGCGAGATTGACATCGTGCAGCGACATCAGCACGCCCCGACCGCCGTCGGCCAGCGCGCGCAGCCGCTGCAACAGGGTGATCTGCTGGTGCAGGTCGAGGTGGTTGGTGGGCTCGTCGAGCAGCATCAGCGGCGGGTCCTGGGTCAGCAGGGTGGCCATCGCCAGACGGCGCCGCTCGCCGCCGGAGAGGGTATCGATGCGGCGCGTCTCGAAGCCTGCCAGGTCCATCGCCGCCAGGGCGTCGCGCGCCAGGGTGCGGTCCGCCTCGGTTTCGCCGTCCCAGCGGCCGAGGTAGGGATGGCGGCCGATGAGGGCGGTCTCCAGCACGTTGCTGGGAAAGGGGTCGGCGCTGTCCTGCGGCAGCAGGCCGAGGCGGCGCGCCACCGCGCGGCGCTTGAGACCGGCAATGTCCTCTCCGCGCAGCAGCACCCGGCCGCCTTGGGCCGGACGCAGTCCGGCGAGGGTGTGCAGCAGGGTGCTCTTGCCGACGCCGTTGCCGCCGAGGATGGCCCAGCATTCGCCGGCGCGCAGTTCCAGCTCGAGCTGGCCGCACAGCAGGCGCCGGCCGACGGCGAGGTCGAGGGCGCGGGCGGCGAGGAACGGCGCGGTCATGACGGCCGGTTTTCGCGCTGCAACAGATAGAGAAACAGCGGTGCGCCGATCAGGGCGGTGAGTACCCCCACCGGCAGTTGCTGCGGCGCCAGCACCGTGCGCGCCAGGGTGTCGGCCAGCATCAGCAGGGTGCCTCCGAGCAGCACCGAGCCGGGCAGCAGCCAGCGGTGGTCGCTGCCGCCTACCAGGCGCAGCATGTGCGGCACCACCAGGCCGACGAAGCCGACGCTGCCGGCGGCGGTGACGGCGCCGGCGGTGAGCAGCGAGGCGACCAGGTAGATGTAGCGGCGCAGAGTGCGGACCTCGACGCCGAGGCTGCCGGCCAGCAGTTCGCCGCGCGCCAGCAGGTTGAGGCTGCGGGCGATGGGCACGGTCAGCAGCAGGCCGGCGCCGAGCAGCAGCAGCGGCGGCAGCGGTGCGCCGCCCTGGCTCAGGTCGCCCATCAGCCAGAACAGCATGCCGCGCAGATTGCGCTCCGGCGCCAGGGCCAGCAGGAAGCTGATCAGGGCGCCGCAGGCGGCGGCTACCACTATTCCGGTGAGCAGCAGCCGGGTCGGGGTCCAGCCGCCGCGGCCGTGGGCCAGGCCGAACACCAGCGCCACCGCCAGCAGGGCGCCGGCCAGGGCGCCGCCGCTCAACCACAGGCCGCCCAGCCCCAGCAGCATCACCAGCAGCGCCCCCACCGCCGAGCCGCCGGAGACGCCGAGCACGTAGGGATCGGCCAGGGGATTTTGCAGCAGCACCTGCAACAGCGTGCCGGCCAGGGCCAGCAGCCCGCCCACGGCGAAGGCCACCAGCAGCCGCGGCAGCCGCAGCTCCCGCACCACCAGCGACTGGGTGCCGCCGTCGCCCCACAGCGCCGGCCACAGCTTGGCCAGGGGGATCGGCAGGCTGCCCGCCGCCAGGCCGACGGCGAACGCCGCGACGGCCAGCAGCAGGAGCAGGATGAGCAGCCAGGTACGAGGAACGAGGGACGAGGGCGATGTTGCCGCCGGTTGTTTGGATCGGGTCATTATCCTTCCTCGTACTTCGTACCTCGACCCTCGTCCCTGGCGAGCGGCTGCGGCCGCTCGCCCCGGCGCAGGGTGACGATGTCCCAGCCCAGGGTCTCGGCGTGGCTGCGCAGGGTCTCGTCCGGGTCCACCGCCACCGGGTGTGCGACCAGCTCCAGCAGCGGCAGGTCGTTGTGGGAGTCACTGTAGAACCAGGCGCCGGCCAGATTGTGGCCGGTCTCGCGCAGCCACTGCTCCAGCCGCTCGACCTTGCCCTGCTGGAAGGTGGGGATGCCGACGATGTTGCCGGTGTAGCGGCCCTGCACCACCTCGGGTTCGGTGGCCAGCAGCGCGTCCACCCCCAAGGCCGCGGCGATGGGGGCGGTGATGAAGCGGTTGGTGGCGGTGATGATCAGCAGGGTGTGGCCCTGGCTGCGGTGCCATTCGACCAGGGTGCGCCCGGCGGGCAGTATGATGGGGGCGATCATCTCCGTCATGTAGCGGCGGTGCCACGCCTCCAGGGTGGCCGGTTCCCGGTCCACCAGCGGCGCCAGGATGAAGCGCTGGTAGGCGAAGATATCCAGGGTGCCGGCCTTATACTCTTCGTAGAAGCGGTCGTTCTCCCGCTGATGGCTCCGGCCGTCGACGATGCCCTGTTGCGCCAGGAAGCAGCCCCACAGGTGGTCGCTGTCGTCGCTCAGCAGGGTGTTGTCCAGGTCGAATATGGCCAGTGTCACAGGGGAGTCTCCGCGCTTTCGAACAAAGGCCGATCATAAGGGAACCGGGGCCGCGCCGCGACACTCCACTGTTATGCACAGGCCATTTGCCAGCGGGCTGCGCTTGTGGAAAAATCAAGATGACAAGTCTTAAGGTGTTTTTATAAGTGATTGATTCGGAAGGCTACAGGGCAAACGTCGGGATCATCCTGAGCAACCGGGAGGGGCAGCTGTTGTGGGCCCGCCGGGTGGGACAGGATGCGTGGCAGTTTCCCCAGGGCGGCATCCAGCGCGACGAAACCGCCGAACAGGCGCTGTTTCGCGAGCTGATGGAAGAGGTCGGGCTGACTCCCGGCGACGTGACCATCCTCGGGTCGACCCGAGGCTGGCTGCGCTATCGGCTGCCCGAGCGCCTGGTGCGCCACCATAGCAAACCGATCTGTATCGGCCAGAAGCAGCGCTGGTATCTGTTGCGCATGTTGAGCGACGACAGCCGGGTGCGTCTCGATCTACACAACCCGCCGGAGTTCGACGACTGGCGCTGGGTCTCGTACTGGCAGCCGCTGCGCGATATCGTGTCGTTCAAGCGGCGTGTCTACGAACGGGCCCTCACCGAATTGGCTCCGCTGCTGTCGCCCGCCGTGGATGCGCGGCCGGCGCGCCTGCGGCAGGCGAAGTCCTGACGCAGCGGCCCCGGCTGTACGCAAGCCCGACGATTGCCGTTGGTTCGTCTGCGACACGTCGGACGTCCTCGGCGGTTCCGTTTGTGGGTCGAGGGGATTATCACTCTCACGAATACGGCAAATTCATCAGGCCGGGCCGATCAGGCTCGGCGATCGCCGCCAACGCTAGGTAAAGGAATAGGCATGCTGCAAACGCTGCGCCGCATCATCCAGGAGGTCAACGCCGCCAAAGACCTGCAACAGGCATTGCTGATCATCGTGCAGCAGGTGCGCAAAGCGATGAAGGTGGACGTCTGCTCCATCTACCTGGCGCACAACGCCAGCCGCGAGCTGGTGTTGATGGCGAGCGAAGGACTCAATCCCGAGTCGGTGGGCAACGTGCGCCTGACCTGGGATGAAGGCCTTACCGGCCTGGTGGCCGAGCGCGCCGAACCGGTCAACGAGGACGACGCGCCGCACCATCCGCGTTACCGCTATTTCGAGAAGACCGGCGAGGAGCGCTACCCCGCCTTCCTCGGCGTTCCCATCATCCACCACCGCACCATTCACGGCGTACTGATCGTGCAGTCGCGCGCCAGCGCCAAGTTCGACGAGGACCAGGTGACCTTCCTGGTGACCATCGCCGCGCAGCTGGCGGGCGCCATCGCCCACGCCGAGGCATCGGGCGATATCGAAGTGCTGCTGAAGCAGGAGCACGTGAACGATCAACGGCCGTTGCTGGGCCTGCCCGGCGCGCCCGGCGTCGCCGTCGGCACCATCGTGGTGGTCAACGTCACCACCGAGATCGAAAGCGTGCCCGACCTCGTGGTGGAGGACAAAGCCACCGAGCTGAAGAATTTCCGCGCGGCGATCCGTACCGTGCGCAAGGACATGCAGGGGATGCTCAAACGCCTGCGTGCCACCATGCCGGCGAGCGACAGCGCGCTGTTCGAGGCCTATCTGCTGATGCTGGAGGACGGCAGCCTGATCGACGACACGGTGGCGCGCATCAAGAAAGGTGCCTGGGCGCCGACCGCGCTGCGCGACACGGTGCTGGAACACGTGCGCGCCTTCGATCAGATGGAGGACGCCTACCTGCGCGAGCGTGCCCAGGATATTCGCGACCTCGGCCGCCGCGTGCTGGAACGGCTGCTCGGCGAGGAGCGCAAGCCGCTGGAGTATCCGAAGAACAGCGTGCTGGTGAGCGAAGACGTCACCGCATCGATGCTGGCCGAGGTGCCGCCCAAGCGGCTCGCCGGCGTGGTCTCGATGCGCGGCTCGCGCACCTCGCACACCGCGATCCTGGCGCGCGCGCTCGGCATCCCGGCGGTGATGGGCGTCACCGACCTGCCGCTCTCCAAGGTGCATGGCCGCGAGCTGATCGCCGACGGTTACAGCGGCCGCGTCTACATCAATCCGTCCAAGGAGATCCGGCGCGAATTCCGGCGCCTGCAACGCGAAGAGGCGGAGCTCACCGCCGATCTGCAAGCGCTGCGCAATCTGCCGGCGGAGACGCCGGACGGCACGCGGATGCCGCTCTACGCCAACACCGGTCTGGTCTCCGACATCCGGCCGTCGCTCAACTCCGGCGCCGAAGGGGTCGGGCTGTACCGCACCGAGTTCCCGTTCATGATCCGCGATCGCTTCCCCGGCGAGGACGAGCAGCGCGCGGTCTACCGCCAGGTGTTGGAGTCGTTTTCGCCGCGGCCGGTCACGATGCGTACGCTCGACGTCGGCGGTGACAAGGCGCTGCCTTACTTCCCGATCAAGGAGGACAACCCGTTCCTCGGCTGGCGCGGCATCCGCATCACTCTCGATCATCCGGAGATCTTCCTCACCCAGATCCGCGCCATGCTGCGCGCCAACGTCGGCTTCGAGAATCTCAATCTGCTGCTGCCGATGATCAGCAGCGCGGCGCAGGTGGACGAGTCGCTGGCGCTGATCAACCGCGCCTGCAACGAACTGCAGGAGGAGGGCGTCAGCGTCACCCTGCCGCGGGTCGGGGTGATGGTCGAGGTGCCCTCGGCGGTGTTCCATGCCGACCGTCTCGCCAGTCGCGTCGATTTTCTCTCGGTCGGCACCAACGACCTCACCCAATACCTGCTGGCGGTCGATCGCAACAACCCGCGCGTCGCCGATCTGTTCGACTCGCTGCACCCGGCGGTGCTGAAGGCGGTGACCAAGGTGGTGGAAGGGGCGAACAAATTCGGCAAGCCGGTGAGCGTCTGCGGCGAGATGGCCGGCGACCCGGCGGCCGCGATCCTGCTGCTCGGCATGGGCATCGACTCGCTGTCGATGAGCGCGTCGAGCCTGCCGCGGGTGAAGTGGGTGCTGCGTACCATCACCCGCAAACGCGCTCAGGCGCTGCTCGGCGAAGTGCTGCAAATGGACGAACCCTTCCAGGTGCGCGCGCGCCTCAATCAGGTGCTGGAAGAGGCCGGCCTCGGCGGTCTGGTGCGTGCGGGAAAATAGAGTGGCTTCGAACGGAAGACAACGCACAGAAGCCATCGATTACACCGAAAATTCTTCAGCAGAATCTTCTGCCCATTATTCGGGGTTCCGACCCCAATGGCACTTTCTTAAGCGGAATTTGTGAGCCGT
>DFMR01000044.1 GCA_002376325.1 Proteobacteria bacterium UBA3588 | reverse complement strand
GACCATGGAGCTGCTGTTGGAGCTGGCGCGCCAGGCCGATGTGACCGGTTGGTGCGACCGCATGTTCCGCGGCGAAAAGATCAACAACACGGAGGACCGCGCCGTGCTGCATGTGGCCCTGCGCAACCGCAGCGCCCAGCCGATCATGGTGGACGGCGAGAACGTCATGCCCAAGGTGGAGGCGGTGCTGGCCAAGATGCGCGAGTTTTCCGCGGCGGTGCGCGGCGGCGGCTGGACCGGCTACAGTGGCAAGGCGATCAGCGACGTGGTCAATATCGGTATCGGCGGCTCGGACCTGGGTCCCTACATGGCGACCGAGGCGTTGCGCCCCTACGGCAGCGCCGGGTTGCGCGTCCATTTCGTCTCCAACGTGGATGCCACCCAGATCGCCGAGACGCTCAGGCGCGTGGAGCCCGAAACGACGCTGTTCATCGTGGCCTCGAAGACCTTTACCACCCAGGAGACGCTGACCAATGCGCGCACCGCGCGCCACTGGCTGGTGGAGGCGGCGGGCGACGAGGCGAGCGTGGCAAAGCACTTCGTGGCGCTCTCCACCAATGCCGAAGCGGTGGCCGCATTCGGTATCGATACGCGCAATATGTTCGAATTCTGGGATTGGGTCGGCGGCCGCTATTCGCTGTGGTCGGCCATCGGCCTGTCCATCGCGCTGTTTATCGGCATGGACAACTTCGAAGAGATGCTGGCCGGGGGCCACGACATTGACAGCCACTTCCACAGCGCGCCGCTGGCGCGCAACATGCCGGTGATCCTCGGGCTGCTGGGGATTTGGTACAACAACTTCTTCGGCGCGCAAAGCTATGCCATTTTGCCCTACGACCAATATCTGCACCGTTTCCCCGCCTACCTGCAACAGCTGGAGATGGAAAGCAACGGCAAGCGGGTGACGCGCGACGGCGAGAACATCACCTGGTCAACGGCGCCGGTCATTTGGGGCGAACCCGGCACCAACGGCCAACATGCGTTCTACCAGTTGATCCACCAGGGTACCAAACTGGTGCCGGTGGACTTTCTGGCACCGTTGCAGAGCCACAATCCCATCGGCGATCACCACGCGATTCTGCTGTCCAACGTGTTTGCCCAGGGCGAGGCGTTGATGAAAGGAAAAAACGAGCGGGAGGCGCGCGCCGAGCTGACCGACGAAGGGTTGGACGAGGAGAGGATCAACGAATTGCTCAACCACAAGATATTTCCCGGCAACCACCCCAGCAATACCTTGCTGTTCACCAAGCTGACGCCGCGCACTCTGGGCCGGCTGATCGCGCTGTATGAACACAAGGTGTTCGTGCAGGGCATGGTCTGGCGCGTCAATTCGTTCGATCAATGGGGGGTGGAGTTGGGCAAGCAACTGGCCAAGACGATTCTGCCGGAGTTGGCGGACACGGCAGCGGCAAGTGCGCACGACGCCTCCACCAACGGGCTGATCAATTATTACAAGGAAAATAAATCCTAAATTACGTGTTCGGAAATGGTGATCATCACACCCCTCATCGCAATCTTCTCCCTGAGGGAAAAGGGGCAAGATAGTGGTTACCATTTCGGAACGCCTATCTAGTTGCGCCGCCGGCAGGCGGCTGCAATACGGATACGGTTGCAGTGACATCGGTTTTGTGGTTGTGTAGCGGCACGAACGGGGCGGCAACAGGATAGCAGGGGGCGCCGCACCGGCCGCTTATAACACTATCGTGGAGAATCGATGATGGAGCACGTTAATCCTTATCAGGCACCGTCCGCCGACGTTTCCGCCGTTCCGACCTCGGGCGGGTATGACGAAACCGGTCCGTTGTCGCCGCAAGGGCGTTTCGGCCGGCTCAGCTATCTTGCCTGGGGCATGGTCTTCGGCGTCATTGCCTATATCGTGATGATCGCCGTCGGCGGTTCCATGATGCTGACGCAGGATATGGCGCATCCTCGAATCGGGATGCTGTGGCTGCCGCAGTTGGCGATGTCGGTAATCTTCGTGCTGTTCGTCATCCGCCGGCTGCACGATTTCGATGCCTCGGGGTGGTGGACGCTGCTGCTGTTTGTGCCGTTCGTCAATCTCATCTTCGCCCTGGTGTTGGCACTCAAGGCGGGTACGGCCGGCGCCAACCGCTACGGACCGCCGCGTCTTACCCGCGGCTGGGAGAAGGTGCTCGGCTATATCGGCATCGGCTTTTGGGCATTGGGAATCATCGGTATCCTTGCCGCCGTGATCATCCCGTTGCTTGCCCGCTGATGTCGTTTTGTTGAACGCACCGCTCGACACTGTCTATACCTTTGAAACTCCTGAAGGGGTGGACCTGGGCCTGCGCATCGCCGGTCCGGTGCCGCGTGCGCTCGCCTGGGCCATCGACGCGGCGATACGTTACGCCGTGGTGTTCGCCTTGTCGCTGGCGATCTTCTCCCTGGCCAAGCTCGGTTTCGGCATTTTTCTGGTGGTGCTGTTTCTGCTGGAATGGCTCTACCCGGTATTTTTCGAAGTGACGCGCGGCGCCACGCCGGGCAAAAAGGCGCTGGGGCTGGTGGTGCTGCACGATAACGGCACGCCGGTGGGCTGGACCGCATCGCTGATACGCAATCTGTTGCGGGTGGTGGATTTTTTCCCTGTGCTGTACGCGACCGGGCTGGCCAGCGTATTGATCAACCGGCAGTTCAAGCGTCTCGGTGATTTGGCCGCCGGCACCTTGGTGGTGTATGCGGACCAGGGCAGAACCTCAGTGGCGCCTCAGGCGGCGGAAGCGCTGCCGTTGCCGGTGGCGGTTTCGGTGGATGAGCAGCGCGCGCTGCTGGACTTTGCGGAACGGAGCAGCGCACTGGCTCCGGCACGGGTGGCGGAGTTGGCGCAGATATTGACGGGTGAGAATGGGGCGCAGGCGGTGCACATGGTGCATGGCTACGCCTGTTGGTTGGCGCGAGGACGATGAAGCAGCAACAGTTTATCGAACATCACCGCTCGGTTTGGGAAGCATTGCGTCAGACGCTGGACGAACTGGAGAAGCCGCCGCGACGGCGCGACGGCTCCGATCTGGAGCGGTTGCCGGAACTCTACCGGCGGGTGTGTGCCGACCTCGCCTTGGCCAAGGAGCGGCGTTACAGCAGCGGGTTGGTGGACGAGCTCCACGACCTGGCGATGCGCGGTCATAGCGTGCTGTATCGGCGCAAGAGTTTGTGGTGGTGGCGCGTCGCCATCTTTATCTGGGTCGTGTTTCCCTCCACGCTACGCAAGAATGCCCGCCTGTTCTGGTTGGCGACGGCGCTGTTTTATCTGCCGGCGCTGGCCCTGGGTGGCCTCTGCTACCACAACAACGATTTCATCTACACGGTGATGAGTCCGCACCAAGTGGCGCAGATGGAGTACATGTACGATCCGGGCAACAGCAAGCTCGGGCGCAGCGAGGCGCGGGAATCGAGCACCGACTTCGAAATGTTCGGCTACTACATCTGGAACAATATCGGCATCGGCTTTCGCACCTTCGCCAGCGGCATCTTCTTCGGCATCGGGACGCTGCTGGCGTTGCTGTTCAACGGCGTCACCATCGGCGCGGTGGCCGGCCATCTGACGGAGCTGGGGTTCGTCGGAACGTTCTGGCCGTTTGTGGCGGGCCATAGCGCATTCGAGTTGACGGCCATCTGCATCAGCGGTACCGCGGGATTGATGTTGGCGCGGGCATTGTTGGTGCCGGGCCGCCGCACGCGTGGCGAGGCATTGCGCGTCGAGGCGGCGGCGGCCGTGCAGCTGATCATGGGGGCCGCGTTGCTGTTGCTGGTGGCGGCCTTCATCGAGGCATTTTGGTCGGCCGACGGCGCGGTGCGCCCGGTGTTGAAATTTGCAGTGGCGGCGCTGCTGTGGCTGAGCGTCGTGCTTTATCTGTCGCTGGCGGGGCGCGGCCGCGATGCAGCTTGAACAGATGGCGGCCAACGTGCGCTACCGCACCTCCTGGGAGGGGGTGGACCTGGGGTTCGTGATCGCGCGCCAATGGTTTATGCCGTTGTGGGGACTTTGGTGGCTGACCGCCTTGCCGATCACGCTGCTGGCGGTGTTGCTGTTGCATCGTTCCCCGCTGTTGGTCGGACTGGCGCTCTGGTGGTGCAAGCCGCTGTACGAACCGATGCTGCTGTTTTGGCTGAGCCGGCGCCTGTTCGGCGAGACGCTGTCGTGGCGGGAGCTCGCCGGCCAGTGGCGTACGGTGCTGCTGCCGCGACTGCTCGCCAATCTGTCGTTGTGGCGGCTGGGCGGCAACCGCTCACTGTTTCTGCCGGTTTCCCAACTGGAGCGACTGCACGGGGCGCAACGGCGCAAGCGGATCAAGGTTCTCGGCGGTGGCCAGTCGGCGGGGATCTGGCTGACGCTGGTTGGTGCCAATTTCGAGATGATCTTCGGCCTCGGCCTGCTGTTGTTGCTGCTTTACCTGCTGCCGAGCCAGTTACTGCCGGAGCATCCGTGGTTGATCTCCGGGGGGGACCGGCCGCTGCTGATCTGGCTTGCCAACGGCTTCTGGTTGCTGGCCATGTCGGTGATTGCGCCGTTCTATGTGGCCGGCGGCTTCGCGCTTTACCTCACCCGTCGTTCCCAACTGGAGGCGTGGGATCTGGAGCTGCCGTTCCGCCACATGGCGCCGCGCTTCCGTGCGGCGCGCGCTGCCGCGCTGGTCTGCTGTGCGCTGCTGTTCATGGGGCTGGTGCCGTGCGGCGGCGCCCGTGCGGCAGAGTCCGGCACGCCGACGGTGCAGGCCGCCCGGTCCGCTGCCGACGTCACGACGGGTATCGGCACAGAGCAGGTCCGCAGCGCCATCAAACAGGTGTTGGCCGATCCCGCCTTCGGCAAGGAGAAGACCGAACACTACTGGAAATACATCGGAGCGAAGCGCAAGCCGGATGAAAAAAAGCGCCTGGAACCGTTCGCCTGGATCGCCGCCGTCGCCGAGGTGTTGAAATATCTGCTGTGGGTGGCGGCGGCGTTTGCTCTGGGATGGTTGCTGATGTATGTAGCCCAACTGCGCGCATGGTTGCCGCGGCGGCGTACCACGCGCGCGGCGCCGATTGCGACGACTTTGTTCGGTTTGCCGATTACGCCGGAGTCGTTGCCCGACGACGTGGTCGGCGCTATTCACGCCCTGGTCGAGGCGGGACAGCTGCGGGCTGCGCTCAGCCTGCTTTACCGGGCTACGCTGGTGCGCCTGATGCACGATTACCATCTGCGCATCCCGGAGAGCGCGACCGAGGGCGAGTGCCAACGTCTGGTGCGCAGCCAGCGTTCCGAACCGGAGTCGGCATTCTTCAGCCAGTTGACCCAGGCATGGACACGTTGCGCCTATGGCCATGTGATGCCGACGCCTGCCAATATCGCCCTGCTGACCGACTCGTGGCGGCGGTACTACGAAGGCGGCCGCGATGACTGAACGCCTGTTGCGGCTGCTTGCCGTCGCCATCGTCATCGGCGGCACGATCTGGGGCGGCTACTGGTTCCGCCATCACTTCGAGTGGGCGACCCGTGCCGTGCGCAGCGGTTATACCGAAACGGCGCTGCGCGACCCGTTTCTGGCGGCGGAACGTTTTGTCGACAAAATGGGCGACCACGCCTCCAGTGTGGCCGGTACCCGTCTGCGGCGTTCGCTACCGCCCGCTGACGGGGTGCTCGTCGTCTACCGTTTTTGGGAAATATCGGACGCCAGACGGCAGCAGGCACTGCGCCACTGGATTGAGGCGGGCGGACGTTTGATCGTCGCGGCGGATGATTCGCTGTTGGGTCAGCACGGTACGCGAGCGAAGGGATTTCTGGCGCAGCTGGGGGTGCATTTGAAGCTGGCCGGTGCTGACTCGAAACGGAAGCGGCCGGATACGGCGGCGATCAAATTTGCCGAATATCCCCGGCCGCTGCAGATCCACTTCAGCCCCTACCGTTACCTGGAGGAGACCGGCCGCAAGGCGACGGCGGCAGTACCGTGGGGCGACGGTTACTGCCTGTTGCAGTACCGCTTGGGGGACGGTCTGGTGACGGTGCTGAGCGACAATGATTTCCTCACCAATCGGCAGATCGGCAAATACGACCATGCCTTGGCGCTGGCCCTGTTGACCGGCCTGCCGCAGCACGCACCGGTGTGGTTCGTGCACGACGTGGAGATGCCCGCGCTGCCGGCGGTGATCTGGCAATATGCCGCCACGGTGGTGACGGCCGGCGCGGTGGCGCTGTTGCTGTGGTTGTGGCACATGGGCGGGCGCCTCGGACCGTTGCTGCCGCCGCAACAGCGGCCGCGCCGCGATCTCGGCGAACATCTGGAGGCGAGCGCCAATTTTCTGTGGCGGCTGGATAGCGCTCAGCAGCTGTTTCGCGCCAACCAGCTGCGGCTGGAACAGTCCTGGCTCAACAAGCACTATCTGCTGCGGGCGATGACGCGTGAGCAGCGCTGCGTCTGGATCGCCGCGCGCGCCGGGCTGTCGCAGCGGGCGGTGGAACGCGCGCTGTACGGCGAGTATCGGGTGGAACGGGACTTTGTCGAACTGAGCGGCTATTTGCAGATTCTGGATATGACGCTGTAACGAGGAAGGACGAAACGATGACAGCTGTGAGCGAAGCACAACAGACCTTGGACGCGGCCAGTGCCCGGATCCGCAACCTGGAGGCAATGATTGCCCGCACCGTGATTGGACAGCGCCGCGTGATCCGCGAGCTTATCGTCGCCTTGGTGGCGGGCGGACACGTGCTGGTGGAAGGGTTGCCGGGACTGGGGAAGACGCTGCTGGTGCGCAGCCTCGCCAAGGCGGTCGGCGGCAATTTTTCGCGGGTGCAGTTCACACCCGACCTGATGCCGAGCGATATCACCGGACACGCCATCTTCGATATGAAGGCCGAGACCTTCCGCATCCGGCGCGGTCCGATCTTCTGCAATTTCCTGCTCGGCGACGAGATCAACCGGGCGCCGGCCAAAACGCAGTCGGCACTGCTGGAGGCGATGCAGGAGGAGCAGGTGACCATCGAGGGCAGCGCCTTCCCGCTGGCCCAGCCGTTCCTGGTGATGGCGACGCAAAATCCGGTGGAGCAGGAAGGCACCTATCCGTTGCCCCAGGCGCAGTTGGATCGTTTCCTGCTCAACGTCCACATCGCCTATCCCAGCGAAGTGGAAGAACGCCAGCTGGTGCGGCAGGTGACCGCCAATGCCGTCGGCAATCAACTGGATGTTTCGGCGATCACGCAGGTGATCACGCCGGAGGACGTGGTGACGGTGCAAAAGGCGGCGGCGCAGGTCGACGTCGACGAGGTGATCCTCGAATATATCGTGCGCATCGTGCGCGGCAGCCGCAACTGGCAAGGCATCGAAACCGGTGCCGGACCGCGTGCCGCCATCGCGCTGCTGCGCTGTGCCCGTGCCCAGGCCCTCGCCAACGGCAATTTCTTCGTCACGCCGGATGACGTGAAACAGATCGCGCCGGCCGTGCTGCGTCACCGCATCAAGCTCACTGCCGATCTGGAGATTGAAGGTTATCGGCCCGACGACGTTCTCAACGACCTGCTGGCCAACGTCGAGGCGCCGCGCCGGTGAGATTGACGCCCGGCCCACGGCTGATCGGCGCGGCGCTGGCGTGGCTCGCGCTGGGATTGGCCGCGGCGCTGTGGCGCGAGCTGCTCGCGCTCTGGCAGCTGGCTGCCGTGGGACTCGGCGCCGCGGCGTTTGCCGATCTAATGCGGCTGCGCCGTCTGTCCCCGCCGCAGGTGACGCGTCGGCTCGACCGCAATCTGCCGGTAGCGGCATGGTCGACGGTCACCCTGAACGTATGCAATACGGGCAGGCAGCCGGTCGACTTTGTGCTGCATGATCTGCACCCGCCGGAATTCGAGGTGTGCGGGATGCCGCTGAGCGCAATGTTGCTGCCGGGACAGGATGTGGAGATTCGTTACCAGCTCAAACCGCCGACGCGCGGGGCGTTCCAGGTACCCGGTACCGACATCGGGCTGGCGTCGCCGTGGCGACTGTGGCGCGAGCGACGTCGCGCCGGTAGCGCCCAGCTGTTGCGCGTCTATCCGAATTTTGCGGAGATCGCCAACTACGCGCTGCTGGCGACCGATAACCGTTTGAGCCAAATGGGGGTGCGGCGCCGGCAGCGGCGCGGCGAGGGCAATGATTTCCACCAATTGCGCGAATACCACAGCGGCGATTCGCTGCGTCAGATCGACTGGAAGGCCACTTCCCGTTATCGCAAGCTCATCTCCAGGGAATATCAGGACGAGCGCGACCAGCAGATACTGTTCATGGTCGATTGCGGCCGGCGCATGCATCACGCGGACGCGGCGCGCGTCCATCTGGACGAAGCGCTCAACGCCATGCTGCTGCTGGCCTACGTTTCCGTGCGTCAGGGTGATGCGGTCGGTTTCATGGCCTTCGGCGGAGTGCGTCGCTGGTTCGCGCCGCGCAAGGGCGCACAGGTGGTGACAGGGCTGCTGAATGCCACCTACGATCTGCAGTCGACGACCGCCGTCGCCGACTACCGCTCGGCCGCCGGCGAGGTGATGGCGCTGCAACGACGGCGCGCGCTGATCGTCGTATTGACCAATACCCGCGACGAGGATCACTCGGACCTGGAGGCGGCGGTGCGCGTGATGCGCGGGCGCCATCTGGTGGTGGTGGCGGATTTGCGCGAAACGCTGCTGGACGAGCTGGTCGCCCATCCGGTCCACTCGCTGGACGATGCGCTACGCTTTCACGCCACCGAGGAGTACCTGACGCGCCGGCACGAAAGCCATGAACGTCTCAGCCACCACGGCGCGCGCGTGCTCGACATCACGCCGCGCCAGTTGCCGGTTGCGTTGGTCAATCAATATTTTTCCATCAAACGCAGCGGTACGCTGTGATCTCCGCCCGGTGATGCGCGACGGCGATGCCGCGGGACCCGCGCACAGAGCGCGGGTCACCGGCCCGGCCCGGCTTACGGATGAAACCTGAGGATGATTCCGGCCAGGGGCGGAAGTGTCAGCGATAGCGACCAGGAGCGCCCCATGGCAGGTATCGCTTCGGCATCCACGCTACCGGCGTTGCCCAGGTTGCCGCCGCCGTAGTAGGCGGAATCCGAGTTGAACAACACCTCGTAGCGGCCCGGACGCGGCACGCCGAGGCGGAAGTTGTGGTGCGGCATCGGGGTGAAGTTGAGCGCCACCACGGCGATCTCGTCACCGTCGCGGCGCAAATAGCTGAGCAGCGATTGCTGGCGATCGTGGCAGTCGATCCAGTCGAACCCCTGGCCCTCGAAATCGTAGCGGTGCAGCGGGCGCTGTTCGCGGTGCAGGCGGTTGAGGTCCGCCACCAGACGCTGCACCCCTTGGTGCTGGGGCCGGTCCAGCAGATACCAGTCCAGCGGCTGGTCGTCGTTCCACTCGGCGCCATGGGCGAATTCATCGCCCATGAACAGCAGTTTCTTGCCCGGCATGGTGAACATGTAGGTGTAGAGCAGGCGCAGGTTGGCAAAGCGCTGCCACTCGTCGCCCGGCATCTTGTCCAGCATGGAGCGTTTCTGGTGCACCACTTCGTCGTGCGAGAAGGGCAGGATGAAATTTTCGCTGAAGGCGTAGAGCAGACCGAAGGTGAGCATGTCGTGGTGGTAGGCGCGATGGACCGGGTCCTTATGCATATAGCTCAAGGTGTCGTTCATCCAGCCCATGTTCCATTTCATCGAAAAACCCAGGCCGCCCATGCTGACCGGGCGTGACACCATCGGCCAGGCGGTCGATTCCTCGGCCATGGTGAGGGCGCCGGGGAACTGTTCATGTACTACGCTATTGAGTTCACGCAGGAAGGTGATCGCCTCCAGATTCTCGCGTCCGCCGTAGACGTTGGGGGCCCAATCGCCCGCTTGGCGCGAGTAGTCCAGATAGAGCATGGAGGCGACGGCGTCAACGCGTAGCGCGTCGATATGGAACTCCTCCATCCAATAAACCGCGCTGGAAATGAGGAAATTCTTCACCTCGTTGCGGCCGTAGTTGAAGATCAGCGTGCCCCAGTCGCGATGCTCGCCGCGGCGCGGATCCTCGTGTTCGTACAGGGGACTGCCGTCGAAGCGCGCCAGAGCGTAGCCGTCGCGCGGGAAATGGGCGGGCACCCAGTCCAGAATGACGCCGAGGCCGTTCTGGTGGCACAGGTCGATGAAATAGCGCAGGTCGTCCGGAGGGCCGAAGCGGCTGGTGGGGGCGAAATAACCGGTGCTTTGGTAGCCCCAGGAGGCGTCCAGGGGGTGCTCGGTAACCGGCAGCAGCTCGATGTGGGTAAAGCCCAACGGTTTGATGTAGTCCACCAGCCGTTCGGCCAGCTCGCGGTAGCCGAGGAAATGGTAGTTCTGGTCCTTCTGCCACGAGCCCAGGTGGATCTCATAGATGGACATGGGGGCGTGCAGCCAGTCGCGACCGGCGCGGGCGCGCAGCCAGTCGCCGTCCTGCCACGGGTAGCGGGTAACGGCGTCGACCATGGCGGCGGTGGCGGGGCGCAGCTCGAAGCGACGGCCGTAGGGGTCGGTTTTGACCACCACTGCGCCGCTGCCGCGGTGGCGCAACTCGAACTTATAGAGCGCGCCTTCGCTCAAATCAGGGATGAACAGCTCCCACACGCCGCCGCCGCCGCGGCTGCGCATCGGGTGGCAGCGGCCGTCCCAGCGGTTGAATTCGCCCACCACGCTGACGCGTTCGGCATTGGGCGCCCATACGGCGAACAGCACCCCGTCGACGCCCTCGACGCTGCGCGGATGGGCCCCGAGGAAGCGGTGGGCGTGGTGGTGCCGCCCCTCGCCGAACAGGTAGAGATCGAGGTCGCCGAGTAGTGGAGGAAAACAGTAGGGATCGCCGTGGTTGTGGGTGTTGCCGACGCTATCGTGCCAATGTACGCGATAATGCTGCGGCAGCGCGCTGCCGTCGCCGCGCCATTCGAATAGATCGCTGTTGTACAGCCGTTGCAGCGCTAACGGGCCTTGCGTTCCTTCGATGGCGGCATCGGCTGCGCCGGGGACGAAGCAACGGACGAGCGTGACGCCACCTTCGTCGTGGCGTCCCAGGACGGTGAAGGGATCGTGGTGCCGGGCCTCAAGTATCCGCCGGTGATCGTCTGGCAATTCAGTCATGGCATTCTTATGCTTAATTTGGATAAAGCGCTATGTATTAATACCACAGCAACAACGGAATGTTATCAAGTTTGTGTGGCGCATGCGTGACGTACTTGCGGGTATCGCGCCAATCAGGTATCTAGTCAATACCAAGCGCAATAACTATTAATCTAACGAAGAGGGATAGCCGCATGCCTGATTTCAAGACACCGCGCTTCGTTAGCCGCCTTACACGGGATACGCTGGCGTTGATTCTGGCAGGAGGAAGCGGTACCCGCCTAAAAGGGCTGACCCAGTGGCGCGCCAAGCCCGCGGTACCGTTCGGCGGCAAATTTCGGATCATTGATTTCCCGCTGTCCAACTGCTTCAATTCCGGTATCCGCCGGATCGGCGTGCTGACCCAGTATAAATCGCACTCCCTGATTCGCCATTTGCAGCTGGGCTGGAGCTTTTCCCGTACCGAATTTGGCGAATTTGTCGAATTGTTGCCGGCGCAGCAGCGTATCAACGCCGGCTGGTACATGGGGACCGCGGATGCGGTCTACCAGAATCTCGACATCATTCGGGCGCACAATCCGGAGTATGTGTTGATCCTGGCAGGCGACCATGTCTACAAAATGGATTACGGTTCGATGCTTGCCTACCATGTGGAACGGGAGGCGGATCTGACGATCGGCTGCTTCGAGGTCCCTCTGGAGACGGCCAAGTCCTTCGGCGTCATGTCGGTAGACGACGACTGGCGCGTTACCGATTTCACCGAAAAGCCAGCGCAGCCGCAGCCGATACCCGGCCGCACCGACGAGGCGCTGGCCTCGATGGGTATCTACGTCTTCAATACCAAGTTTTTGTTCGAGCAGCTGGCGCGCGACGCCGGTCAACCGGATTCGGACCGCGACTTCGGCAAGAACATCATTCCGCATGTCATTCGCAAGAACCGGGTCGTGGCCTATCCGTTCCGCGACCCGCTTACGGGCCACCAGGCCTATTGGCGCGATGTCGGAACCGTCGATGCCTACTGGACGTCGAATATGGAGCTTATCGGCGTGACGCCGGAGCTGAATATGTATGACGACGAGTGGCCGATTTGGACCTATCAGGAGCAG